>JBHJGW010000098.1:0-21230 GCA_050331415.1 Opitutales bacterium | reverse complement strand
CACGATCAAGGCACGCTGGCCAAGCCCAAACGTGCTCAGCAGGTCGACCAGGCGCATGGAAATATTGTACCACTTCTTCAGCCCCCCCTGCTCTGCCTCCATCACAATACGTTGAGTCGGATAGTAGGCCGTGAGTTCTTTAAAAGGGGTCAGGTGTTCGATCTCGTCGGGCGTTTTACCCATCACGTGGTGCACCTTGGAGACGAACGGACAGGTGTCCTCGCCCATCGGCGGGTGAAGGTCAGCCTCGATTTCGTGTCCGCGTTGGATAACGTTGCGTGTAATGAAGCTCGGCGCGAGGTACGGGCTGTCGGTCTTGAGGCGGTAGTTGTCGTGTGCGAACACGATGAAGCCGTAGCCTTCTTCGGCGATTTCGACAACGCCCTTGGCTTGCACGGGCCGTTTGGTCTGGGCCGCCATCTCCATGAAGGCCGTCAGGAGCTTGCGGCGACTTGGGGGGCCTTCCCATTCCAAGCCGGCTTTCTCCGCCTCCTGCACCAGCGGACCGAGTTTGAGGGCAGAAAGCTCAGTATAGTCCAGGGATTCCGCATCGGGATCGATCACCGTATCGCGGAATGTTTCCATGGCCGAATCCGAAACCAGCAGGCCGCTCTCCGCGAGGGCGTCGGTAACGGGAGGATCGAGCTCCTCATCGTCCGCAGCGGCGAAATCGTTTTGCCAATGGGGCCGCTTGCCGCCTTTGCCCTTCTTAAACTTGTCCCTGCGCGACTGCTGCTGTGGGGGCTGGTTACCGCCTCCTTGCGGGCCGGGACCGCCCTGCCCTTTGCCCTTTTCGAACTTTTTTTTCTTGTCGAATTTTTCGCGTTTGCGATCGAATTTTCCACCCCCACGCGATCCACGGCTGTCCTCGCCACCGTGACGCTGGCTTTCGCCTCCCGCGTCGGCTGGCCTGCCACCCTCGCGATTGGCGCCATCATTCGTCTCTGCCTGAGCACTGTCATCCCGGCGCTCCGTCCGATTCCCGTCGTCTTGCTGGCTCTCTCCGGCCCGGTCATTCCCCTGCGTGTCCTCGCTCGACTCGTTCGCTTTGCGCTCTTCGCGAGCGGCACGATCGCCGTAGTCATCGACTTCGTCCGGGCTGAACGAAAACGTCTCTCCCTCGTCACGGGGTCGCAGGGCGGCCTCGGTCGAGGCTGCCGGTGCAGGTTCCTGCCCGCTGCCGGAGGCAGTGCCGGTCGCGGCCTCACCGCTTTCGGAAGCTCCGGCATCAGCTGCGGGAGCGGCGCGTTTTTTGGTCGCGCGTTTACGGGTCGTTTTCTTTTTTGGCTTCGCTTCGGTGGTGGCCGGTTCGTCGGTCAACGGAAGCTCGGGCGTGGCGTCCTCGGAGTCACTCATCATCGGGGTGTAACTGGGCATGTACCGGCAATCAAGAGGCCGGTCGGCAAAGAAAATTAGGAACAACTGCCAGCACGTCGCCGGCTTAACGGGTCAAATCAAAATCGCGGGATACCAGCCACTGGACCTGCTGCTGCAAAAAAGCGGGCTCACCGTAATTGGAGAGCACCCGGTCAGCCCGGGCGACTTTCTCGCGAAGGGGCAGCTGGCGTCGCATGCGAGCCTTGGCCTGTTCAGCGGTGACACCCTTGGCGGCGAGTCGCTGAAGCTGCAAAGCTTCGCTCGCCTCCACACAAACAGTGCGATCGAAGGCAGTTTCAAGCTTATTTTCAAACAGGAGTGGAATTTCAACGAGCCATCGCGCCTTCGGCTCGGCCTCGAGCGCCGCCCGCCAGATGGAGCCGACACGGGGATGCAGCAGCCCCTCGAGCCAGCGCAACTCTGCTTCGTCCGCGAATACCCGCTGCGCGATCACGGCTTTGTCGACCCCGTCGAGTCGCAGTACCGCGCCGCCCCAGCGGTTTGCCAGCGCGGAGCGGACCTCCACATCGTCCTTCAGCAGGTCGGCAACGACAGCGTCGGTATCAATCCGTCGAAACCCGGCAGTCTCGAAGGCCTGCGCCGCGGTTGACTTGCCGCACGCAATCCCGCCCGTCAGGCCAATCCTCCATCCGTGTTTCGCTCCCATTTGCCTGCGAAAGCTGAATCGTCCCTCTGCGCAGGGAAAGCCAAAAGCAACGGCGACTCCGCACGGCAGCCGCTTGGCGCATCGCTTCGGGCCCGCGCCCTCCATACCCCACTTGCAAGGTTTCTGGTCATCTCGCGACCCAGTGCGCGTTCCCCGAAGTCAAAAATTTGTCAAATTGCGGCGAGGAAACGTTCCTTAGGTAAGAAGTCGTTGCGTAACGGTTCCGTTATTCTAGAATCGAACACAATATGCAGCCTGTGAGCGCCCCATGGGCGGCCCTGCCGCAACTCGACACGCACGATCCCGAGGCGGTCGGCGCCTATGTGCGCCGCATCTTCGAACAGTTGTTCCCAGGCAGTGACAGCAGCTTCATCACTCGTCGGTTTCGCAACCTCGCAGAGATGTTCGCGGGCTATTATGTCGGGTTTCAGGCGATGGACACCTTGTACCACGACCTCGAACACACACTTCAGGCAACCGTTTGTATGGTCGATCTGATGCGCGGGCGCGAGGATCACGGCGAGGCGCCCCCGCTGACCGCCGACGATTTCAACATCGGGTTGCTGGCGATTATGCTGCACGATCTGGGCTACCTCAAACGCGAAGGCGACACGGAAGGAACGGGCGCAAAGTACACCCATATCCACGAGATCCGCAGCTGCGAGCACGCCCGCGCCTACCTTCACCGCCGCGACTGGCCGGAATCCGCGATTGTAGCCGTGGAAAATCTGATCCGCTGCACCGGGCCGCGCAGCAGCATCGCCGCCATCCCGTTTCAAAATGCCACGGAAAAAAGGCTTGGCCAGATGGTTTGCACGGCAGACTTCATCGGCCAGATGAGCGACCCCCGGTACGTGGAAAAACTACCGGTCCTGTATCGCGAATTTGTGGAAAGTTACGACTTTCAGGGGCTTGGGATGAACGAAAGGCCGTTCGCTAACTACGAAGACCTGTTAGCCAAAACGCCCGGCTTCTACGATAATTTCGTTATCCCCCGGATGGAAAAGGACTGCGGCGGCGTGTGGCACTTCCTCGACGACCCCGCGACTGGCCGAAATCCCTACCGTGAGGCCGTCGAGGCCAATATCGCCCAAGTTCGGGAACTGGTGGCATAACCAAGGATAAGTTGGCAAGCGCTCGGAATCCGGGCCCGAATGACGCACCTGACCACTATAATTTGAATGTCAACGGTACTAACCACTAAAAACCCTCAGCGTGCATGACCAATGTTTTGACTTTTAAGCCCGAGTCTGAGACGATTGTCGATCTATGGCCTTTCCCCCGATACGACCGCTGCTCGGAGTCAACATTGACCATACCGCAACCGTCCGTCAGGCGCGCTACCGCGACAATGCGGTGGCGCACGGACAAATAGTGGAACCCGATCCGGTGCAACTTGCGATGATCGCCGAGCGCGCGGGGGCTGACGCCATCACGCTGCACTTGCGCGAAGACCGCCGACACGTACAGCCGCACGATGTCCACCGGCTCAAGGCCATCATGCAGACCGCAATGAATCTCGAGATGGCGGCGACCGACGCTATGGTCACCTTTGCCAAGGAGGTGAAACCGGAGTGCGTTTTGCTCGTCCCGGAAGGCCGCGCGGAGGTGACAACCGAGGGCGGTCTCGACGTCGCCGGCGACCTTGAGCGCTTGCGTGGACTTGTTTCGGAACTGCGGCTCGCCGGCAGTGCCGTCAGCTTGTTCATCGACCCAGATGCCCACCAGATCGAAGCGGCCGTCGCCACTGGCGCCGACTACGTTGAACTGCACACGGGAGCCTTCGCCAACGCCTATTACGATGACGCCGGACGTGATGAACAATTCGAGCGTTTGCGTCAGGGAGCGTTGTTTGCCCACGAGGTCGGCCTCGGCGTCAACGCCGGACACGGCATCAACTACGTCAACGTCCGGGAAGCCCGGCTGCTACCGCATATCCGCGAGTTCAATATCGGCCATGCCATCGTCAGCCGCGCGCTCTTCGTCGGCCTCGAGGCAGCCGTGCGCGAAATGATCGCCCGCTTGCGCGGATAGGGGGAGCCGACATAGCGGACGGGAGCGTCAATTTCCGGATCGCCCCTCGCGGCTGCCGATGCCGATATGGAGATCGGAGCACGCGTGGCGGGTGGCCAGCGTTGTGAATAACTTGGGAAGAACTCACCGCGCAAAGGTTTTGCCGCTTGGCAAGCGCTGCGTATGCTGCCGCTATGACTAACCTTCGGGACAAAGCGCAACGGCGCTTGCCGAAATGGCCTTTCTGGGTGGCAGACGCGCTCCTGGTGCTGGGTGCCGCCTCAATTGGGATCATTTCCGGGCAGCCATTGACACCCCTGGCGATGGGTCTGATCATCGGAGGCGTCGCGCTGGGCGGCCTGCTGGGAGCCCTGCCCTACGTTCTGGAGTTTTTCGCAAATCCCGAGGCCAGCGGTGAATTGTCGCAGGAAAACGCCAAGCTCTGGCAACGCCTGCAGCGTTTGGAATTCCGCCTCGGCGATCTCGAAGCCGCAGCCGGAGAACATCCGTCGAGGTCCGATCTTGTAGCAAATTTCGCCGCCGAACGGGCCCGACGCGAGGGCAGCGCGCCCGCCGAGGAGCCACAAACCGGCGTGGCGTTCGCGCCTGAGATCGTGAGCGCAAAAACCTCGCAGCAACCGAAACCCGGGAAACCTCCCGTAACGCCTCTGCGACCGTTCGGGTCGGAAGGCAGAGAGCCGGCTGCAAAACCCGCGACGGCTACCTCCGAATCTCTGATCGCAAGACCAGCGGCGGCCTCCACGCCGCCTGAAAAGGAGACACTGCCGCCGCAGCCGACCACGTTCGTGCGGAAGCGCCCGGATTCCGGCCAATCTTCCGAAACGGAGACCGCGGCCAGAGTGGATGATGCCACGGCGAAGGCGCCGGACACACCCACCGGCCAAGACGCAAAGGAGGGAAGCGAATCCGGCGAGGACACGCCTCCGACCGAGCTGCAGCAACGACTCGGGACAAAAATGAGCGTGCAAGAGTTGCTTGCGCGCGCCGAATCAAGCCGCCCGAAACCCAAAACGGTCGCCGTGGAACCTCTTAGCGAAAAGGCGCCGGGTGAAACGGGCTCCGGTAACGAGGGCGATCTGCCGACGAGTCTCGACGAAATCGGCGGCGAAGCACCGAAGAGCCGCGGCATGGTCAACCGGGCCTTTAGGGCCAAGGGAGCAACGAACACCAACCGCAAAAACGGCGTCAGCCGTCTGATCCAACGCAGTCAGGCCAGCCCCGGTGACTAGGTGCTGAGCCGCGGGCGAATGAAACTGTTATGCAAAGTAATAGCTTTTATCGTTTCCAAAGTGTTGAAGGACGGGGCTATCCAGCGATAGAGTGGATGCAGACAGGAAAATTCAAAGGAGGCACTTTTCCAGAGCTGTTAGAGAAAGCAGTCAAATCGGGTGAGCCACTAACGCTTGAGAAAGATTATTTCCCGATGCCGATTGTAGACCTTAAAGATAAAGGAAGCAAATGGCCCGATGTTATAGGAACCTCACATCTTGATAAGCATCCTTTTATCTTCAGTCAAAGGGTGATTGAAGCGATGCACGATAGCAGGCGTATCCACGGCGTTCTGGAGAAGGTTGGCCCTCTCATGCTGGTGATGACGATTGCCCCGTGGTACCTCGGTTTAACTGCAGCCGCCTATTGCCTTTTCGCCGCCGAAATTCTCGAAGTCGCCAACAGCAAAACGGGTGCGTCGCCCAACTTGGTCGAACTGGCGTACTTCACCCAGATCACGCTCTCCACAGTGGGCTACGGTGACTACGCACCACGCAGTTTTCCGGCAACCTTGGTCGCTCCGGTAGGTGCCGTGCTCGCGTCGGCATTGATTACCATTTCGCTTCCCTTCGTGCTCTCGGTGGTGTCTGCAGCGCTCGATCGCCGCCACCTTGCTCAGGAAATTTTTGGGCTTGGGGAGACCATCGAGGAGCTGGCCACCGGCTCCGGCTTCGCCTCCGAACGCACGTCTCTGAAAACGCACTTCATTTCGCTGTCGTCCGCCATTGATCGCCACGCTCACAATCACCTGGCGTACCCGATCCTCTTTTACTTTCACTCACGGCAGCTCGAACAGAGCCGTGCTCCTGCTCGCCGATGCCTTTTTCGTGATGAACTGCCTGCCGGAAAGCGAGCACCCGCCAATGGGCTTGACGAAGATCATGCACAGCAGTTTGGCGAGTTACGCCTGCCACAGTTTTTCCGGAGCAGCTGCCGCTGAGAATGATCAGGCTGACACCGAAAACCTTAAACGCGCTGTCGCCAATCTTGGCGGCTCAGCCCTCAGCGAGGAAGCATATGAAGCCGCACTCAAGGCCTACCTGCCCCAGCGCAGCGATCTCAAAAACCTCTGCGAACAAGACGGCTGGGGCTTCCGCGGATAGACCTGCGGGTAAGCTCTGAGGAAAGCCCTGTGTGGTGGCTGGCTTTCACCTCTGCGCGATATACTAAAGTGCTTATCGCGCGTCTCAGCGGCAACAATTCGCCCGACGAAACCGTGGTCGGGTAGTGAGGAGGCTCACGGTCCCGTCTGCGATGCGCTCGGCGTAAGCCACCGGTGTCCCGATCCCGGGGCGTGCGGAGCCAAAGGTGGCAATCTGGCGCTTGCGCCGCCTTGGGCCTCACCCGTAAGAACATGAAACGCCGGAGTTCCGGCGTCAGCCGTTTCTTCCCACATGAAATCCCCAAAGACCTACCTCGCCGTTGATCTCGGCGCCGGTTCCGGCCGTGTTTTGGCGGCGGAGTTTGATGGTTCACGCCTGCGCCTCAACGCACTGAATCGCTTCGACAACACACCGGTGGTTCTGCCAAGCGGCAGCCACTGGAACCTCTCCGGGCTCTTTCTGCACATTCTGGACGGGCTTCGCGAAGCGGCAACGCAGTTCGGTGACGCCCCGGTAAGCGTCGGCGTTGACACTTGGGGTGTCGACTACGGCCTGCTCGACGCAAGCGGTCACTTGCTCGGGCTTCCCTACCAGTATCGGGACACGCGGGTCGACGGAATGATGGACCGCGTCTTCAAGATCATCCCGCAACGCGAAATCTACGACCGCACGGGCCTGCAGTTTCTGCCCTTCAACACGATTTACCAGCTTTTCGCCGAGCGCGAAGCAAGGGCGCCGGTCCTGGACGCCGCGCAGGACCTACTGTTCATCCCCGACCTGCTCTCCTACTGGCTGAGCGGGGAGCGCATTCAGGAACGCACCTTCGCAAGCACCTCGCAATTATACCATCCGCAGGCCCGCGACTGGGACCGGGCACTCATCACCGCGCTCGGGCTGCCGCAGCACTTGTTCAGGGAACTGACCGACCCGGCGACCCGCCTCGGCAAGCTGCGCGATGTCGTCGCGGAAGCCACGGGCCTGCGGTCGTTGTCCGTCGTCACCGTAGCGGGGCACGACACCGCCAGCGCCGTTGCCGGGGTCCCTTCCGAGGACGAGCCGATGGCTTACCTCAGCAGCGGCACCTGGTCTTTGATGGGGTTGGAGCTGCCCGAACCCGTGATCAACGACCAGTCCTTTGCCGACGGCATTACCAACGAGATCGGCATCGGCCATACCGTCCGCTTCCTCAAAAACATTTGCGGCCTGTGGCTGACACAGGAGTCGCGCCGGTACTGGCAGGGGCAGGGCTCGGAGCTGAGCTTCGCTCGCCTCGAGCAACTTGCAGCCGAAGCGGAGCCTTTCCGCAGCTTCATCGACCCCGACGACGCCCGCTTCGCGCAGGCCGGGCGCATGCCGGAAAAGATTGCCGATTTCTGTCGGGAATCGGGCCAGCCCGTTCCCGAAGGCCATGCGCAGGTCATGCGCTGCATTTACGACAGCCTTGCGCTGAAGTACGCCCATGTGTGGAAGCGCCTGTGCCAGCATCTTCCGAAACCTCCGGCACGCCTGCACCTGATCGGCGGCGGCAGCCAGGATAACCTGCTCAATCAGTGTACTGCCAATGCGCTCGGCGTACCTGTGCTGGCAGGGCCGGTCGAGGCGACTGCGCTCGGCAATGTGCTTGCCCAGATGCTTGCTGACGGCGCCATCGGCAGCCTTCACGAAGGCCGCCACATTATCGCCGACTCCTTCCCGACTGTCACCTTCCGCCCGCAAGAAGCCGCCCGCTGGGCCGAGGCGTATGGCCGGTTTGCGGCCCTGCTGCTGGCCTAGCGACCTTTCGCACGCCTGAAGCTTTCTGCGAGGATTTTTGCCAAGCTGGTCAACTGCCGGCAGAGTCAACCTTCGCGAGGTTTTAGGAGCTCAAATGCTGCCGAAACCACTTTCCAGCGCCTCGGGCGGCTTTGTCGAGGGTGCCGGGCTCTTCGAAGAGATGACTGGCTCCGGCGACGACGTCGAGTTCGCAGGTGGCCGTCATTTTGCGGCGGGCGGCGCGGTTCATTTCGAGCACGTATGCATCGTTGCCGCCGACAATCGTAAGCGTCCGGGCTTCAGGGCTGCAGTTTTTCACTGCAAGCACTGGCCGCTTCGGCTGTTTTTCGGCCCACTTCATCCATTTTTTCGAGCGGGAGGCTCTGTGGCGTGCCGCCGATGACCAGTGCGCCGACGATTTCACCGCCGACGGTCAAAGGAGAGGCAAGGCGGTGGCGCTGGGCGAGATTGCCGAAAGCGAAGCCCAGCGCCAGGTACCGCTCGCGCTCCTGGGCATACCACGCCTGCGTAACCCCCTCTGCCTTTAGCCGGTGGCCGCGGGCGGCAAAATCCTGTTCCCACTGCTTCTCACTCAAGCAGAAAATGCTTGCCGGGTAGGCATAAAAACTCTGCACAACATGACCCGGCGGGACTAAAACCAGCGACTCCTCGTGCAACACCCGCTCGAGGCATTCCAGCACCGTCCCCGTCCAGTGGACCACCAGCCCGGAGTTGCCGCACGCTTCTACCAGGCGCTCCAATGGCTCGAGGCACACGCGGCGCAGGCGGCTTTCCACCGGCTCAGCTTCTGTCAGCGCCACAAAGCGATCCCCCCGGCGGTAGACGCCGTCAGCCTTTTCCAAGTAACCGAGATCACACAGCGCTTTGAGCAGGCGCGACGCAGTCATTTTGGGAACCGAAAGGCGCTGTTGCACGTCTGTGAAGGTAAGACCGTGAGTTTGAGTGGCCACAAGTTCGAGAAGGGCGAGCCCGCGCTCGAGAGCGAGCGGCGACGAGCTTTTGCCCGTAATTGTCAGGGATTCCATTTAGGTAACAATTTTGGTACGCACCATAGGTTCTGGTGAAGCACGCCAAGCTTAAGTGCTAATGATGCAACAATGAAGCAGGTTTTTCTTTTGCTTATCACGATTGCCTGGAGCCTGACCGGAGTTTTTGCCGCCAGGCCGAACGTGGTGGTCATTTACACGGACGATCAGGCGTTGAGTCAATTCGGCTGCTATGGCGGCCAGGATACGCCAAATATCGACCGCCTTGCCAAAAACGGGCTGCGCCTGGACCGCTTCTACGTCTCCACGGCCATTTGCGCGCCCAGCCGCTACGGTTTGCAAACCGGCCGCTACGCGAGCTCCGCTGCGGCCACGTTGATGGAGTACCCAGCGGGCGGCCGCGTGATGGTTCTGCAGGATCTCGGCGACCGGCACAACCGCCCAACCGAGCGCTGGACGCTTCCGTACAGCCTGCAGCAGGCTGGCTACACCACCGGAATGGTCGGCAAGTACCACCTCGGTTTTACTGGCGAGCGGATCAAGACGGTCGGACCGAGCGGACTCAACGATCCCGAGAAGTTAGCGAAACTGCGCCACAACTTCGAACTTGCCCAGCAGGGCTGCTATGACGGTGGCTATGACTTCGCAGAGGGCCTTTGGCACGACAATCCGCAGCCGGACAACTTTTATAAGGACGTGCAGGTGCACAATCAGGACTGGATTACATGGAATGCGCTGAAATTCCTCGATCAGGCCAAAGAATCGGAAAACCCGTTTCTTCTGGTGGTGAACCCGACGCTGGTCCATTGGCCGCCGGAAGAGGAGTCGCTAAAGACCGACCGCAGTATCACGCCGATAGGACGGGTGGATTTCCCCGCGGTTCAGCCGAGCCGCGAGAGCGTCCTCGAGCGCGGGGCGCAGGCTGAGGTTGACGGCATTGGCTGGTTCGGGGAACCGCATGCAGCCGGCGTCATTTGGCTCGACGACGCCGTAGGCGTTCTGATGGACAAACTCGACGCGATGGGCGTGGCGGACAACACGATCGTTTTTGTGCTGTCCGACCATGGCCGTGACGCCAAATGGACCTGCCGCGAGGGTGGCATACGCTCCGGTGGAATCGTGTACTGGCCCGGCAAAATCGAGCCGGGACGGGTCAGCGAGGACCTGGTGCAACAGGTCGATATCGCGCCAACGATAGCGGAGCTCGCCGGGGCTGAGCTGATCCCCACGGACGGGGCCATACACGGCGTGTCGGTCGCCGACCACCTGCTCGCGGGCGACCCGAGCCCGCGGGATTTCGCGTTTGCGGAAATTGGCTATCAGCGCGCCATCGTCGATCGGAGCGGCTTTAAATATCTCGCGCTTCGCTACCCGCCGGAAATCGAAGAACGCGTTCTCGCGGGTGAAATGCACGACCTGCGCGGCCAACCCGCCAAAGGCCAATGGGCCCGCCAAGACCCCATTGATGCCCTTTACCACCTACCGTCGGAGCTGGATGCGTCCCTGCCGCTGGCCTTTGCAATCAAGAAGTCCGAACACGAGATGAAAAACCTTGTTGACGACGAGGCTTACGGCGAAGACTTGCGCCGCCTGAAGGGCTATTTGCGAGAAATCAGCCAGCAGCTTCCCCACGCATTCGGCGAGTTTACCGAAACGAGCGTCGCCACCGCGGAATAGCCCGAACCTGGTCTCCGACCTTGGGCTTTGCTCATCGCCCGCCGCCCCTCCGCACACCGTAGCTCTGCTACGGCGGGCCGGCGCTGGCTCTCGCGGATCATTTACCGCTTTGAGCGGTCCCAGAGGTCAGCTGAAGTGGCTTCCCCCGTTGGAGGGATAGCATTTTCCTGATAGTCAGGCTAACTTAGGCTTATCGAATCGTCGGAAATCTGATCTCAGAACGCATTTGTACCAAAGAAATCAGCATTCCTGGCCTTCGGGATTAGGAACTGTACTTCTGGGTGCTTTCCTCGCCTAATGTCCCATGCTGACCAGTTGATTTCCCCCCAACTATCAATCCTGTTTCACCTGCCGTTATGAAAGACGTCCCCGAACATTTTCACCGCGCCACCGTGTCACGCCGTCAGGTTCTTCGTGGCCTGGGCGCCTCAATGATTCTTCCGGCCCTTCCGAGCCTGGCCTGGGCACAGGACAAGCGCACTTCTGCTGCCTATGGCGTCACAGAGCCTCCGCGTCGGTGGGCTACGATGGTATTTGCCAACGGCGTGAACCCTTACGAGTACAAGGTGGAACAGACCGCCAACGGTATAACGCTCGGCCCATCGATGAAGGCGCTCGAGAAGCACAAGAATAACCTCCTGTTCATCGACAATATGCACTTGTTCGACGACACCGTCGGCGTGCATACCCCGTACTTCACAAACTTCCTCAGCGGTGAGGTCATCCGCAAGGGCGACATTCCGCAGGTCGCAGAAACCATCGACAACTATCTTGGTCGGACTATCGGGAAAAACACTCCGATTTCCAATCTCGTTCTCGGCGGAGAGGGTGCAGGGAAAAACGTGCTCAACGCGACGCTGACCTGGAGCTCGAAGACAACTCCGGTGCTTCCCGAAGTGTTCCCGCGACAGGCGTTCGACCGGCTCTTCGACGTATCTGGTCTGATCCGCGACAAAAGCGTGCTCGACTACGTAAAGGATCAAGCCAAGGATGTCAGCCGCCGCCTCGGTACGCACGACCGTGCCAAGCTTGAAGAATACATGACGGCAATTCGCGACATCGAGCAGCGTATCGCGCTGGCCACCGCGGAGGATCGCTTCACCGACTGGCGCCCCTCGATCAAGGAGCCGAACATTGCCCGCCCGGCTGCTGGGATTCCCAAGGACAAGGAAGAGCACCTCAAGCTCATGCTCGATATCGTGGTGCTGGCCTTCCAGATGGACCAGACCCGCATCGCCACGATGCTCTTCGAAAACGACATTACCGGTCAAAGCTTCGGGTTCCTCAACGGCGTTTCCAATACCGGCCACCACGGTATCTCCCACCACCGGAAAAACCCGGAGATGCTCCGCCAGTACACTGAAATCAACAAGTTCCACTTTGGCCTGCTGTCCTACGTCATGGACAAGATGGGCGGCATTGTGGAAGGCGAAGACGGATCGACTCTGTTGGACAACACCGTCATCCTCTTCGGCTCGACGATGCGCGACGGCGATCCGCACGACGCGAATGACCTTCCCTTGATGATCGCTGGCGGCAAAAACTGCGATATCTCCCACGGGCGGTATCTGCGGCCGGAAAGTCTCGAAGAGCGGCGCTTGTGCAACCTGCACCTCGCGCTCGCGCAGAGGATTGGCGGTACCCGGGTTAATGGCGATCCGCTGACACAGTTCGGCAATAGCCACTTCCCGATGAAGGGCCTTTCGTAAAAGCCTCCGGTTTCTTAAATCGTACAATAGGAAAAGGGGGTGAAACTCACCCCCTTTACTTGTGGTTTTATTACCTTTAGCTTCCCCTATGAAACACTTGCTGACCTATTCCCTCCCACTCGTCACAATTGCGGGCACTGCGTTTGGCGAAATCGACTTTCAACAGGCACATGGCCTGTTTCAGAAGTACTGCCACGAGTGCCACAACCCCGCTGACGAGAAGGGTAACCTCGACCTCGCGGTATTGGAGACCGAGGCGGATTACCTTTCCAAACCGATTCTCCTCGAAGACCTCGAGTGGGTCATCGCGGAAAAGGAAATGCCGACACCCGAGGCCCCCGCTCACCCGACCGGTCCGGAGCGTGAATCGATGGTCGAGTGGCTCCACCAGGAGCTGATGAAGATCCAAAATGCGCAGCCCAACGACCCGGGGGATGTGGTCATGCCGCGCATCAGCAGCAAGGAGTTCGATTATGTGATCGAGGACCTCACCGGCCACGATTACAATCTCGCGCAATACCTGACTTCCGACACCGCTGCAGGCGAGGGTTTCTACAACGTCGGGGCCGGGCAGCAGCTGTCGATCGGGCAGTTTGAAAGCTTCATGTCTGTCGGCAAAATGCTGATGAACTACTCGCGCTTCGTCCCTGGCATGGGCATCTGGTGGATGGATCAGCCCAGCGATCCGCTGGAAAGTGACGAGGATCTCGGCAATTTCATGAAGGAGCAGTGGGCCTCGTGGCACGAGAACGTCCACCATCAGGCTCGGGAAAAGCACCAGAACGAAGTGAAACGCCTGATGGCTGGCAACGGCTTGGGGCCCTATGCCGAAGCCGCTTGGCAATACCTGCATCGCCGGTCTCTCGGCGCGGGTAACGCGACCTTCGCCCACGTGGCAAAAGCTTACGACCCGCCCCTTTACGCCAGCGGCGTGGAGAAGGCCTTCAATCTGCTGACCGGCAACCTGCCCGAGGACCAGTTCAAGGCGCGGGAATTGATGGAAAACCTCATCCTGAAAGAATTTGCCCGGCGGTGGAACGCCCTTCCCCGTCCGCAAGGCAATGATCGCTATTCGGCCCGTGAAGATATCAAGGAGCTGATGGAATGGCTCGATATGGTTCGGAGCACCAATGACTGGTATCGGGACAGCATGGAAGTGGCCTTTCAGGTGGAACCGGTCGACAACCCAGAGTCCCAGCAGCGCCGCGGTTTCTATCATGACGGTAAGGGTTACCTGAAACTCGACCTGACCAAAGTTCCGGGTGACTACCTGTACCTCGCCGGCAGCGGTGAACTGTACCCGTCGCAAACCAAGCCGATTGTTATCTGGCGCAACGGCCGGGTGCAGATGAAAGATGGGTCCACCAAATCGTGGAACGAAGTTTTTACCGAGCTTGAAACGCACGAGGGCAAAAGCGTGGACTTCGGCTACCACCCCTCGCGAGAGCTGCCCGACGACCAGGTCGCCGTGCAGACGCCGGGTTACCTAAAACTTCGGATTCCCGAAAATGCCGAGATCCTTGAAATCGACGGTACCTATGATGAGGAGCAAACGGGCAAACGTGTGCTTCGTGTCAAACCCTACGCCAATGAGCCGCCGGACTATTATGCGGATTTCAGCCGCCGCAAGGTTATCGGTAGCGACCACCCGATTCAAGAAATCAAGAACGCGGTTGGCGAGCTCAACGAAGCCAACCAGCTCGACGCCAGTCACAACAACCTATACGACCGGCGCACGGTAGACAACTTCTACGACGCTCCCCAGGAAATTCTCGATTTCGTCGGTATCGACGAGCGCCCTAAACTGACGGACAACTTCAACCATTGGCGCAGCATCTGGGCGTGGACGCCGGAGGAGATCCGCGAGTCCGCCACGCATGCGCAACGCAAGCAGGGCGAACGTATCTGGAAAGCCATGGCCGCCGCAGCCGCCAACTCGGACCTCAACGAACAGCAACTAAACGCCCAGGCTAGGCTGGCGCTCGAAGACTTCACCAAGCGGGCCTGGCGCACCGTCCCCTCCACGGCCCAGATCGACGGATTGATGGCGCTGTATCGTCAGGAAAAAGAGAACGGGCAGACCACCGAAGCTTCGCTTGAAACCGCAATGCGCGCCGTGATGATCGCGCCGAAGTTCCTGTACCGCTTCACGGAAAGCCGCGGCAGCGAGGACCCCTACCCGCTGCAGGGTCGCGAGATCGCCACTCGACTGGCGTTCGTCCTCTGGAGCGGTTTGCCCGATGAGCGCCTGTATCAGCTCGCGGACGCCGGGCAGCTGCAAAACCGCCAGGTATTGCTCAACGAAGTCGACCGCATGCTTGGGCATGAGCGCGCCGAACGCTTCATCGAAGAGTTCGCCGGGCGCTGGCTCGGATTTGCAGAGTTCGACAGCTTCAGCGGACCCGACCAGGAGAAATTCGATAAATTCACGCCTGAAGTCCGGGAGGCAATGTACCAAGAGGCCAAGCTCTTCATCGAGCATATCCTCCTCGAACAGAAACCGATCACCGACATATTCTACGCCGATTACACCTTCCTCAATGAGCCGCTCGCGCGGCATTACGGAATTCGCGGGGTAAAGGGTAACGAGATGCGCCTTGTGGAGCTCGACACTAACCGACGCGGTGGCATCCTCGGCATGGGCGCCTTTCTGACGAAGACATCGACACCCCTGCGCACCAGCCCGGTGCACCGCGGATTATGGCTGTACGAAGGCGTTCTTGACCTGCCGGTGCCCGAACCGCCTCCGGTACCCCAGCTTTCGGATGAGGGTGTCGACGAAGCCGGCAATACCATCACCGAGCAGTTGCGGCAGCACCGTGAGGACCCTGCCTGCTACAGCTGCCACGACCGCTTCGACCCTCTTGGGGTCGCGCTGGAAAATTTCGACCCGATCGGCCGTTGGCGCGAAAAGGTCGAGGGCAAGGCGCCTGTCAGCTCCACGGGACAATTCCGCAGCGGGGAGACCATCGATGGCATCGCGGGCCTGCGAGAGTACCTGAAAAGCCGTGAAGAACAGTTGCTTGAGGCCTTTGCCACCAAGTTGCTCGGCTACAGCCTGGGGCGCTCCGTGCTGCCTACGGACAAACCGGTTATCGAGCAGATGATTACCGCGATGAGGTCGAACAATCTGAGCATCCGCTCGGCGCTGCACGTCGCGCTGACCAGCCCGCAATTCCTCAACCGCCGCGATACCGCGACGGCGGAAGTCGCCGGGAACTTCTGACGCGGCGTCCTCAAGCCCTATCGTTTCGACCGGCTCGTTCAGGCGAGCCGGTTTTTTATTGTTTGGAGCCGACCGTGTAGGCAGACTTCGTGGGAAATGGACCCGTCCGCGAATGTCGCCCTGGTCGGGATGCCTGGAGTCGGCAAAAGTACTGTCGGTGTTCTGCTCGCCAAACGTCTTCGTCTCCAGTTCGTGGATACCGACCTCTTGATTCAGGCTGGCGAAGGCAAAAGCCTGCGGGAACTGATTGACGTGCACGGCCCGGCAGGCTTCTCCGCGATTGAGGGCCGCTATGTCGCCGCACTCGAAGTCAAGGGCCACGTGATCGCCACCGGCGGCAGCGTGGTCTATCAGCAGGATGCAATGGCCGGGCTCAGAGCCCGTGCCACCGTTATTTACCTACAGACCTCCGCCGCAGAGCTCGTTCGCCGTGTCGGGGACCTCTCTGCGCGTGGCATCGTTATGAAACCCGGCCAAACGCTTCAGGACCTCTGCGAGGAACGCCACCCACTCTACCAGCGACACGCCCATTTGGTCGTAGACGTGCAAGGCCTGGCTCCGGAAGGTGCCGTCACCCGCATCACCGAGGCGTTGCATCCCTGATGTCGGTCGGACCCGGCCTCGCGACGACGGCAGCGAGAGCGCAATGGCCTGGCACAGACTTCACCGCCGAAGCGCCCCTAACTTCTCTAGAACCATCTTGCCGGAGAGGTCGGTAAATTGATCAAGATGATTTTGGATGCAGAGCAAGGCAGCGGGGGCGACGGCTGGGCCTGTAGGCCCCGCCTCGTCGTCGCGAACGCCGCTCTGCGCCAAAAGCATTCGAAGTCGCTACGCGGCGTTCAATCTACCAATCTATTCGGTAAGGTGGTATCAGCTGCAGAAAGCGGAACCTGCTCAAAACCAGTCTTCTTCAGGGCGCCATTCGATGACGCTTTCGCCGGCTTCGAGGCCATCAAGGCGCCGCATTTGCTCGTGGCTCAGCTCGAAGTCGAAGACGTCGGCATTTTCCTTCAACCGTTCCAGCTTGGCAGATTTCGGAATGACGCCGCAGCCGCTCTGCAACTGGTAGCGAATCATGACCTGCGCGTTCGATTTCCCGTGCGCGTCCGCGATTTCGGCGATCGTCAGGTTGTCCATGCGGTTGCCTCGCGCCAGAGGCGAATAGGCGACCGTGAAGATATGGTTACCCTCGCCGAAATCGACAGTGTCGCGCTGCTGGTAAAACGGATGGCGCTCGATCTGATTGACCGCCGGCACCTCGTTCACTCGTGGCAGGAACTGCTCCTCGAAGCGGCGTTTGGTGAAATTGCTGACACCAATCGATCGGATCAGGCCGGCGTCGCGGCGCTTCTGGAGAATCTCCCATGAGCGCTCGGTGTGCTCGCGCTTGGGCCAGTGCAGCAGGTAGAGGTCGATGTAGCCGATATTGAGCAGGTTCATGCTCTCATCGACCGCCGTCTCGATTTTCTCGTCCGGGCCGACCATTACCTTGGTCGTCACAAAAATCTCTTCCCGCGGGATGCCGGAGGCGCGGATGGCGTTACCGACCTCCTCCTCGTTGCGGTAGCCCCGGGCAGTATCAATATGGCGGTAACCGAGGTCAAGGGCGGTGCGGACCTGCCGTTCGCACTCCCCATTGGCCTCGAGTTGGAAAACGCCGAGGCCGAAAAGGGGCATTTCGTAGCCGTCACGCAGCTTGCGGGTCGAAGTCAGGGTAAGCATCCCCGAAGCATGGGGCAGCGAGGGTTCCGAGGGCAAGCCCCCTGTCTTGCTCCTGGGGATTAAATCTTTGCGCTTGCCGTGCCCCCTGGCCCAGGCGGCGACTTCGCGTTTGCTTTCGCCGGGCGGGAGTCTACCTTTTAACCCAATGGTCACAAAGCAGCAGATCGATGCGTTTGCCCGGGACTTGAAAGACGGGGTGTACGACGCCGTGTACGACGGCAGCAAAAAGAAAACCGAGCGCCGGGTGGACGCTTTGGCGCGCGATTACGCAGATCCGGATCGTCTGCGCGAGGTGGCGGGCCAGATTAAACAACACACCCTCGAGCACCTCGACACCTACCTCGAGCAGGCTGAGCAATGCCTGCAGGCCAAGGGTGCCACGGTCCACTTTGCCAATGACGGCGCCCGGGCCAATGAGATCATCCTCGGGATCATGCGGCAGCACGGCTGCAAGAGCATGGTGAAGTCGAAGAGCATGGTCAGCGAGGAAATCCACCTCGGTGACTACCTGCAGGAGCAGGGTATGGAGGTGCTCGAAACAGACCTCGGCGAGTACATCCTGCAGATCGACGGGGACACGCCTAGCCACATCGTCACCCCGATCGTTCACAAAAACCGCTACGAGATCCGCACAAGCTTCGAGCGGGAAGGCCATGGTCGCTTCGACGACATTTCCGACGAGGCCCTGCCCGGGGAGATTACGCGCCGAGCCCGGAAATTTTTGCGGAAAAAGTACTACGAGGCAGACATCGGCCTGACGGGCGCGAACTTCGTCTCCGCCGAAAGCGGGCGGCTCGTTCTCGTCACAAATGAGGGCAACGCGCGCTTCAGCATCGCAGCCAACCGCGTCCACATTGCGCTGGTCGGCATCGAGAAGCTGGTGCCGCGCGACCGGGATCTCGGGCTGCTGGTCAACCTCATCGGGCGCTCCGGCACCGGGCAGCAGCTGACCGTTTACACGCAGTTCATCAACGGCCCGCGGCATTCGGAACAGCCCGATGGTCCGGACCACCTGCACGTGGTTTTCCTCGACAACCGCCGCACCGAGGTTCTTGCGAGCGACTGCTCGGAAATTCTTCGCTGTATCCGCTGCGGGGCCTGTTTGAACGTTTGTCCCGTGTACCGGCAGACGAGCGGCCATGCTTACCGCAGCGTCTATCCGGGACCGGTTGGCGCGGTGTTGAGCCCCTTGCTCGCAGGCGACCGTTTTGACGAACTCGCCGACCTGCCCAAGGCATCCAGCCTCTGCGGTGCCTGCAACGAGGTATGCCCCGTGAATATTCCGATCCCCGACCTCCTGCTGCGCCTGCGTAACCGGGGCAAACAGGAGCACGCCAAAAACGCAACGGCCGGCACCCCGGACCTCAACGCATGGTCGATCCTCGCTTCACAGCCCGCCCTCTGGAAAAGCGCGATGCGCATGGGCCACGCGATGAACCACCTGCCACCCGAACTCATTCCCCACCCCGCAGCCCAAGCCTGGCAAAACAGCCGCAAGCTTCCGAAGTTCCAAGGGGGTGAATTCCGCAAGTGGCTCAAATTCCGGAATGGACAGAGCACCACCAACGGGCATGGCGAAGCGCAGCAAAGAGGGTCTCGGGAGTCATAGGAAACTTCCCGGGAATTGATGGTCCCCCACTCGTAAGCGAACCTCATGACAAAGCGCGAAGTGTGAGCTTTGGCTTGCTCGAAGCCCGATCGCTCTCTGTGATTTCTGAGGCCCACTACTCCCCTCTTTCATGAACGACCGCGACGACATTTTCTCAAGAATCCGCAGCGCCCTGGAGCCCCTGCCGGAGCGGACTCCCCTCCCGGACTATGACAACACGCTGATGATCTGCGAACCCTTGCGGGAAGGGTTGACAACGCGCGCGCTCTTCGCCGAGCGACTCAAGAGCGTCAACGGCATCTTTCTCGATTCACCCGAAGCCCTCGCGGACCTGCTGCGGCACGAATCGGCGCTCGTGGGCTATTGCGATCCCGGCTTGGTCGAGCTTTTCCGCATGGAGGCCTTTGCAGGTGTCGAGTTTCGTTCGACCTTCGATGTGGCTCACTACGAGGACTTCACTTTTGGGATTACCCGCGCGGTCGGCATTGCTGAGAGCGGCACAGTGATGCTGACCGACACCACCGTCGGCTCACGATTGGCCGCACTGTCGCCCTGGCTGCACGTCGCGGTCGTCCGTGAATCCGACCTGCTGCCCCACCTCCCCGCTGCCATTGAGCGCTTCGGAAACGACCCGAACATTGTGTGGGCGACCGGCCCGTCGAAGACCGCCGATGTCGAGGGCATCCTCATCGAGGGCGTCCACGGCCCCGGCGTCCAGGCAGCGCTGATTGTGGCCGACTAGTGTTGGCTTGCTTTCCCAACAGGACCGCTCTCTGGTCGTCACTTCCCGCGGTGCTTCCGCGGCGACAGCGGTAACCTCATTTTCCGGCGGAATGCCGAATCCGAAACCCAACAGCTATGCGTCGCTTTTCCGCTACATGGGGAAGCACCGAAAGCGGTTCATTTGGATCAACCTGCTGCACCTGCTCAACGCCTCGCTGAACCTCGTACCGGCAGCCACGGTGGGGCTGTTTATCGATGTCGTGCTGACGCAGGAGCCAACGAGCGTGTTCGGCTTGAGCATCGAGCCTGAGTGGTTTCACGCACGTTTTACTCAGGCGCAGATGATTGCGGCTTACGGTATCGGTATGCTGGCGCTGATCGTGTTCGCGAACCTCGTCGGTGTCGTGATGTGGCGCAAGATGATCGAATCCGTCCAGAGTATCCTGCTCGATCTCAAGATGGACATTCGGGCACACCTCAACCGGCTCAGCCTCACCTACTATCAGCGCGAGCAGACCGGCGCGATCATGGAGAAATCCCTCGGTGACGTGCAGCGGCTGGAGATGTTCTTCCGCGTGTTCTTCCACCTTTCGTACAGTTCGCTGCACCTCATCATAGCACCGGTATTGATGCTCGGGCAGTCCTGGATGTTGTTTTTCGCAGTATTGATCCCAACGCCGCTGATCGCCTATTCCGTGTGGCTCATCCAGCACAAGCTCAAGCCGATGTATCGGCAATTGCGCGAAAAGGAATCATCGGCGGCATCCTTAATTCAGGAAACGGTCAGCGGCATCCGCGAGATCAAGGCTTATACGATGGAGGACCGCTCCAATGCGAAGTACCGTGACGTCTCGAAGAGCGTTTATGATCAAAACATCGATATTGTCCGCATCTTTTCGATTTCGCACCAGACTCAGTACAGCACGCATGACATCGCCATTGTTTTGATCGCGGTTATCGGTGGAACGCTCATCGTTGGCGGCACGGGGTCGGTAACACCGGGCATCATGACGAGCTTCATCGCCCTGACCGGGCATTTCTTCAACCCCATCCGCAGTTTCGTGGGCTTCTTCGAGACCATCCAGCGCGGGATCGTCTCGTGGGACCGCATCCGCGAGTTTCTCGATGAGGAAGCGCTCGAATCCGACGCTTCCGAGGGCGTGATGCTCGAGCGATCCAACGTCCGCGGAGAAGTTCGTTTCGAGCACGTCGGTTTCAGCTACCACGCGGACCAGCCCATCCTGCGCGATATCGATTTCACGCTGCCAGCCGGGAAGAACCTCGGTATCGTCGGCACAACCGGCCGCGGAAAAACCACCCGAATGTCCTTGCTGCTGCGTTTTTTTGAGCCG
>JBHJGW010000097.1:0-22589 GCA_050331415.1 Opitutales bacterium | reverse complement strand
GTTGAAGGTACCGCCCAAGTTCTTTTTGCGGTCATCGCACGTGAGCTCCTCCACGCTCCCGAGCATCTCCCTCGCAGCCTTGTTTGTAAAGGATAATAGCAGTATTTCCAAAGGCGCAAAGCCTTGCTCGAGCAAATAGGCAACGCGGTAAGTCAGCGTTCGGGTTTTGCCCGAGCCAGCGCCTGCGAGCACGAGTGCGGGGCCATCGGGGGCGGTTGCGGCTGCCAGTTGCTCAGGATTGAGCTCCGCGGCGTAGTCGATCGGGGTGAAGCTCAGGCGATGGTCCGGTGTGAAATGGCTTGCGGCCTCACGGCGTTCTGGCGGCGGGGTTGGCGAGGGCGCACCAAATAGCTCGTCGAAATCTGCCATGAGGCACAGGCAAGCTCCGCCAGAGACGCATGGCAATCGAAAGCCGCGAGCTGGGAGTTCGGAGTCCGCAAATCCGGCAATCGGTGTGCCTGAGGGCAGACCTACGGGCAAGCTCCGGAAAATGCGGAACTTATCCGGGCTGTCTCTACTGAATTCCTAGGGGTTGGTGGAAAAGCGGTTGCTTTGTTTCGTCGAAATCCGTGTAATAAACGGGGTCGGTGGCGACAACCCCCACTCAGGTCTCGCCGGCTCTTGATCTCAACCCTTCCCGAGTCACCATGCGTCTTGGCCGTTTGCTCTTATCCCTAATCGTCTGCACTTGCTTCTCAGGCCCATTTGCCTTCGCACAGGATTCTGCCTGGGAAGCTGAAGAGCTGAAAGTCGGAACCTACTTCCCTGGCTCCATCATTCCCGCCAAGGCCGTGGGCCAAGCCTCCAATCTCGTCGTTCAGGGCACCTTTCCGGTTAAAGTCCGTCATCTCTTCGGGCTCTGGGACGGCCAGATCGTCGAGGGCACCGGGCGGTCGTTCGAAATCGCCTCTGATCGAGCAGCGAACTTCCGAGGCGTCAGCCGGGTAGTTCTGGAGTTTCGGGCGCCCAACGTTGTCGACACCTCCGGCACGGCTACCTTTTTCGGCGCGGGCTGGTCGCTTCCAGCGGCCCGATCGGACGATCCGCTCGAGCCGAATGGCGCGCGTTGGATTCTTGGCCTGGCGGGAGCTACCGAAGGCTCGGATCGACTGTTTCGGTTCATTTACGGCAACCATCTGGGTGAGGACGCCAACTCGATTGGCCCGGAGTTTTCCCTCCGCCCACGCCATTGGTACCGCTTGGAGTACGAAATAGTTGTCAATTGGCAGGCGCCGGCGGAAATCCGGAGCTTGAGCCTGCACGACTTAGGCGTCGAGAAAGATAAGGCGCCTCAGGAAGTGGTCAGCCTGGCCGCCCCGGTGAGCATCGATATCCGACAGGTGTCTCGCGTGCTCGGGGTCGATCGTGCCCATGACATCTTAATGGGAGCGATCACAAGACAGGTTCCCGAAAGCCTGCAGCTCGGCCGGTTTGAGCGGACCTTCACCGCAATCGCTCCGGATACCGGACAAAGCACGCGGCCAGAGGGAACGGCTGGCAGTGCTGATGAGGCTTCTGATCAGGCCGCTAGCACCTCCGGAGGCGGGATCGTTATTCCGATTGTGGCTGCGGTCGTTGTTCTGGCCGCCGTTGGCGTGGCGATTCCGCTAATGAAGCGCATGAAATCGACCGGCGGAAAAGCCGGTGCGCAAACCTCCAGGCCTGAGCCGAAGCCGGTACCAGCCCGGCGGCACCCCAGCGACCTCAAACCCCGCTCGGGAGCGAGTCAAAAGCCAACACCGCCCGAGCGCGCGAAGCCGAAGGCTCCACCGCCCAAACCGCTCGCACCACCGCCGAAACCGAACGACTAGCAGCGGTAAGGGGGCGAAAGCCGTGGGACTTGTCACCCCGCGGGTTGGAAGCCGTCGGGCGAACGCCTGTCAGGCTTTCGCCCTATACCATCTTGCCGGAAAGGTCGGTAAATTGATCGAGATGATTTTGGATGCAGAGCAAGGCAGCGGGGGCGACGGCTGGGCCTGTAGGCCCCGCCTCGTCGTCGCGAACGCCGCTCAGCGCCAAAAGCATTCGAAGCCGCCACGCGGCGTTCAATCTACCGATCTATTCGGTAAGGTGGTATTAGTTTGCCCAGCGGGCCTGACCGCGATCAGGAGGCCAAGCCATAAAATCAAGCTGAGCGTTTTCTAACAAGGTGAGGGGAAGACCACGCAGATGGAACGAATCGAAGCAAAATCACCCTACCTCTCGATGGCGAGCCAATTTGATTTTTTGTTCAGGCGGGGGATCCCGGAACCTTTTCACTGCTGCAAAAAGCAACCCTGTTGAAGCGTTTAGTCGCCCGAAAGCTGCACCGCAAGGTCGTCCCAGTACGCCTGAAGCACAAAATCGGCGTCACGCGCCATTTCGATGATGTCGGCCTTGGAGTAGAGTTTCAGCGGGTTGTAACCCCAAAAGCCGTTGGTTCGGGTCGTAAACGGGTTGTGCGTAAAATTGTGCACGTCGCAGACGGTCGTTTGGCGTCCTTGGGCGTCCGTAACCAGCATTTGAAAGCGCCCGGTCGATTCGTCGCCCTCGACAACGTGGTATTCAATCTCGAGCCACTCGCCGAGCGGCACCTCAAAGCTTTCCGGGACGGCTTCCCAGAGATGCTTCCAGCCATCGTAGTCCTGGTTGGCCCACTCCGCTTCGACTTGGAAGGTGAGCCTGCCGCCGACGCCTGGAAGCTTCTGCAACCGCACGCCCATGCGGAAGGGGTAGGGGAGGTCCATCCAGTTCGGGTCGTTCCAAAACTCGCCGATAATGGCGATAACGAAGCCGTCATCTTGGGCGCGAAGGTTGGCGAATTCCGGTGGTAGAAAAAGACGGCAACGCTGCCGAATAGTTCGGGTGCCGTCCGGAAGTTTATAAAAGTTCAGCTGAACGCGGCCTCGCGGCGAAAGGTTAGCCGCCACATTCGGCTCCTTCAGCCAATAATGCAGGACATGATTGGCGGCACCGGTGGGGTCTGCCACCACGCGTGCCCGGCGCTGAGAAACGTCCCCGCCCTGGTATTGAATGGCCACGTGCCCGAGGCCCATGGCGTCCTCGATGCCAGTCCAGTCGGAAAGCACGCCACTGAGTTGTTCTTCCCCTGTCAGGTAGGTCAGGCCATCGGCATCGCGGGTAGTCACCGGCGACTCGAACCCGCTGACAAAGGTGACCGTCGACGCCACCAACGGCCCCGACGCGATCATGAGCGGGAAAACACAAGCATGAAACAGACGCATGTTCCCGTGTTATCACTTCGCCACCGCAGGCGGGGGACCGTGGCTTATCGCGCTTTTCAAGGTTGGTGCGCGTTCGCACACTGGCATTCGCCTTTGCGTTTGCGCTCTCAGGAGATGCGGCTGAGGTTCGGAAGCTGTTCCGATGATGATGCCCCCGAAAGACCCGCCGTACTTCCCCGAACACCACACCTGCGCTCTGGCGCTTCTGGAGGCCCTGAAGGGGCACAACGCCGCTGTAGTTTCCCATGCCCGGCCCGATGGCGACTGCGTCGGCGCGGCGGTAGCGCTGACTCGCATGCTGAACGCGAAAAGTATCTCCGCCATTGCGATTAACCAACATCCGGTGCCCGCCCGGTTGACCTCGTTCATTAAGGGTACGCCATTGCGTTTTGGAGCGACGGAACTCAACGGCGATTCCGCCTGCGTATATGTAGACTGTGCCGGTGCTGAACGGGCGGGGGAGCAGCTTGCCCCGAAACTCCCGCAAGCGCTCGGTAATCTCGACCATCATGTGACGAACCCTGCATTCGCGCGGTATAATCTTGTTGCTCACGGAGCTACCGCCACCTGCGAACTGATCGCCGGGCTCGCTTTTGACCTTGGCTGGCCGGTCGACGCCACTACCGCGTCGGCGCTTTATTTGGGCCTCTTTACCGATACCGGCGGCTTTCGCTACGCGGCCTTGTCGGCCCGTACCTTCGCCCTTGCCGCGTGGCTGATCGAGCGAGGCGCCGACCCGGGCCGCACCGCCTACCTGTTGACGGTCGGCAAGCCATGGGGCTCGCTCGACTTGCTCGAGAGGTTCCTCGGCTCCCGCGCACGTTTCTGTGAAGGCCGCCTTGCCGTGGCGCGTATCGCTCAGGCCGATTTTAAAGTGACCGAAACCACTCCCGAGGACGCGGACGATTTTCCGGGGATGATGGTGGTGGCCGAGGGAGTCACCATCGCCGCTGCGTTTGAGGAACTCAGCGACGGCCGCTGGAAATGCAGTTTGCGCGCAACTGACGAAGCCGCGCGCGTGGACCGGATTGCGGAAACTTACGGTGGCGGCGGCCATCCCTGTGCGGCGGGCTTTACGCTGCCGGAGCCAGTGGATGTGTTTCAGCCTGCCTTCGTCGAGGCCATAGAGCGACACCTTCGCGAGCAATTTCCCGAAAACTGAACCTCAAGCCAACTACCGCAGCTCCACAAAAAAACGACCCAAGCCGACCGCAAAGATCGCAATGCCGTAGATGGCGTGCTCGACACTGGCCCAGGACAGACTGCCGGAGCGGCGGTAGGTGTCGCTGAACAGCCAACCGCCGACCAAGGTGAGGCTTACGCTGAGCCAATTCCCGAAAATGATGTGCAGCCAACCGAAAAGGAGAGCGCTCGAGAGCACGAGGCCCGTATTACCGCCTGGAATGATCCCCGCGTACCGCGCAAAATAGAAGCGGCGGTAGAGGAACTCCTGTGGCCACACCGACAGGATTGGGTAAAGTACGCACACCAACAGGAAGAAGCCGGGGGAACGCTGAATGAAGCCCAAAAACATATCGGGATAGAGCTCCAATGTCAGCGGCACCAGCAGCAGGGTGCCGACCCCCGCACGCGCGAGCATCGGTCCGGGGTGCCAGCGGGGATCGCGAGGAAGTCGGGGCGTTCCCAGACGCCGATAGACCCAGGCAGTGTAAACCAGAATAGGCGGCAACAGCGCGAAAGGCCGCTCGATTGGAAGCCAATCGAGGTAGAGCAGGCCGGGCAGGGCGGCGTACAGGCAGAACCACTCCAGCCAGATACCCACGCGTTTCACATGCTCACCCATTACCCCGGAAGTTGTTGGCCGCATTTGCGGCCCCGGGCAACTCCCGCAGCCAGATTTTTCGGTTACCCACCCAAACACCCCGCGCAAAGCGGCACCGACTAGAAGACGCCTCCGTTCTCATCGTCGCCGGTGCTCTCACCGACTTCGTCGGCGTGGCGCGCCTTGTCCGCTTTACGCATCTTTTTGATTTCATCAGTCGGGACAAGGTTGTCACTGCGGACAAGCAGGATCGGCTCTTTCGTCTTGATCCAAAGGTTCTGCTCCTTGGCGATTCGTGCAGGGACGTGTTCACACACCTCGCCGATGGTCTTTACCGGCAGACGACGGCCCTTTTTGCTTTGGTTATACTCGTAGGCACTGCGAATCAGGCGCTCGTTTACGACGTAAGGGCTGTCGTCCTCCGGAATCTGCAAAACCCAACCAACGAAGTGCTGGCCTTCGAGCTTTTCCTCCGGGTCGGAGACAACCATCACGAACTGCTTTTTGACGGGTGGCGGCTTTTCCTCCTCGTCGACCTGGGCGGCCAGTTCGCCGTTGATATCCTCGATGATCTGCGCCACTTGGGTTACCTCCAGCTCGTTGCGCTGCAGGACCATTTTTACCAAATCCAAATCCACTTTCGGCATAAGCGAATCAGTTAAACACAGCCGGCGGCGAAACGCACGCCAAAGTTACGCCGTCGAGGTCAGAACGGGAAGCCGAGGCTAAAGTGGAACGTGCCGGTAGGGTCCTCGTCGCGCGGCATAAGGTTGTAGCCGTACTCGAAGCGCAGTGGTCCGATGGGTGTCCGGAAAGAAATGCCAGGCCCGACCGACATGAGAAGATCGCCACCGAGGGGGTCGAAGAGATCGGCGGAAACGAGCACGGAGTCCACGAAGACGTTGAGCGAGATTAATGACGTGATGCGTTGCTCCAGTTGAACCTGTGCAAGGGAGAAACTCTCCGCGCCGATGATCTCTCCCTGGTCGTTGCGCGGCGACGCTTCGTCGCGGCTGTAGCCGCGAACGGTGTTTTCGCCGCCCAACAGGAAACGCTGGGTGACCGGAATATTCTCCGCTCCTGTAATATTGAACAGCAACCCTTGGGATGCGCCAATATGCAGGATGGTGCCTGGCAGCAACTCCTGGTGAAACGCACCGCTGATTTCCAGGTCCTCGTATTCGATATTGGTGAATGAAGGGTAGGCCACCTCGAGTCTCACATTGACCCGGTAGCCGTCGGAGGGATACACCGGGTTATTGATCGCTGACTGACTTGCACGAGCCAGGATGCTGGTGATGAGGGCGTTGGTATCACCGAATGCGGTCGTGGTTTCGAGGTCTTCGGCAGTGACAAGTTCCACCCGCTGCTCGATCGAGGCGTTGACACCGATTTCTCCCCAAAACCTTTGCAGCCCGACGCCCGCGCCGAACTCCTGCCGGATGAAATTGATTTGCTCCCGGCGCAGAAAGTCACCGTTGCCAAAAAGCGTTAGGTCGCGGCCGAGAAACTTCGGGATAGTGTATTCGTAGTCGGCTTTGCTCGTTTTAAGCGACTGGATCAGCCGCAGGCGTTGCTGGTGGGCGAGGTGCCACAGGTTGTTTTGGACGAGTTCGAAGCCACCTCGCACGATGTCGAAGGTTCCCACGCCAAAGATCAGCGCGACCGCGAAGTTTTCGCGCAGCTTCGTTTCGTAAATCACGTCGCGCACGTTTTCGCGACCTTCGACCGGTTCATACCTGACTTCGACTTCGTCAAAAATATTCAGCGCGCGCAATTGGCCCCGGCCCTGGTTAGTCAGATTCGGATTGAGCAATCCGCCGGACTCCAGCGGCAGCACTTCTCGCAGGCGTTCGTCTTCGGTCTTGCCATCACCGACAAATCGGATGTCGCCCACCGTGACCTGCGGCCCGCTCTCGACACGCGCGTCGACTTTTAGAAAGACCTTGTCGGCAGTTTCGTCGACGGGCTGCACCTCGTAAAAAACCTCTGCATCGGGATAGCCGCGTTCGTAATATTCGGTGCGGAAATCGTATATATAGCCATTGAGCCAAGACTGCGTGTAGACCTGCTCCTCGAAAGTCTGAGCCATGGTGTCGGAGGTATCGGGCTCGTCGAAGGTGATTTCGGCCTCGCGCACAAAATGCTGCTTGCCCGGACGCACGACGATCGTGGCCGTCACCGCACCGGTTTCGCGGTCGATCGACTGCTCTTTCGCCGTTACCCTGACGTCCTGGTAACCCTCGTCCTTGAATTCCGAAGCGATCTGACCCATGCCGCTGTTCAGGCGCCCTTGGGTGTAGTAACGGTCCTCCTCGCTGGTGAAAGTGGCATCGGCGGCGTAGAAATAGCTCTGGAGCTTTCGGCTGAGTTCGAAGCCGTCAGCTATATCCGGCGTTAAGCCATCCTTAGCGAAGTAGAAGAGCTTGCCCTTCTGAATTTCAAAGCGGACATGCTGCGCGACTCCGCCCTCGGGGAGCTGCTCGGAAAAGCCGTCTTCGTCGTTCCACGAAGTCGTCAGCGTGTCGCCATCCTCCCAAGTAATGTGGGCGACAATCGTGGGGTAAAGGTAACCCTTCGAGCGCATCTCGCCGGCAAGCAACCACATCGAGTCCTCGATGAACACGCGGTTAAGCTCGAAGTCGGGGCCTTCTTCTGCCTTACCCTCAGCCTCAGCGGTTTCCTCGCCGTCCTCCTCATCATCCTCGCCTTCAGCCTCAGCTTCGTCTTCGGGCTGCTCTTCCGCGGATTCATCCTCGACCTCGCCATTTTCATCCTCGCCGTCAGCGTCAGAGTCGTCATCCGCCGGCATATCGGAGGGAGCCAGGAGGATGAGGGAGCGTTCCAGGCGGAGGTCGGTCAGGAAGCCGGCTCCGTCGACCACAATCCGCTCATCGCCAAACCATTCGGACACGACACTGCCGCGGCCTTCCGGCATCGCCAGGCCCCCACATAAGGTTAGCAACGCCACCCCGCGCAAGCTCTGGCTTAGTCTTTGTATACGGTCCATTCCAAATCGAAGTTATAGGCGTCGAACCGGTCGTAGCTGCCGACGAGGTCGAGCTCCTCGGTCAGGCGCAAGGTGGCTTCCAGGGTGTTTCGGCCGCTTTCCGTGATCTCTTCGCCGCTGGACAGTGTAAAGCGGCTTTCCCCCGGCTCGGAACCGAGCAAGTCCGCAATGAAAGCGCTCCCGAGATAGCTGCCAAGCCCCACCACGCGCGAGGCGGTCGAGCGCTGGACGCCTGTACTGGGTACCTGGCCGGTCGTCAGCATCAGCAGAATCTGGCTCGAGGGCATCGCCGGAGTTGAGGTGAAGATGATATTGGGATCCTGAGCCGTGCCCTGAGCCTGCATGCGGACATCGACACTGTAGACGCGCCCGGAGGCGGAGAGGTCGAGCTGCGGGATGTTCATCTCGCGCTCGATGAAATTGACGCCGCCGCTCTCGACTTCCAGGGAGCCGAAAGGAAACTTGAGATAGGCGCCCACTACCGTTGCGTCGCCAACGAGAAACGGCTGGGACACGGTACCCCGCGCATTGATATCGACCGAAACCGGACCGGCGAAAAAGGGCGCGCGGACCTGCATGAAATCATTGCCGTAGACGCGCAGGTCCAGGCGCCAGTCGCCAGCAATGGGCGCGTCGACGCCTGGGACCATGCCACCGCCACCACCGCCACCGCCTCCTCCGCCGCCGGTTAGGCTGGCGAGCTCGATGGCCATGAAGCTGTTGACCAGGGTCAGTTCCCCCTCGACGAAGGTTTGGCCCTCACGAGTTTCGATTGTAATGTCCGGCGAGCCACGCACAATCAGGCCGGGCTGCCGAAACAGGGGGACGCGCTCGCCGTTGATCTGCAGATCGAAAACTGGCGAAATGTCCATGCCCTTCGAAAAGTCGACGCCGGAGAGATCGACCGTACCGCCCATTGTAATCGCGCGGTCGCTGATCTCCGCAGACACGTCCTCAAGGACGAGTTCGCGATTGTTGAGCTTTATTCGCGCGGTAACGTCATCGACAGAACCGATGCCGGAAATCGGGCGAGTTTGCAGATTTTTAATATCAACGAAGCCGCCGAAGGTCATGCCTGGTTTGACCTGAAGGTCGAGGCTCACCGTGCCGGCTTCCCTCAGCATCTCGGGCAGCAACGCACCAAGTTGACGGAGTTCCAGTTCGCGCAGCCGCATGCGGCCTTCCAGTTCATCGATCGAGGGCACTTGCCCTTCCAGCAAACCGTTCCAGGCGTCGGATCCCATCGGCAGGCGTCCCGTAAGACGCAGCTGACGCCCAAGCAGGCCTGCTCCGCCTTCCCGCAGGGCGATCGACTCGCGATCCAGGGTCAGGACAAAGCGAGGGTTTTCAAGAATCGGGTATTCGCGTGGTTCCCCAGCGCCATCAGCCTCTGTGGCATCGTTGACCGCGGGGGCATCATCCGCTGTCGTCGACGCTTCGCTTGCTTCAGGATCCCGCTCTTCCGCGTGGCCAGCTCCTTCCTCAGAGGCCGGTGGCGGTTCGGGTGGTGGTTCGTTGGGCAGCTGGGGCTCGTAACGACCTGCCACCGCGTCGAACACAACGCGGCCATCGGGCGCGTTCATCGAACCCTGAAGGCGGCCGGTAACGCTCGGCCGCTCCAACGCCAGGTTGCTCTGGCGGTAGACAATTTCCCAAAGCTGGCTGTCGGGAGCCACCGTCAATTCGCCGTCGAGAGGCGCCTCCCGGTCAAAATCGATTTGGGGCTGGGCATTGCTGCCGATGCGCACCGTAACCGGTATTTGCGCATTCGCCCGCAGCAGGTGCTCGCCATCCTGCCGAAATTCGGCGGCGGCGAGGTTGAAGCCCCCGGAATCCGCGGAAATATCCAGGGTGGTGCTCAAGCGCCCGAGCGTCGGATCGTTGTAAATGGCGCGGAGCCTGCCCTCAAGATCAACGGGGCCGTCCTGCCAGCCCGCTGAGATTTGCAGATCTGCGAGACTGGCGTCGGGAAGTTCGGTATCGGGCATCACGGGGCCGAAGCGCTGGGCCGACAGATTGGCGGCGCTTGCCGTTATCCTACCTTGAAACTGCTCGTCAAGTTGTCCGGCAAATCGGATCCGCGAGCCTTCGCCATCTGCCAGTTCGATGGGCTGAAAGCGGACGGCACCGGAAAGTTTGGCTTCAACCTGTGCCGCCTTTGCAAGTTCGAAAGCTGGCGTTTCTCCAAACTTTACTCCCAGTTTGTCGAGCTGCAGTTGCAGGGTATCGCCCTCGAACAGAATGGCGGCGCCCAGCCGTGTTTGGAGGTTATTGCTGTTGGTCTGCGCAGTCAGCTCGTCGAGGGTGATACGCAGTTGGCGCCATTGGAGACCTGGGAAAAGCGATTTAAGCCCGCTTTGCTGGCCGCTCCATTCAACGTCGACAGCCATCGGCTCGAGCCCCGAAGCCGCGATCTGACGGCCCTCCAGCTTGCCTTCGTGCCGAATGGCAGAGAAGGGGCCCTCGGCGGAGAACTCCGCCTTGAGCGACTCAAGAGAAAGGCCACCTCTGCTGAGATCGGCTGCGGTTTCGGGGTTGATCTCAGCAGTGCCCGCGAGCCGCTCGAGCCGGCTCTCGGCAAGGTTGGCCGCCCCCTTAAGCGCCGCGACGGAACCGTCGGGAAAAGTCACGGCGGTGTCCTCGATAATCAACGCCGGATAATCCAGTTCACCACTGAAAGAGCTCCGTTCAATTTGAACCTGACGGTAGCCCAGGGACGAACCGCGGAGCTCAAAACGGACGAAGGGCAGCTGCGTCTGGCCGATCCGGGGCAACTCAACAGAGATTCCGGAAGCTGCGTCCGGTCGCCGAACCACCAGTTGCCCCTCGATGTTTCCGCTGGCGTTGGCGACAAAAGGTTGAGCGGCGAGATCCGCGGAAAGGTCCAGCGTCGTCTGCGAAACCTGTTCCCAATCCTCGAAAGGAATGGTCAGCGGCTTGCTGAGAGAGATCGTCGCGTAGGGAGCCCGCAGCTCAACATCCTGCACGGTAATTTCGGAGAGCGTTCCGTTAGCCGCAAGGCCCAGGCGAGTGGTCTGAGGGGTCGCTTCGGCGAAAACTTCGAGACTATAGACCTCGTCTGCATAGTTGATCTCAAAACCAGCCGTGACCTGATCGAAGTACTCGATCCCGAACTCTCCCGGGGCGACGGAGATGCGCTCGGCTTCGGCACTGGCCGTGGCCGGCAACAGGCCGGGTTGTTGCCAACTGGCGGAAAAGGTAACGGGCTGCTCTCGCCACAGGGCCTCACCGTCCAGCGCGAGCCTCCGTTCGTCGGTCAGTTTGACCCCAAGCCGGGTCTCTGCGTCGAAGCGGGGAACTGTCAGGCGCAGCCGCATTTCGTCGTCAACCTGAAACTGCGCTTCGGCCGCGACTTCACCGACGAGTTCGGGAGCCGCCACGAGCACTTTGGCGCCAGCCGGTGTGACCTCGATTTCCTCGATGGTTGCATTGACGCCTGCCGCGTTAATCTCGCCATTCACGAGGCGAAGGACAGCGCCCGCCCGGTCCATTTGGGCCACCAACTCGGTCAGCTGTTCGTATTGGCCGGGGAGGTCGAGGGGAGGTTGATCTTCTTCAGGTGCCTGTTCCTGTGCCGTGTAGGTGGCGGTAAAATTTTCGATCGCGACCAGACTGGCGCCCTCGCCGTCTGTCAGATAACGCCAGCCGGCAACAACCGGGTTGGGGAAAATCAACGTTTCAGCCTCTGCGGTGACGCCGAGGTCAGGCCGGTCGACGTCGACTTCGCGCAGGGCAAGCTGCCCGTAGCTGACCACCTCATACTCCCCGTAGGTCAACCCCTGGCCTTTGGTAACTGGCCCGAGCACGACCCCCAACCACCAGGGCAGGGTAAACACTGCCAGCAGGCATAACACCAGCAGTGCAGCGGCTATGATCGCCGCCCAGCGGAGAATTTTTTTGAAAGACATGAAAGGAGCGTGAGCAGCAGACCAGCTAACGCGCCTTTAGCGAACGAAAAACTTAAATAACGATTAGCAGGCGCGGGTAGCTGCGCCTAGCGAACCTCGAAGGGGCTTGCCATGTTTTCAAGGTAAAAAACGTAACGGACCAGGCAAACCCCCTGGACGAGGCTTAAAGACTGGTGCAAATATGGTCGGCAAGACCGTATTCAATGGCTTCCTGAGCGTTCAGGTAAAAATCCCGATCGGTGTCCTTCTGAATGCGCTCCAAAGGCTGACCGGAAGCATCTGCGAGGATTCGGTTCAACTCTTCGCGGATTTTCTCCATTTCCTGCGCCTGAATGTTGATATCTACCGCCGGGGCGACAATTCGACCCATAATCAACGGCTGGTGAATGAGCACGCGCGCATGGGGAAAGACGTACCTGCGTCCTTTTTCTGCCCCGCAGAGCAGAATCGAACCCATGCTCGCAGCCATGCCGTCAACGATCACTTTAATCGGCGACGTAATCAGCTGCATGGTGTCATAGACGGCCATACCGGCGGTGATCGAACCACCCGGGCTGTTGATGTAAAAAGTGATCTCCTCGCCGGGCTTTTCCTGCTCGAGGTAAAGCAGCTTCGCCATGATGTCCTCCATCGACTCATCGTCGACCTGACCCCAGAGGAAGATCTTGCGCTGCTCGAGGAACTTTTTGTCCATCATCGCGCGCACGGCGGTGGGCGTTTGCTTGTTGCTGTCGTCGTCGTTATCACAGGGCATAAGCGAGCAGCTTGGAGGCTTTGACGCGGACGTCAACCTTCCGCGAAAGCTTCCTGCCATCTTGACCTCCTGCGACCAGACTAAAAAAAGCCCCGCCGGAAAGGCGGGGCCGATGGGCTGACCAAGAGGGACTGCCGCCTATTGACCACCAGCGCCGGGGTTACCCTGCGGGCGGCGAAATTGGGGCATCTCCGGCTGTTCGCCCGGACCTTCGAGCACGTCGAGAACCTCGACGTCGAAGACAAGCATGGAGCGCGGCGGAATATTGCCCGGCGCGTTGTCGCCATAGCCCAGTTCGGGCGGGATGTAGAGTTTGATGCGACCGCCCGGCGCCACCATCTGAACGCCTTCGGAGAAACCGGGGACGACGCGATTGACCGGGAATGTGGCCGGCTGACCGCGTTCGCGAGAGCTGTCGAAAACCGTTCCATCGACGAGGGTACCGGTGTAGTGAACCTCCACGCGGTCATCTTCGTCAGCCTTCTCGCCTTCACCTTCTTCGAGGATCTCGAAATACAGGCCGCTTTCGGTTTGCTGGATGTTTGGGTCTTCGGCCAGATTGGCGACGAATTCCTCGTTGCGGGTTTCCTGCTGGGACATCACCCGGTTTTGCAGAAAAGCCTGGAGCCGCTGCTGCACCATCGGCATTTCTTCTTCGGAAACGACCTGCTGACCTTCGAGGCCGGCCATCAGTCCACGCTGGAAAGCCTCCGCTTCCTCTTCGGAAAGGTCGAGCTGCTGCAGGTTTTGGCTCATCATCCAGCCAAACTGGCGGAACAGTTCCAGCGAGTCGCTTTCCTGGCCACCCTGCATTTGGGCTTCCTGGTTGTGGTCGTGGCCTTCATGGTCGCCATTCTCATGGTGGTCCGCAGGAAGGGACGTAAACGCCAGGGCGAAAAACACGCCGCTAGCGAGGGTAAGGGTCGGATTTTTAGGCATGATGGTCTAATGCGGCAGACAACCCGGGTTGCGTCAACGGTGAATGCCAATCTCTTGGGGGCGCCGACACAGGTCGCGGGATCCCGAACCGCGTTTGCCCTGAAGCCTCAGCTGTGATCGAGCCGCCGTTCGAGCAACTCGGCGCGCCACTGACGCTTTGATTCACTCAACGCTTCTCGGCTTTGAGTTCCCCGACGAGCGTTTCGACAAGTGCCTGAATCTGCGGAAGGGCTTCTTCGGGCCGGGCGGCGTCGAGGTCGTGCACCTCCCAATAGGTAACCGCCTCGGCGAAGTCGGGGAACTGGGTCCTCATCATTGGGTAGTGCTCGGTACGCTTAAGGACGACGGTCCGCTCGGCGCGTCGGAGATCCTCCAGGGTCAGGCTTACGCGGCGCTCACCGGCAAGCTCAAGGGGCAGGCCCTGGCGCTGCATTTCCTCGCGGGTATAGATGCTCAATTCGTCGCCCTCAAGCACGGCACCGATGTTCAGGCCCCGGGAAAAGGCCCTGCAGGAAAGCCCGAGCTCTTGCGCGCGATGATTGAAAACCGCCTGGGCAAAACGGCTGCGGTAGTAGTTACCGGTACAAACGAAAAGAATCTCCTGCATGCTTTCCGGAGGCTGCAAGCCGACCGCCTCTTGGCAAAGCCAAAAGAAGGCCAGGTGGGCAGGGAGGTTGAGAAATGGGCGTTTTCGATTCGTCTTCGAACCCGACCAGGCCTATGGATCCCAGCCTATGCCTTTGCCTAAATTTGCGACACGTACCGGAGACGCGGGAGAGACCTCGCTCTGGAGCGGCCAGCGGGTCCGCAAGACCGATCCCCGAATCCAGCTGAACGCCGAGATCGACTTCGCACTCTCAGCCCTCGGCCGTGGTTTGGATACCTTGCGGTGCCACCCGGACGCGTCCATCCGGGCTCTGCTGCCTCGCCTGTTGGAATTGCAACGCCGTTTCATTCCCCTGATGGGCGAGGTCGCCACAGCCGAAAGCGAACGCGAGGCCTACCTCTCGCGGGGGCACGCCATCACGGAGGCGGACCTTTCGGATGTCGACGCCCTCTACGAAAACGCCCACCAGCAAGCATCTGTCGCCCGGGGCGAAGTGGCGAAATGGCAGCTCTACGGTGAGAAAGGCGCCGCTGCCGCCGAATTCTATTTTGTACGGGCTGCCTTTCGTAGGGCCGAGCTCGCAGCCTGGTCCACGCATGAGGCGGGCTTTCCACTACGTCCCATAGTGCTGAAGATCCTCAACCGCTGCGGCGACCTTTTCTTCGCCATCGCGTTGTGGCTGGAGGAGTCGAGGCCGCAGGAATAGGGGGCAATCGGCCAATGCATGTCTGCGCCCCGTTCCTTCGGTTTTTCCGTTCTCCGGGCCGCATTCACGGGCCCGTTGTGGGCGCATATTCCACGAGCTCAAAGGAATGGGCGATGAGCGCAAAGCCATCCATGGCGGTCGCTTTTTCTTCATCGTAATAGTATTCGGTGACCATTACCCCGACACCATCAAACGTCCCGACAAAAATCCGGCAGCCTCCCGGAAACGCGCGCATGATCTTGCCGATGAGGTGCGTTCCGGTCCCGGATGCCGCTCCCCAACGATCAAAGACAAGGCGGGTTTCGGTGTCGACGACGCGTCCGTCGAATTGCAGCCGAATTCTTTCGAGCAGGTCGTCGAAGTTGGGTTCCTCAGCAGGGTCGAACAATTCGATCGTGACATAGGAGTCGCCCGATGACCCTATTGTGATATGGCCGGCCGGATCGTGGTCGGGCGCGTCTTCCGCCACCAACCAGTCTCGCAGGCACTGAAACCGGAGTCTGGACGTTTCGTAGTTCTGGACGTCCGTTGCCTGAAAGGTGGGCGCTTCCCGCAAGGGCTCCTTTTCCGGATCCTTGTTACCGAAGAGGCCAAAAAAGCCAAAAGCCAGACCTGGACTCATAGCCAATAGCAGTAAGGAACAGCACAATCGGTTCATATCCGTAAAAAACCTGTTAAAGAAGAGGTGGTCAACGACGAAGGTTTCCCCGCGGAAACACCCTTACAAGCTAGCCATAAATGGCTCGGTATATCCATGACCCCCGGAATCACCGCCGGGGCGCCAATTTGATAAATCTTTCGTAAAAAACGCGTAAGCAAACCGTTTTCAGCAACTTCCCGAATCTGGCTAACGTCTTTTCCCTCGCCTTGGCGGCGCTTTCGCTGCTAAGGAATCAAGAAGTCGAGGCGCTCGACTAGTCATGAAAGTACGGTTTTGGGGAGCACGCGGGTCCTTACCCGCGACGGTTTCGGCGGGGCAAATCCGCGCAAAGGTGCTGCGTGCCCTGCGGGAAGCGCAACGCGACGGACTCGACAAGGACACCGACCTCGAAACGTGGATGGACCAGCACCTGCCGTTCTGGGTGCGCTCCACTTACGGCGGAAACACAACCTGTCTGGAAGTCGAGAACCCTGGTGGCGAAACTATCCTGCTGGACGCGGGGAGCGGTTTGCGCGATTTCGGCGCGCGCCTGATGAAGGACGGCCGGGGCCTGGTGCCCGGCACCTATCATTTTTTCATGACGCACCTGCATTGGGACCACCTGCAGGGCTTTCCGTTTTTTCCCCCAATTTACATCCGGGGTAACCGCATCGTGATCCACAGCTACCATGAGGGCTGCGAGGACGCCTTTCGCGCGCAGATGCGACCTCCCGTATTTCCGGTGCCATTCGACTCGCTGGGCGCGGAAATTGTCTTTGATATTCAGCCTCCACTCACGCCATACGCGGTCGGCGGCTTCCGCATTACGAGTTTCGAGCAACTGCATCCGGGGGTATCGTATGCCTACCGGCTAGAGCGGGGAGGGCGCTCCTTCGTGCTTTCCACTGATTCCGAACACAAGAGTGTCGCCTTCTCCCCGGAGTATCCTTTCATCGAGTTTATCCGCAACGCGGATGTGCTCGTCTTTGACGCGCAATACAGCATGGCGGATGCGACCTTTTCGAAGGCCGACTGGGGGCACTCGAGCAACGTCATGGGCGTGGAACTGGCCGCCCGTGCAGGCGTGGGTACGCTGGTTCTATGCCACCACGATCCGCTGCGCGACGACGAAAGCCTCGAAGAATTTCTCCAAAATTCCCGACTCTACCGTGAAATCTATCTTCAGGAAACCCTCGACGAACCCACTGAAGATGCCTGTCCGCGCCAGGTCATGCTCGCCCACGACGGGCTGGAGCTGACCTGGTGACGTTTCCTGCCGAACCGCATCGCCATGTCATCCACGCCTCCTTTGCTTCAACCTTTCCCGCGATCGATCAGCAAGGCGGAGATCAACGAACTGCCGCTGATCCGCTTTACGGAGCGGGTCCACCTGGTTACCACAGGCGCCGCGCTGCAACTTGCGGTACGCCGCCTGAGCCAGGAGCAGCTGCTGGGCTTCGACACGGAGTCGCGCCCGTCTTTCCGCAAGGGGCAAAATTTCCCGGTTTCGCTCGTGCAGCTGGCGGGATCTGAAGGCGTGTATCTGATTCAATTGGGCCGCGTCGGAAACCTCAGCGCGCTCGTGCCCCTGCTGGAAAATCCGGCGATAATCAAAGCCGGCGTTGCCCTGCACGACGACGTTCGGCGCCTCCGCGAAGTGGTGCCTTTCGAGGCTGGAGGCTTTGCGGAAGTCAGCGACCTTTCACGCGATCTCGGCGTCGAGAACACCGGCCTGCGGCCACTTGCCGCTCTGTTTATGAACGGGCGAATTTCTAAAGGTGCTCAACTGTCGAATTGGGCCAAGCCGCGCCTGAGCCGCAAGCAAATCATCTACGCTGCGACGGATGCCTGGGTCTCCCGCGAGCTGTACCGGATTGTCGCCGGCTATCTTCACCGCGGAACGGACCCGGACGATGGGCTTGGAGACGAGGCGTAAAGCGGGGCACGGGTCGTCCCGCCTCAACGGGGACGGTCCACAAACCCGGCTTTCCGATACACCTTAGCGAGGGTTTTGTAAGCTCGTTTCTGCGCAGCTTCGGCACCTGCTTTCAGGACTGCCTGCAGCGTCGACTTGTCCTCCCGGATTTCGAGATAGCGCTCGCGAATCGGCGCCAGGGCCGCCACCACGGTATCTGCCACGGCTTCCTTGAAGAGCGCGTATTGGGTCATGCCAGCGTAGTCCGTTTCCAATTCTGCCACCGTCTTGCCCGAAAGTGCGCTCTGCAGACCGAGCAGGTTACTTACCCCCGGCTTGTCCGGTTTAGCCAGAATTTCGCCCCCGGAATCCGTTACCGCGCTCATCACTTTTTTTCGCAGGGTCTTCTCGTCATCGACAAGGTAGAGACAGCCATTCGGGTTGGGGTCGCTTTTGGACATCTTCATGGTCGGCTCCGCCAGCGACATGACCCGGGCACCAGTCTTTGGGATGTCGATGTCAGGAACCTTGAAGGTATCCGAATAGGTCTGATTGAACTTGATGGCGAGGTCACGGGTTAACTCCAGATGCTGCTTCTGGTCTTCGCCCACGGGCACTCGGTCGGCGTTGTAGAGCAAAATGTCGGCGGCCATCAGCACGGGGTAAAACAGCAAGCCGGAACCCACAAAGCCGCCAGAACTGGCATCATCATCAGGATTCTCGACGACATCGCCCGAAACGGCCTCTGCGAGAGCGCGGCGTTTGGCGGCTTTGTCCTTGAATTGCGTCATGCGCTCGAGCTTGCCCAAAGGACAGAGGCAGGCGAGAACCCAGGCCAGCTCAGTATGGCCAGTTACGTGGCTCTGCAGAAACAAATGGCAGCGATCGGCGTCGAGTCCGCACGAGAGGTATTGCGCCAGGCAATCCAGCGAGTTCGCGCGCAGTTCGGCCGGGGTATAGGGCACGGTAATCGCGTGCAGGTCGACGATCCCGAAAAAGCATTCGTAGGTGTCCTGCATCGCCACCCAGTTCTTAATTGCCCCCAGGTAATTACCAAGGTGGAGGTTGCCCGAAGGCTGCGCACAGGTCAAAACGATGGGCTTTTCGGAGGAGGCGGGATTTCCGGAGGCACTCATGGATGGTGGTCAAATTTGAACAAACGCGTATCGGAAGGCAAGAACCCACGCTGCGGCAACCTCAAAGGATTTTCTTTGCTATCTCGCTAATTATCGCACAATAAATATTATGTCTAAATTTGAATTTTCGAGAAACACGCTTCTTGACGGTCTTGACAGCGACTGGCTACGCGTTCCTCTGACCAATCCTTGTTTCCCCAAGCTGCGGCACCCATACCCTCGGTCCTTCGACTGCCTAACAGGAAAGCGTGGCCAACCTCGCCATCATAGGGAAGATCAAAGAAATACCGGCGAATGCGATTAAGCAGCAAAAGTCTAGTGTTATCAAACTTCTCTAAATCAATCTCGAATCTTTCAGGTGGCCGATTTCCTCAAGGTAGTCGCGGATCCATTGCTGATCGGCTTGGGAAAGCTGGTGCCACTGCAGTTCAAGTTCGCGTCCATCAGTGAGCTTGAGCGTGATCCTGCGCGGGTCTTCGTCAAGAACGGGCTCAGCGCCCCGTAAAGTAACATATAAAAGCCCGAGCGAAACTGCCGCGATCCAACCTTTTGAGATGCTCATGCTATCACAGACACTTAAGGTCAGTAGGATTGGTCGGCACAAGCTCAAAAGAGCTGGAAATTCCCTCGCCAAAGGCTTTCCTGTCTTCCCAAACTCAAGGCATGAGCAAGTCGACTACCTCTCCCGCTGCCTCGAAAAAAACGCCTGAGCCCTGGCTCACTCAACGCGCTTCAGGGGTTCTGTTGCACCCCACCTCGCTGCCCTCCCCCACGGGCGTCGGAAACTTTGGCACTGGCGCCCGCCGCTTTGTCGATTTCTTGGCCGCTTCCGGCTTTCGCTATTGGCAAATGTGCCCGCTGAGCCCGACAGGCTTTGGCGACTCCCCATATCAGTGCTTTTCCGCTTTCGCGGGCAACGCCTACCTGATCGACCTCGAAGCGCTTGTCCCTGCCGGCCTGCTGAGCCACGAGGAGCTTGCCCCGCTGCATGCCTTGCCAGATGATTTTGCCGACTACGAGCAGCTTCATGAGCCGTTCTGGGAGATTCTCGATCGGGCGACCGAGCGTTTCCTGGACAATCCCAGAGACCTTGAGGGCTGCGGCACCTTTGCCGATTTCAAGCATGCACACGCCGCGTGGCTTGATGCCTACGCAGCTTACATAGCTTGCAAGGCCTATCAGAAGGGCGCGCCGTGGTACGAATGGCCGCTGGACGTGCGTTCGTACGCGAAATTCAAAGACAGCAAGCTCGCTAAGCAATTGGCGCGCGAAATGGAGGCAATGCGCTTCGTTCAGTATGTTTTCGCTGGCCAGTGGCAGCAGTTGCGCGCTTACGCCAGCCAGCGCGGCATCGGGATTATCGGAGACGCGCCCATCTTCGTCGCGCTCGACAGTGCCGACGTGTGGGAGCATCCCGAACTATTTCAGCTGGACGCCAAGACGCTCAAGCCAACCTACGTTGCCGGGGTACCGCCCGACTATTTTTCCGAAACGGGCCAAATGTGGGGCAACCCGCTCTACGCTTGGGAAGCCCACGAAAAGGACAGCTATGCCTGGTGGATTCGCCGCCTGAAGGCGAATTTTGAGACCTTTGACATCGTCCGCATCGACCACTTCATCGGTTTCCAGAACTACTGGCGCATCCCCGCAGATGCCGACGATGCGCGCAGCGGAAAATGGGTCCCCGGGCCCGGCAAGAAGTTTTTCGACGCTGTCGCTAATGCGCTGCCGGGCGCTCAGCTTATCGCCGAAGACCTCGGCATTCTAACCGACGAAGTGAAGCAGCTGCGTGACGACTGCGGCTTCCCGGGCATGGCGGTCTTGCACTTCGCCTTTGGGGGTGATGCGGACAACCCGTACCTGCCGCACAACCACAAGCAAAACCAGGTGGTATATCCGGGAACCCATGACAATGATACCACCCTCGGCTGGTACGGTGCCGAAGCGGACCACGTCACCGACCATTTTCGCCGGTATTTCGAAACCGACGGCGCCGCACCGCAGTGGACCCTGCTGAAAACCAGCCTGAAGTCCCCTGCCCGTCTCGCGGTGGTTGTCCTCCAAGATTTGATGAATCTCGGCACCGAAGCGCGGCTTAACACCCCCGGCACCGCTCTCGGCAACTGGCAATGGCGTTACCAGCCCGATCAGCTCAACCGCCTCTGGAGCGACTCCGGCGAGTACCTGAAGTACTTGAATCAGCTCTACGGCCGCCTGCTCTAGCCACAAGCAAGGCTCCTGAAGTCCCCCGAACGCCTTGGCCTATCCAAGGGGTTCGCTGGCGCCCCAATCCCATTACCCTTGACCCGTTCATCGGGGCTTTGGGTCCCGTAGTCCGAGCTGTAGGGGAGCGTGGTCTTGCTCGCGACCCAGGAAGAACGTCTACAACAGCACCAACGCCGAAAGGGCGCTCGCACTCCCGACCATGGAGGTCATGCAGCTCTCGGCGGTTTTTCCTTCCGCTCCGTCGACCAACGGGCTCCGGGCCGAAACCGGTTGGTAGATGCCACCCGGGCCTAGTTTCAATCCGAGATCGGCTGCGGAGATGCCTCTCGGTTCGGCTTCGTCAACGGGGGGACCGACAAAAATTGCTATAAAATCTACCCATCCTGGCAAAGTCTCGCTGAGCCACAGCTGTCCTATTGACTTGCCTGTAGCTCCCTCCCTATTTCCTGAAGTGTGATGAAGCTTTCCGGAACTGCCCGATTCTTTTTAGCGCTCTTTGGCACTGGATGGGCAGCTGCGTCTCCGAACACGTTGGGTCAGGCCGAGCATCCGGTTGGCGGTTTTGACAGCCCGTATTTCCCGGCCGACCTCGATCAGGACGCCCAGATCTCTGAGGAAGAGTACGACGCGTTCGTCAACGCCTGGCTGAGCCACTTAGCGTGGCCCATCGATTACGAGGGGACCGGCCTAAACGGCGAGCCGATTCCCATCGACTACGTGTCCCGCGCGGCCTACCTGCTCTGGGAATTCGACGGGCATTACGAACTCTCTACGGGACACGAAGGTGCCAGGGATTTCGAGGGTTCGACAGACTATGACAGTATAGGAGTCGAAGGTGTCGTGATTGGACCCCTCCCTTATGAACCAGCGTTGATGAGCATCGCGCGGAATGAGCCCCCCGAGAGCTGGGTGGCGCTGGCGGTCGAAGAGCGCGTACCGAGCCATTACGTTGTCCAGGACCCGACCCGCGATCCTGTTTTCAACATTTACGGCGGTTGGGAGCCGTTGGATCAGATGTCTGTTTGCCATTGTGGTGACGAATACGTCATTCGCTGGGCTCCCGTCCCCGCTGATAATCACGATGAGCACCTCTACCAGATAGTGATTCCGCTGACTGAATTGCCTTTGTCCAACGCAGACTTCCCCAGCGATGCCGAGTTAACGGGAACGCAGTCCTACGACGGCGGCAGCAGGCCGACCCTCGGCCGCACCCGAGCCGAGGGCAGCGCTTTCGACCCGATGTCCTGGCTCGATTACTTCATGGCGGGCGAACTCGGTGATGTTGCTTCCGCCCGACCCAACGATCCTCTCCGCGCTTTACGAGAGTGGCTGGTAGAAGGCGTGCCGAGGTTTCGGGCTTGGACTTTTCAAGACGGTGGACAGACGGTCCAGGCCGAGGGTTACCTTCATCGGGCAGCAGTGACTAACGGCCTCGTTGACCTGAGTCTGATCGCTTCAGAAACACTTGAAGGTCCGTATCAAAGGGCATTTCAACTTCCTGAAGATCAATGGCCTGATGAGGTTAGACGACGCATTATTCCGCGACGGCGGTTTGTTCGCTCTGACATGCCACCGGACTTCGTCCGGACATCTTACTTAGTCCAATTCGTAGATCCCGCCTTCTGCTTCTTTCGCGTTGAGCTGGAAGTGAACGATGAGCTCGAAGCAGCCTGGCTGCAAATCGTGAACGACCTTACCTCCGACTAAGACGTCTTGGCTT
>JBHJGW010000096.1:0-2326 GCA_050331415.1 Opitutales bacterium | reverse complement strand
CTACGCTCACACCGACGATGCGCTCGACAATGCGCTGCGGATGCTCCGCGGCGTTACTCCGGGCCGTATTCTGGTGGTCTTCGGGTGCGGCGGCAACCGCGACCGCTCCAAGCGCCCGCTGATGACGGCCGCCGCGCAGCGTCACGCAGACCACGCCTGGGCCACCGCCGACAATCCCCGACGCGAAGCCATTGCCACCATTTTTCAGGACATGCAAGCCGGCGTCACGTCTCCGGACACCATTGAGTTTGTGCCGGACCGCCGCCGTGCCATCGCCCTTGCCCTGGCCGAGGCACGCCCCGGCGACGCCGTGCTCATCGCGGGCAAGGGCCACGAAGCGTACCAGGAATTTGCCGAAACGGTGCATCCTTTCGACGACCGGCAGGTCGCCCGTGAGCTGCTCCGCAGTTCCCATCAACCGGAGGTCCGCGCATGATCGAGTGGAGACCCGAAGAACTCGCGGCCTGGACGGGGGGCGTCTGGGAGGGCGTATTGCCCTCGGGCGACTTGCGCGGCTTCTGCCACGACACCCGCCGCCTGCAACATGGGGAAATTTTTGTCGCGCTCAAAACCGCGCGCCGCGACGGGCACGACTTTCTGCCCGTCGCCGCCCAGGCTGGCGCGGGTGCGGCCCTCGTCGAGCGCCGGCGGGCCGACGTGCGGCTGCCGCAGCTGGTGGTGCCCGACCCCTTGACCGCGCTGCAGCAGGTGGCGGCGATCTGGCGACGCGCCTTTCCGGGCCCCGTCGTCGGCATCACCGGAAGCTGCGGTAAAACCACAGCGAGGTCGATCCTGACCGCCCTGCTCGGCCCGCGCTGCCACGGCACCTTCGCCAATCAGAACAATCTTCTCGGGGTCCCGCTGACCTTGACGGGGCTGGACCCGCGCCACCACGACTTCGCCGCGGTGGAGGCGGGAATCGACCGCCCCGGCGAAATGGCCCGCCTCGCGGACATGATTCGCCCGAGCCTCACGGTCATCACCAATATCGGCGACGCCCACCTTGATCGCCTCAAGACCCGTGACGCTATCGCGGAGGAAAAAGGACAGCTCGGGCGAACGCAGCGGGCTAAAGCGGTGTTTGGGCACGCCTGCTTGCGCTACGCGCCGTTTCGGGACTGGCCCGGAGAGAGCAGGGTGCTTTATTCGCGCGAAGCCCGCGACGACGGCCATTCTCCGACGTACGCACTCGTGCAGGTCCGCGCCCCTGGCGCGCGCCGAATTCTGCTGACCACGCCCGAGTGGGGGCAGCGTCGCTTCGATCTGGCCAGCCCTTCGGAGGGAGTGGCCCACACGGCGGCCCTGTGCCTGATCGCGGCCTCCTGGCTCGGCGTTTCCGCCGGGGAAGCCCGTAAGCGGCTAGCCAACTGGCGACCGGGAGAGAAGCGCGGCGAGATCATCACCCACGGACGCAAGACCTTTTATGTGGACTGCTACAACAGCAGCCCACCCGCCCTGCGCGACGCGCTCATCTCCTTTGATGGCTGCGCGGGCCGTGAACCGCGGTGCTATGTCTTGGGTGCGATGAAGGAACTCGGCGAGGAAAGCGAGGCTCTGCACCGCACAGCCGTGCGCGGTCTGACGCTCGGCCTGCTCGATCGCGCCATCTGCATTGGCGAGGAGGCCAGGATTTTTGCCGACGAATTGACACGCCGCGGTGCGGAGCCGCGCCAGGTGGACTGGTTTGCCCAGGCGGAGGAGGCCAGTGACGCCCTGCGTGCTTTCGAAGGCTGGGTGTTTCTCAAAGGCAGCAGGGCCTGCGCACTCGAGCAGTTGCTGCCCCGCGAGCCCGCACGAGAAGGAATGGCGGTATGTTGAGCTACCTCGGCGAGCTCGAACATGTCTGGGGGCCGCTGCGGCTCTTCGGGTCGCTGACCTTTCGCGCCACCCTGGCCGGGGTGCTCGCTCTGGTCATCGGTTGGTCCATCGGCCCCTGGGTGATCCACCGCCTCCAATTGCTGAAAGCGAGGCAAGTGTTCCGGGATAGATCCGAAGTCGGTCAGTTGGCTGAACTGCACGCTAAAAAGGCAGGGGTGCCCACCATGGGCGGGCTTATGATCTACGCCTCGGTGACCCTCAGCACGCTTTTGCTCGCCGCGCCGAACCGCTACGTATGGACGGCTTTGCTGGTCTACACCGCACTCACCGCTCTGGGTTTCTGGGATGACTTTACCAAGATCGCCAAGCGCCACTCCGGCGGAATCAGCAGCCGCTGGAAGCTGGCCGGTCAGGCGGTTGTGGCCTTCGCCGCCATGGCTATCCTGCTTAGTGACACGCAGACGCATCAGACCGTCAGCCAACTGTGGCTACCGTTTATAAAAGAGCC
>JBHJGW010000095.1:0-12061 GCA_050331415.1 Opitutales bacterium | reverse complement strand
CATGGGAGGGTGGGTTGGGGGGGCGGCTCGGGGCGGTTTTGCTTCGACCGTCAGCTCGTGAATGGCTGGATGATAAAATCGGCGGACTTGGGTCGTTTCTCGCGGACCTTCAAGGTCGAAGAGTTTCGCAGGCAACTCGTTTCCTGGCGGCTTTTCCGGGTCTTCGCCCACTCTGCGGGTCACGCTCAGTTCGACGAAGGGTTGCAGACGAATGACCAGTTTCGGCCCTTCTTCGTCCCGGCTGATTTCCTCGAAACCGTGTTTCAAATAGTATTCATATTCGAGCTTCGTTTGGTAGTCGAGGATGACGTTGTTATGGTTTGACTCGAAGGGCTTGAGAACCAGGGAAAGGTGGTTACAAAAAGGCGCATTGAAGTTGCCGCCAAGGCCAACCCTCGAGGAAAACTTGGCCAGTTGAAGGCGGCCCTCGGCGAACTTGTCGGCTTCGTAAAAAAAGTCGCAATGCAGGGAGAGGCCGCTCCTGACAATTCGGCTGGTCCTGACGATCATCGCTCGAAGGTCAGCGAGTTCGCCCGCCCAACCGCGCCCGTCGGAGGTTTCCGCAGGGTTCAACTTCTGCTGAAGATGAAGGCGCTCCTCGCCGAGCGCTGGCGCAATCACGTCCGCGAAAAGCGCCTCGGCAACTGCTTCGGGCTCATCCGAGGCGAACGTAACCTTCTCCGCGTCGAATTCGGCAAGGATGGCGGCTATCACCCGTTCACGGCTCAATTTGACCGAAGCCGGCGGCAATTCGCCAAATACCTCGGCAACCTGCTCAGGTGTAAGCGCGATGGCGAAGTCAAGTCTGACCTTGGGGACCTTGATCTTTAACTTTTCGGCTTGTGCGTGAGTACCTGCCGCCAGCCAGCAGGCCATCGCCAAGGCAAAGAACAAAGCACCCATGATTTACGAGGCTGCGCTACCGGCGTGCCCGGTACAAGGAAGAAACTGAGAAAGCGTAATCTTTGGGGAAGATCAACAAAGAGCGAGAGGGCAAAGGCCTAGACCCCTACGCGCCATCTTTTCGCTTTACGCGCTTGCAGAGGATTACCCAAACTTGTGCTTATGCCCCGTCCCGTTACGTTGTTTACCGGCCAATGGGCCGACCTGCCGCTGGAAGAGCTGGCCAAGCGCGCCGCCGAATGGAATTTCGACGGCTTGGAACTCGCCTGCTGGGGCGACCACTTCGAGGTCAACAAAGCAAGCGATCCCGCCTACCTCGAGAGCCGCTGGGAGCTGCTCGCCGACCACGGCCTGCAGTGCTTCTCAATCTCCAACCACCTCGCCGGGCAAGCCGTCTGCGATCCCATTGACGAGCGCCACCAGGCGATCCTGCCGGGGCATGTTTGGGGTGATGGTGATCCTGAAGGCGTGCGCCAGCGCGCCGCGCAGGAAATCATTGACACCGGTAGGGCCTGCCGCGCCTTTTTCGACGCCAAACCGGCCTCCATGGGACCGCACCCTTACCGCTGCGTCGTCAATGGCTTTACCGGTTCCTCGATTTGGGGCGCCCTCTACGCCTTCCCGCCGACCAGTCAGGCCTACCTCGACAAAGGCTTCGAGGACTTCGCTAAACGTTGGAAACCCATCATGGATGCCTTCGACGCCGTTAATGTCGACTGGGGGCTCGAAGTCCACCCGACGGAAATCGCGTTCGACATCGCCAGCGCCGAGCGGACGCTCGAAGCCATTGGCCATCACCCGCGCTTCGGCTTTAACTACGATCCGTCGCACCTCGGCTATCAAGGCGTCGACTATGTGGCCTTCCTGTACCATTTCGCCGACCGTATCTACCATGTGCACATGAAAGACGCCTGGTGGGGTCGCGGTAACGGCCATGTAGGCGTTTTCGGCGGGCATGTCGACTTCGGGGACCGCCGCCGTTACTGGGACTTCCGCTCCGTCGGTCGGGGGGATATCGACTTCGAGGGCATCATCGTGGCGCTCAACGACCTCAAGTACGACGGCCCGCTTTCCATCGAGTGGGAGGACGGTCGCATGGACCGCTTCCACGGCGCGGAAGAAGCCTGTGCCACCGTCAAGCATCTCGACTTTCCCGCCAGCGATGCCGCTTTCGATGCCGCCTTCGAAAAGGATCAGTAGGACGAGGAAGACCTTAGAACGCGAAAGGTGCTGAGCCGCTGCCTGGGAGTACGGCAAGGGCCCCTGAAAAGCCTAGGCGCGAGCCCGCCGCTTCTGGGAGCCGATACCCAAGGTTACGCCCGGCTGCTCAAGCGCTTCGCACTTCAAAGAAAAATTCTTCAGATTCAATTGTTATGAAAAAACTTCGGTACGGCATGGTCGGTGGCGGCCAGGGGGCATTCATCGGGGCGGTTCACCGTTCGGCGATGGGCGTCGATGGTGAATTCGCGCTCGCGGCAGGCTGCTTTTCCAGTTCGCCAGAGCGCTCGAAAGCCTCCGGCGAGGCACTCGGCGTCGCCGCCGAGCGCGTCTACGGCAGTTTCGATGAGATGGCCCAGGCGGAAGCCGCCCTGCCGAAGAGTGAGCGCATTGACTTCGTGTCCATCGTCACCCCGAACCACGCGCACTTCCCGGCGGCAAAAACCTTTCTCGAAGCCGGATTCCCGGTGGTGTGCGACAAACCGGTCACCCACAGCCTTGAGCAGGCGAAGGCGCTGCGCGAGATCGTCCAGTCTACGGGTCAGCTCTTTTGCCTCACACACAATTACACCGGCTATCCGATGGTGAAGCAGGCGCGCGCGCTCGTCGCCGCAGGCAAATTGGGCGAGCTGCGGAAGGTCGTGGTCGAGTACCCGCAGGGCTGGCTTGGCGACCCGATCGACCAGGAGGGGCAGAAGCAGGCCAGCTGGCGCACTGATCCAGAAAAGGCCGGCGCGGGCGGGGCCCTCGGCGATATCGGCAGCCATGCCGCCAACCTCGTCAGCTACATTGCCGGACTTAAGTTGGAAAGCCTTTGCGCTGACCTCACCAGTTTCGTGCCCGGGCGCAAGCTCGACGACGACAGCAATGTCCTCGTGCGCTATCAAGGCGGAGCGAAGGGCGTCCTTTACGCCTCGCAGATCTCCACCGGCGAGGAAAACGCGCTGAGTATTCGACTGTACGGTACCCAGGGCGCGCTCGAGTGGCATCAGGAGCACCCCAACGACTTGCATTTCACTCCGGTCAACGAGCCCGAGCAGATCTTGCGTCCCGGCAATCCGTACCTCGACGGCCACGCGGGCGGATTCGTGCGCCTGCCCGCCGGCCACCCGGAGGGCTTCATCGAGGCCTTTGCCAACGTGTACCGGTGTTTCGGCAAGGCCCTGCGCGCCAAGCTCGACGGCTCGTTCACCAAGGTCGCTGATTACGACTTCCCGACCATCGATGATGGTGTCGAAGGCCTGGCCTTCATCGAGACCGCTGTCGCCAGCGCGCGGACCGAGCAGAAATGGACGCCCGTGCCGTCGGTATGAGATGCGTTTGCCCCGGCGCCTGCCCTCAGGCTTCGGCTTGAGGCGCTTCGGCGGCTTCCGGCAGGAGCATGCGGCGCAAGGCCGAAGCCAATTCGCGGAAGACCACCGGCTTGGGCACAAAGTCGTTCATGCCGACCTGAAAGCAGCGCGATTCCTCGCCAGCGATCACATGCGCGGTGACGGCGATGATCGGGATGCGCCGGTTTTGCTCGCCTGCCTCGCCGCTGCGGATGGCGGCGGTGGCCTCATACCCATCCATGCCCGGCATCTGGCAGTCCATCAGCACGCATTGGAAAGTTCGGGCCCGCAGGGCTTCGAGCACCTCGTAACCGTCGCGCGCGACAGCGGACTGCTGGCCCAGACGGTCAAGGTAGCGCAGGGTGACTTCCAGATTGATGAGCGAATCCTCCGCGACGAGGATGCGGCAGCGCGGCAGATCGTCGAAGCGATCCCAGACAAATGGCGGTGCGGAGCTCGGCACGCGTTCTGTTTTCGTCAGCGTGTCCCCGGTCAGTTGCGCCTTTAGCGTTTCGATCAGCTGGCTGGAGCGCAGCGGTGAAAAGAGCATGCGCTGGCGCTCGTCCGGTTCGCGCTGCCGGCGCGTCGGCATTTTCAGGACGTTATGAACTTCGATCACCGGCGCGTCTACGGGCACGGTTTCGATCCAGCGGGAAACGGCCTCTCCGGCTTCGAAATCGGCCACCAGAGCGTCGACGACTGTGGGTGCGGGCTCCTCGATCAGGTCGATACTGGTCCCGCCGCCTTCACGGATAAAGCGCGACCAAACGGAGCGAACTTCCGCCTGCCGCGCGGCCACCGCGATTCGTGCGCCCTCCGGCAGCCGCTGGCGTTCCTGAGAAGGAGTCGAACCCAGCTCGACGGGCAGGGTCACCCGAAAACAGGTACCGCGGCCTTCCTCTGAGTTGAGGGTGATGTCTCCATTCTGCAGCCGGGCGAGCTGGCGCGAGATTGCCAGCCCGAGTCCGGTGCCACCGTAGCGGCGGCTCGTGGAGCCATCTGCCTGGGCAAACGAATGGAACAATCGAGTCTGCTTTTCTGAGCCGATCCCGATGCCGGTGTCTTCAATCTCGGTCACCAGCCACATTGCGCTCTCACCGGCTTCGACATGGAGGCGCAGCCAGACAAGGCCCTCATGGGTGAATTTGATCGCGTTGCTGAGCAGGTTGTTGAGGATCTGGCGGTAGCGGTGGGGGTCCAGCAAGAGCCAGTCCGGCACAGCTGCGTCGATGTCGAGCAGGAGGTCGAGACCTTTGTTCGAGGCAGCTTCGGCGTGCAGTTGGGCGCAGTCCGCAGCGAGGTCGTGAATCGGGGATTCCTCGCGAATGATCTCCACGCGGCCTGCCTGAATTTTTGAGAGGTCCAAAACATCGTTGATGATGTTCAGCAAGGCATCCGCGCTGCGCTGGACCGTGTCGGCGTAGTGGCGCTGTTCGTCGTCGAGGCCGGTTTCCTGAAGCAGGCTCAACATACCCACGATGCCGTTCATCGGCGTGCGGATCTCGTGGCTCATGTTGGCCAGAAACTCGGCTTTGAGCTTGGCGGCTTCGAAGGCATCATCGCGCGCCTGGGCCAGTTCGGTGTTCGCCGCTTCGAGCTGCCGGGCGAGCGTCTCGAGGCTCTCGCCGCGCGTTTTCAATTCAAATTCGTTAATCTCCAGTCTCGTGATCTGCTCTTGCAGCAAACGGCTTTGCAGGCGCACCAGCTCGTCCACGGGAATGAGCCCAACAATGTCGCCTGCGTGGTCGGTCACGATTACATCGTCGTAGAAGCGTTGACGAGGCCGGGCGAAAACCTTCTGGAGCAGCTCGCGCAGCGGAATACCGCCGTCAAAAATCAACGTCCCTTCGACGAGGTGGTCGCGCACGGCCTGCCGGGTGTAGAGCGAGTAACCGTACGGCTGGGCCAGGAGGTTCGCAATCTGTTCCCGCGAGCACATCCCGATGACGCGCCCCCCTTCGAGAACCGCCATGAACTTGTGGTCGTGGTCGGCAAAATATTCCTGAACATGTTCGAGCGTCGTGCGGCCCTGAACGCAGGTGCTGTGGTGCACGAGGCTATCCAGCGTCGTGTCGCCAACGCCCAAAGCCAGTTCCCGCTCATCGGTATTGTTCATCATAGGCGCTCAACCAGGTCTCAACCTACACACCCAGGACTCTAGGCGGAAGCAGAAAAACGGGTGAAGCGAAAAGCTTACGCCTACTGGGGTTTTTACATGGCTCCCGGCATTGAAGTAGATACGTCTAAACCCTTTTCCTCAAGCGCATCGGTTAACTCCGATGGCGTCAGCCACGCGGAGAAGACGTAGGGCGACGATTCTTCCGGGACGTGCAATACGTTGAGCGGGATAGCATTGGCACCGTAGGATCGGATAGCTGCCGCCGTCTGAGGATCTCGAGAGGTAAAGTCAGCGCGTAGCATCACCACATCCGCTGCCCGGTAGGCCTCGATAACCTCCCGGTTGTCGTAAACTCGTTTGTTGGTCTGGCACGTGGCGCACCAGCGGGCCGTGAAGTCGATGTAGACAGGCTTGCCCTCGGCCAGAGCCGATTCGACAGCCGCAGGTGACCATGGCTGAAAACTGAGAAAATCCGCTTGTGAGGCTTCCGTGAGGCCCGCCGCAATCTCGGCTTGCAGCGCCTCCCGGCGACCTTGTTCGATGATGGCGCTCACCATCATCGCGGGAATCGCCACGACCAGAAGCAGTGAAACCGCGGCAGCGATGTGGCGACGGCGTTTGGGCGTCACGGGCGTGTTATAGCGCCCCCAAAGCCACGCGCCGAGCGCAACGAAGGCCAACCCGACCGCCACATTCCGAAAGATTTCCGCAGAGACAAGGTCGGCCAGTACGTAGAGCAGGTAGCCGGTAAATGCGTATAGCGGAAACGCCAGTGCCTGCTTAAAGGTTTCCATCCAAGCGCCCGGCTTCGGCAATGCGGAGACGTACTGCGGAAAGATGGAGAGAAGCAGGTAGGGTAAGGAAAGCCCAATCGCGATGGCAGTGAAGATCGCAACAATGGCTGCGGCATGCAGCGTCGCCGTGCCGGCAAGGGCCGTCGCCAGAAACGGGGCCGAGCACGGCGTCGCCACCACCACCGCGAGGGCACCCGTAAAGAACGAGCCTTTCAATCCCCCTTGATTCATCAGGCTGCCGCCAACGCCCGTCGCGGAGGTGCCGATTTCAAAAACGCCGCTAAGATTGAGCCCGAACAGCAGGAAGAAAAATGTGAGCAGCGTAACAAACGTCGGGGACTGCATTTGAAACCCCCAGCTGCCTTGCAGCACAATCAGCAGGGCGGCGAGGATCCAGAATGTCACCAACACGCCGCCGGTGAATGCCAGCCCGTGATGGACAATTTTCTCGCGCTGCTCCCCGGCCTGCTGCACGAAACCCATGATCTTGAGTCCGAGCACGGGAAAAACGCACGGCATCACGTTGAGGATTAAGCCGCCAACCAGGGCGAAAAGGAGCATCAGCGGCAAGGGCAGCGAGGCGGAAGGCGAAACCCCGCCAGCCTCAATTGATCCGATTGGCTCGCTCGGCCCGCCATCGCCGGTTGCAGCAGTGGCCCCCGTTGCATCTGCCTGAGCTCCATCGGCGCCCCCTCCTCCGTTGGACTCCGGCGGAGCCGGCAAGTTGATCCGGAACCCGCGTGCCCCGCTACCCGGCCAGCCGTCGGAATGCTTGAGGACAACCCGAAAGCGCTCGAGATCAGCTGGAGCGTACGGTGAGACCGGTAGCCGATAGCGCAAGGTGCCGTTGGTCAGGCGCTCGCGCTCGAGAAAGCGCCCTCGTGCGGCGACGCGATCGCGGGTTTCGGATTCGAGGTCGGCCTCCGGCGGCACCAGGGTTTCGGTCTGGCCGTCGATCGGAAAGACGTAGGTTTCGGTCGCGTCGACCGTAATCCCCCGGGGCGGGGTCAAATCGAGAACGAATCTACCATTGCGGCGTCGGATTTCAGCGCCCCAGTCGTCGGGCAGCGGCTGCGCCCACTGCTCTCTGGCTCGCGCGAAGGCGTCCGCTTGCTCGCTCGGGCCGGCACCCAGTTGGGTGATTGGCAGTGTCAGCGACACCTCCGCACCGCCCGGAACGCACTGATTCGGGTCGCATTCCAGCCAGTCTACTTCCGCCTCGAGCGTGACCGTGTCAGCGGTAAGCTCAGCAGGTGGCTCGATGCGCACCATCAGCATCGCGGTGCCCTCGTAGACGTAGTTGACAATGTCTTGCTGCAGGTAGACCTTCGGCACCGGCCACTGGATTGGCCCTGCCGTAAAGCCCTCGGGTAACTTCCAGGCGATTTCTGTTGGGGCGCCAGCGTCGCCAGCGAAACGCCAGTAGGTGTGCCAGGTGTCGTCATGCTCGAGCCGCAAGGCCACCCAGAACGGCTCGCCGGGGGCCACCGCGTCGACCTCACTGACCAGCGACGCCTCGACATGCCCATCTCCGCCCAAAGGCGGACCAAATTGCGCCCGCAGCGCCGAAGGAAATATCAGGCAGGCAAGGAAGAGAGAGCCGAAGAGTTTCATATCGAGCTAAACACTAAGCAGAGGCGAAAGCGCAGGATTTTCAAACCAATGCTCAATCCGGGTAATGGATTTGAAAATTGCGTGATGAATTTTGGAAGGTTCGCATCGAGGTTTCTGACTTTAGTCGTTCCGAAGCCACCGAGTTTCCAAAAAATTTTCTGTGACCGTTGACAAACGTGATTTTAAAACCACGGTTTTAAATGAGCGTTTGCATGAAGGCTGAACTCGACACCCGGCAGCGCCTGTTGGTTGCGGCGATGCACCATTACGCGGAATCCGGCTTTGACCGGATGTCGGTTCGCGCCATAACGCAAGACGCAGGCGCGAATTTGGCCGCGGTGAATTACTATTTCGGCGGCAAGGAGCCTCTGCTGTTTGCGATGTTCGAGGACGCGATCCGGCCCATTAACGAAGATCGCCTGCGGCAACTCAACGAGGCGCTCGAGCTCAGCGGGGGGGAGCCTTTGGAGCTCGAAGCGATCTTTGACGCGTTTCTGCTGCCGATGGCCGAAGCCACCGAGCGTGCTGAGGCCGGCCCGGCGCATTTCCTCCGTGCCATGGCCCGACTGTTGAGCGAAGGAGACGAGATGATGCAGCGCATCGACCGTGAGTGTTCCGGCGAAATCAAACGGCGTTTCGTCCTCGAACTAGAGCGCGCAGCGCCGCAACTGCCGCCCGAGGAGGTTCGCTGGCGGATGCACTTTGCGGTTGGCAGTGTGGTCGGGACGTTTTTGCGGCACCGCATGACGGCGCACGCTTGCCAATTGGCACTACCGGCGACCACCCTCCGCACGGTCGTCCTTCACCTGCGTGATTTCATTTGCGCTGGGTTTCGGGCGCCGACTCCCGAGAAAATCCTGCCCGTACCCCAAGCCAACTGACGACTCTTTTTCCCGTGGTTTCCGTTTTCGATCAACGCGCGTTCTTTGCCGCACCTGCGGGCGGGCCTCTCCGGTTTGCCCTCGGCTTGATGGCAGTCGCGCTCGCTGGCTGCGCAACGGCGCCTCCTGCCGCTCAAACGGCTCGCCAGCCAGCACCCCTGCGCTCCGAGTGGGCGGCAGGTGCCGATTCGCCCGAGGTTTCGGTCGGGGCGGAGGCGGAGCCAGAATCCCGGGCGGAAACCGTCCTCAGCGGGATGGCTTTCAATCCGAGTGCATCCGGCGGCACCGGTGAGGCGGACGCGCGTGAGCCTTCGACCAGCCTGGCAGCTCCCGAGCGCCCTATTGCCCAGCTGGAAGGTGCAGGCTTCTTTCCCGACGAGGACCAGGCACTTGTCGGCCTGGATTGGGTGGGTGCGCTGGATCAGCCGGAACTCACCAAGGCGGTAACGCGCGCGCTGCAGCACAATTTTGACCTACAGGCTCGAGCCGCCCGGGTTGCATCAGCGGTTTCCGCCGTGCGCTCGAGCGCTGCCCAGCGCTACCCGCAACTGCGCGGCACCGGAGGGGCCTCGCGACGCCGGACGAATTTCGATGCGAGCAACCCGGGTATTCCTGGCGGGGGTGACAGCGTCGTGTCACAAACGAGCAGCCAGTTTACCCTGCAGGCGGAGGTTTCCTGGGAGCTCGATGTTTGGCGTCGCCTTGAAGATTTGCAGCAGGCCGATCTGGCCTCCGCCCAGGCCAGTCTTGCGGATTTTTACGGCGCCCGGCTCTCATTGGCGGGCCGTACGGCGCAAGCCTGGATCGAGGTTGCCGCCACCAGCCTCCAGTTGGCGCTAGCCGAGGATACCGAAAGCTCGTTTCGCACGACGCTTGGACTAATCGAGCGCCGCTACGAACGCGGGGTCAGCAGCTCCCTGGACCTGCGCCTGGCAAGGGCGCAAACCGAGTCGGCGGCGGCGCAGGTCTATGCCCGGGCGAACCAGCTGCAGTCCCAACGGCGGCAACTGGCGGTGTTGCAGGGAAAGTACCCCGAGACGAAACTTCAGCGCGTTGAGTTGCCGGCGCTTGGGGATGTGGTTCCAACGGGGCTGCCCAGTGACCTGCTTACACGCCGACCCGACCTGATCGCGGCGGAGCGGCGCCTCGCTGCTCAGGACGAACGCATCTCGGCGGCGAGGAAAGCCTTTCTGCCGAGCTTCTCCCTTACGGCGGGCGCTGGCCAGTCCAGCGAGGAGCTCGGCGAACTGCTCGACGGCTCCTGGTCGGTCTGGAGCCTTGCGGCAAACCTCATACAGCCCATTTTCCAGGGCGGACAGCTGACGGCCAACCTTCGGCGCCAGCAAGCCCAGGCCGTTGAGGCGCTGGCCAATTACGGCTCGACGGCCCTCACCGCGTTTCAGGAGGTCGAGACTGCATTGGCTGCGGAGGAACTGCTGCGACAGCGCGTGGAGCGGCTCGCTCTGGCTGCGGAAGAGTCGGTGGCGGCGGTCGATCTCGCGATCAACCAATACCAGCGAGGCCTGACCGACATTATCACGGTACTCGAGTCGCAACGCCGTTCCTTTAATGACCAGAGCGCCCTAATCGAGGGGCGCGCGTCCCTGCTGCGCAACCGGATTGACCTGCACCTCGCCCTCGGCGGCGGCTTCGATGCGGACGCGGCGGAACTCATCGTGCCGCTGCCCTTTCAAGAGCAGGTGACCGGCCTCACCGGTGCAGCCTCTCGCGATCGCTTGACTGTCGACCGCGGCTTCGAACCTTGAAGCTGTTTATACGATGATCCGCACTTCGATTTACCTTTTCCTGATCGTGCCCGGGGCGGCTCTGGTTGCGGGTCTTTCGCCAGACTTCGGCATCGACTTGTTTTCGTTAACAGGTCCTACCGACGTGGCCAGCTACGCTTTCGGGGTTGAAATGATCCGGGGGCTTTTTATCGGCACATCGGCCGGCGGTCTCGCTGTCGCCATCGCGGTGCTGCTGCGCCGGTTATCGCCAGCCTCATCCAGGAAAGAGCCCTAACAACCTTTCCAAAACATAACCTTTTTTTCTCGTGAATCCGGATCTTCCATCAGCTCATGATTCCGCTGCGCCGTCGGCCTCGTCGGAAACGCGCGGGGTCACCCCCGCCAAGATCATTCTGCCCATCTTGATTCTGGTTGGTGCTATCGGCCTGGGGCGCCTTCTTGTAGTCATGCTGGAGCCGGAGCCCGAGCGCGCCGAAGTCGAGCAGCCAGTGCCGACGGTGGAGGTCATCACGGTCGAAAAGCAGAACGTGCCCATCGCCATTGAGAGCCAGGGAACGGTCCAGGCGGAAACGGCTTCGCAACTGACGGCCGAAGTGGCCGGGCGTATCATCGAGGTGTCCCCCAATTTTGAGCCGGGCGGCTTTTTCCAGGAAGGCGAGGTGCTCGTGCGGATCGACCCGGCTGACTTCGAAGCGGCGCTCGCCCAGGCGGAAAGCAGCTTGGCGCAGGCGCGCTTGAGCCTGCTCGAAGAGGAAGCCCGAGCCGAACAAGCCCGCGAAGACTGGCAGCGGTTGGGGCAGGGGGAGGCGAGTGCGCTGACCTTGCGGGAGCCGCAGCTGCGGCGCGCCGAGGCGGCAATCGACAGCGCTGAAGCGGCTGTGGACCGCGCCCGTCGTGACCTCGAGCGCACGACCATTCGGGCCCCCTATGACGGCCGGGTACGCACGCAAAACGTAGACCTCGGCGAACGCGTCAACCTTGGCACGCCGCTCGCGTCGATCTACGGCACGGCGGCTGCGGAGGTCCGTCTGCCGCTGGAGCTCAATGAACTCGCCCGCCTTGATCTTACGGAGCGTCGACCTGGAAGTGCCGGGCACCAGACCGAAGCCCCGCGCGTGGTGCTTGCGTCGAACTTTGGCGGCCAGTCCTATACCTGGGAGGGCTATCTCGCCCGCGCCGAGGGAACGATAGACGAGCGTACCCGCCTGGCCTTCGTTGTGGCGCGTGTCGACGAACCCTACGCTCAGGATCCTGACCAGCCGGGCCGTCCGCCGCTCAAGGTCGGCTTATTCGTCGAGGCTATCATCGAAGGGCGCCCGCTGGAAGATGTCGTTGTCATCCCGCGCTATGCGCTGCGCGGCGCGGACCAGGTATGGCTGGCGACGCCCGCTGACACCCTGCTGCGGCAGACCGTCGACGTCATCGAAAAAGATGCCGATTTCGCTTACCTGCG
>JBHJGW010000094.1:0-9670 GCA_050331415.1 Opitutales bacterium | reverse complement strand
GAGCGTCAGCCCCCACACGGCATAGGCGGTCATATAGGGGTCGCTGGTGTCGGCACCGCACCACCATCCCCAGCCGCCATCGGGGTTTTGGTGTTCTGCGAGCGCCGCGAGCGAAGCCCTGATGCGCCCGGCGAGCGCGGGACGATTGTCCGCGGCGGCTTCCTGCGGCAGCGTCGCATGGATTACGGCGTTGGCCTCCGCTTCATTCAGCCCGAGCCGCAAGAGCATCGCATGCCCGACGACCAGCGGCACGAACCGGGAAACCACTTGCTCGGTCAGCGTGTCTGGCTGGGCGGCCAGGTAGGGCAGGGCGTCGACGAGTGCCACTGCCGGAGTCGGTGCCAGGCTCAAGCTGGCCGTCGCGCCGTTAGGATCGTAGTGCGGAACTTCCCAGAGCATCTCGTTAAGCGGAGCTTGAAGTCGTCCTCCCAGCGTTTCCGTTAGCGGCAGCCCCGCCGGAACGACGGGCACGGTCCTTCGGAGCCCATCGCCAAGAGGTTCGGCCCGAGCGCGGAAAGCCACTCGGCCCGTACCCGGCAAAGCGGTTTCAAGGGGTAGCTCGACAACGCCCGTTTCGCCCGGTTGCAGCGTCAGGGTGGCAGCCTGTTTGGTTTGCAGCGACAGCGCGCCATCGACGGAGGCCACTGTTACCACTGTGGCTGCCTCGCCAGTTTGGTTGAGCACCGTCCCGCGGGTCAGGGTTTTGTCTCCGGCGACTAAAAATTGGGGCAGCTTCAGCCCCGCAGTCAGCGGCAGGCGGGTGGTGAACGTGGCCTCGCCGGTGCCAAAGCGCGCGGGCAGACCACCGGCCCAGGCGCGTGCTACCCAGCGGGTCGTGTCGTCTGGCAGATCAATGATTGCTGTCGCGCGCCCCTCGGCATCCAAAGCCATTCCGGGGATCCAGGCCGCAGTTTCCCGGAGATCGTGACGGACGATAATTTCCGAAGCGTGGGTCGAGCTCGGAGCGTCCGCACGTTTAGCGCGCGCACGAAAGGAGGCTCCTTCCACCGAGAAGAGACCGTTCGAAGCCTCTTCGGTAACACTAACCAGGCGTCCCGGCGTTTCCGCGACGAAGGGCATCTGCCGAAGTGAGCTCAGGTAGGAAACGCGGCCGACCGCCTCCCGCTGCCCGTAAAAGTGCGCGAACGGGTCTTTGGGCATGGGCGCGCGAATTGGCTCCAAGGCTGCGTCGTAAACCGACAGGGTGATTTCTCCCTCGGCGGGGCTGCCGTCACCGCGAGTGACTTCCAGCGCGATGGGCAGTTCAGACCCCGGAGTGGCTGTGGGTGAAGCCGGCGTGACAGTCACGTTGAGCTCAAACTGCTTTGGTGGCACCTCGAGGGTCGTAGTCGCGGTCCGGAGGCCGAAGCCGCCAATAAACTCTGCCCTCAAGGTTACCGAGGGCGTCCATGCTTCCGAGACGACCAATTCGGCCCAGCCGGAGCCCTCGCTGAGCGGAACGATAAGCGATTCGGTCGCACGGTCGGTCTCCACTGTCAATAGAGCGTGCGCAGTGGGCACGGGGCAGGTCAGCAGGACCGGAACCCGCTGGCCAATCGCGTAGACTGTCTTCGGAGTTTCCATGCGGAAACGCCCGTCCGGTAGGAGGTTCGAACCCGGGCCCGCCACTGTCAGTCCAACGCTGGCTTTAATGGGGCGCCTTTCACTGTCATGGCTTTGCCATGACAGTGTGTAGCGGCCTGGCTCTGTCAGGGTGATGCGTTCCCCGGCTCGGCCGTCGGCGTCGGTGGCAACTTGCAGCGTCGCCACGGGTTCCCGGCTTTCCTCGCGGGCTTCGAGGCGCCATTGCGTCCAGTCGAGCGGCTGCCCGAACACAGCTTCCTGCCGTGTGCGCTCGCGGAGTGTGGCGCCGCTGACGCGTTCGCCCTCCGGCCCGACCCAAAGTTCGCGGTAGCGGAGCCGCTCAAGGGTCAGCTCGCCATCAACGCTTGCCGGGCTACCATTGCCGTGGCGGGCGGAGACGTTGGCGGTTACAGCTTCGCCGGGCTGAATAAGCGTACGGTCGGTGTCTACTTCGACAAAGTAAGCTTGCTCGGTAACCACGATCTCCTGCCGCGTTTGTACTTGCGCGCCATCCGGCCCCTCCACGGTGGCGCGTAGCGTGAACTGGAAGTCGGCTCCTGTCGTGTAAGGGACCTCGAGCTCGAAGTGCGCTTCGCCTTCGACATCCGTCCGCGCCTGAAAGCGCTCGGGCTCGTCTTGCGCGTGGTCGCTTTGGGTGGGGGTGAGATCGCCGCCTGCCCGGTGCGGAAGCGCCTTCCGGATGACCTCGAGCTCAATTGGAGCGTCGATCACCGGCCCACTGTCAGCGTAATCTGCGGAAACCGTGATGCTCAGGTCATCGCCCGGGCGGAATCCCGCCTTCGGCTCGGCGGTTGCGATTTTGACCTCAAAGTCGGGCCTGCGGTACCCTTCGATGCGAAAGATTCGTGCCGAAAGACTCTCAGCGAAGAGCGGCGCAAACGGGTTGGGAGAGCGCTTGACCTTCCGCTCGAGGCGCAGACTTGCCTCACCCAATTCGACGTCTTCGGACAGTTCCAGCGTTCCGCCAGCTGCACCGTAGGCGTTGAGGGTCAGCTCGCCGGCGGCGAGCGTCGTGCCACGGGCGCTTTCGATCGTGTATTGAATAGGCGGTGACGCCGGATCGGGCACCGACCAATCGCCCCCAGTCAGTTGTCGCAGAAACATGCGCCAGTGGACTTTTTGACCGGGGCGGTACACGGGCCGGTCCGTAAAGGCGTAGCAGCGGACGGCGTTTTCGTCGCCCGGTTGGTACGTCCGGTAGCCGTGGGCGACCGCCGGGCCCGCCTCGGATCGCGCCAGCACTCGCCAGAGGTCGACTGTCGCGCCGCCGAGCGCGGACCAGGGCAGAAAGCCCGTTCCATCCTCAGCTAGTTGAATACGCTGCCGCTCCCATGGCATGGGATCCTCCGTGCCGTTGCGGCGGGAGCGGCGCTCAGCGCCGAAGACATCCACGGTTCCGGCCAGGGGCTTTCCCGTGGCAGCCTGACCGAGCCAGAAATGAAGGCCCTCCCGGTCGGTTCGCACGAGCAGCGCCGCGCGGGTAACGGCGATGACCTCGCTGAAGACTTCGCCCGCTGGCCCCAGGGTGCGTGCCTGATAAAGACCTGCTTGGAGCCGACCGAGCTCGAAGGTTTCGCGGTGCGGAACGTAGGGCGCATAGGCATCCGAGCGCAAGGTGCTCTCGAAGACGGTCGTCTGAAAGGGAGCGCGGAAGCCTTCCGTGGTGCAAGTGATGCCGGCGAGGTCGAGCCGCCCGGCGCGTATCGGAAGGTCTTCGGGATTGCGGAAATACGCCGCGACGCTAACGGACTGTCCCGGGCGAAAGGCCCGCCCCCCGCCGAGGCTGACCGTCGTCCGGGTAATGGTTTCGAGGAGGCGTTGCGCTTCCGGGGCGCGGTAGGCCCCGGGATCGGCCGCTAGGCGATGGAGCAGGCCGACGGCCTCCGTGTCGTCCGGCTCGAAACGCAGGTCGCCGTCATCCGTCCAGGCAGGTTTGCCGTAGGCCCGAAGGTATGCGACGAAGGCAAAGGCGGCTTCCCGCCAGAAATCGGTGTCCTCAGCCGTTTTCAAAGCGCGTTCGAAGGATTCGCGCGCCTGGGCGGCTTCAAGTCCGCCACGCCGCACTCGCAGTTCTGCGAGGCGGATGAGATACTGGGCCTTTTGGACGGGAGCTTCCGCCAATTCAATTGCTCCTTCGAGCCAGTGGGCAAAACGCGGGAGTGTTCCTTCAGACCTGGAACCCCCTGTGTCCATGAGGCGCAGTATTTCATCTACGGTTCCGAGGTAGGCGTTTCGGGCCGCTTCGGACGCAGGTGCCCCGGCCCACCAGTCGAGGGCGCGCTCGAAAGCGACTTCCATGGCCTCGACGCGATTCAGTTTCGCGCATACCAGGCCGATGCTCTGCTGGACCTTTGCCCAAAGCTCAGGTGGGCGCCCGTCGCGGCTGGCAAAGAGCTTGTCGGAGAGCGTCCGGAGCTCTTGCTCCAGTTGCTGGAGCGTACGTTCACGCCCATCGGTTCGTGCGGTTACAGCGCGCGCCGCGCTGTCGAAGTAGCGCCAGCGCAGTTCGAAACGAAGGGCCACGTCTGCGGGCAGCAGGGCAAGGGCTTCCTCGAACGCGTTTGCCGCCTGGGCAAAAGACCTTTCGGATACCAGGCGCTTGCCATCGGCGATCAGCTCTTCTGTAGCCTGGGCCACCGCCTGCTCCTCCTGCATGGCCAGGGCGTCGAAAACCGCCGAATCGCTCGAGGAACCGGCTTCCTGCGCGAGTGCAAGGAACGGAGTGAGCCCTGTAAGGCAAATGAGGACTGCTTGCCTGTACCCAACACGAACTGCATCGACCATGGTTCCGTTGGTAACCATGCAGGGAGAGGAGGTCCACGGCAAACCAGACGGCGCCGATATTATTACCAATTCACTGGAGGGGAAATCAGCCGGTTTCTTCCCCCGCAAAATAGGGCGCCAGTGCCTGGAGGAAGCGTTCCGGGGGTCGGGCCGGACGTCCGTTTGGCGTCATGAAGGCGTGTTCGGTGCGCCCCGTCGCCAGGAGGGTTTCGGCCCGGAAAACTTTGTATTCCACGTGGAAGCGGACGCGCGGCATTTCGGGCATGGTGGCCTGGATACTCAGGCGATCGTCGAAGCGGGCGCTGGCGCGAAAGCGTGCCTCGCAGGCGAGTACGGGCAACATCAGGCCTTCGGCCTCAATTTCGGCGTAAGGCAGGCCGACATGGTCGAGCATGTCCACACGCGCCATCTCGAACCAGGGAAAATAATTGCCGTGGTACACGATGCCCATCTGGTCGGTTTCAGCGTAGCGAACGCGCAGATCAATGGTCGTAGAGATCACCCTCGCAAAGTGCTGCGGAGCTGCCTCGGCGTCGAGCCCAGGCTTTGGGAAGCTTCGAGACGGGACGCCGGGCATGGCGCCGGAACTGTCGTACGCCTAGCCGGTTATTCGATCAGCCGCTTAGTCGGGAAATGGAGAACCGCCGTCCGTGCTGCTCGGCTCGCCGTCTGGCCACGTGGCCAGCGTTTGCGATCCCTAACAGGCGCAGAGCATTTGATGGAGCTTGAGCTCTCGTGGCGCTTGCAACCGGAACGTTTTAACCGTTGCCTTGTGGGATGGATATTTCCGCCCTTCGCCGTGAGTACACCCGTGCCGGGCTCGACCGCGACGCTCTCGAAACCGATCCCGTCGCCCAGTTTCGGGCGTGGTTCGAACAGGCCCAGAAGGCAGAGCTGATCGAGCCGAACGCGATGACGGTGGCGACCACCGATGCGGGAGGCGCACCCAATGTGCGGACTGTCCTGCTGAAGGCCTACGATGAGCGTGGGTTCGTCTTTTACACGAACTACGAGAGCCAGAAGGCCGTCGAGCTCGACGCCAATCCGCAGTGCGCGCTCCTTTTCCCGTGGTTGGGGCTGGAACGGCAGGTCAAGATCCGCGGGCGGGCGGAACGGGTCTCGACCTCCGAGAGCCTGCGGTATTTCGTCAGCCGTCCCTTTGGCAGCCGGCTCGGGGCTTGGGTTAGCCAGCAGAGCCGCGTCATTTCCTCGCGCTCTCTGCTGGAAATGAAGCTCGACGAGATGAAACGAAAGTTTAGCGATGGCGAGGTGCCTCTGCCGGATTTTTGGGGCGGCTACCGCGTAGTGCCTGCGGAATATGAGTTCTGGCAAGGTCGCCAGAATCGCCTCCACGACCGGTTCCGCTACCGGCTCGAGCAGGACGGTGCCTGGGCTATCGAGCGTCTCAGCCCATAAGGACTGGCGGGCGTCGCCTTCGTCAATCTAGAATTGGAACCACAGTCGATAGGACGGTCCTCATGACCTTCGAACTTCCCGCGCTTTCCCGCCGTAACGTTAACTTCGCCTGGGGCGGTGTTTTGGCGGAGGCGCTCTGGCGCGCGGGGGTGGAGCTTGCCGTGATCTGCCCGGGCTCCCGCAGTGCTCCGCTGGCAACCGGGTTCGCGCTGCAGGGGCGAGTCGAGGCGCTGCCGTGCCTTGACGAGCGTTCGGCGGGGTTCTTCGCGCTAGGCCACGCGCGGCGCACCGGCAAGCCCGTGGCGCTGGTCTGCACGAGCGGAACGGCCGCGGCCAATTGGCTGCCGGCCGTCGTGGAAGCACATTACAGCCAGCTGCCGCTGTTGCTCATAACCGCCGATCGCCCACCGGAGCTCCGCGACTGCTCCGCCGGTCAGTCGATCGACCAGATCAAGCTGTTTGGTGCCTATGTGCGTTGGTACCACGAGCTGGCACTGCCGCAGTCGGGGCTCCTGCAGTACCTCGTGGCCACCGCGCGTCAGGCGGTGGGTCATTGCCTTAGGCAGCAAGCCGGTCCCGTGCACCTCAATGCGCCGTTCCGCGAACCCTTAAGTCCCGTAGCAGAGAAGGGTTTTTCCGTACCGGCGAATGTCGAGGGCGCGCTCGCCTGTATTGAACCTGTCACGACGCCACCCGCTCGACCCCTGGATACGAAGGCGGTCGACATTTTGCGCCGTTGGCTGTCGAGCGCGTCCTTCGGCTGTATCCTCGCCGGGGAAGCGGAGGGGGTTGAAACCGGCCCGGCGGCGCGCGCCGCGGGAGTGATCGCGCTGGCAGAGCAGACTGGGTTACCGCTGTTTGCGGATGTATTGCACCCCGTCCGCCATCACAGCGCGGCTGGTGCTTGCCTGGGGAGCTACGAGCAGTTGCTGCGCAGCCCGGCTTTTCCGGCGCTCGGTTTCGCCGTGGTCGACGGCCGTTTGCCCACCAGCAAGACTTTGCGGCAGCGGCTCGCGGCCGATCGTACGCAATTGTTTTTCCTTACCGATTCCCAGACGAATCTGAACCCGACCCACGGGCCGACGATTATCGTCGGGGGCGGCGCCGGGGCGCTCGCTGACGTCATGGAAACCGATTCTGGCTCCAGACCCGATCGCCACGAGCAGCTGCGCCCGCTGGTCGACCGACTGGCGGCGCAAGCCCTGGAGCTCGCAAGGGACGGGCGCCTGACCGAGATGGCCGTGATGCGCCTGCTCGGGGTACACCTGCCACCGCGGACGCCTGTCATGCTCGCGAGCAGCACGCCGATCCGCGACGGAGAGTGGTTCTGGCCCGTCAGCGATCGGCGTTATTGGGTCTTGGCCAACCGTGGCGCCAACGGAATTGACGGCACGTTGTCGAGCGCCCTCGGGGTTGCACACCGCGCCGGGCAGCCGACGGTGCTGGTCACCGGTGATCTGGCTTTTCTGCACGACGCCAATGGTCTGCTGCTAGCGCGTGAACTGTCCGGGAGCCTCACGGTGGTGTTGATCGACAATCATGGCGGCGGCATCTTTCAGAATCTGCCCGTTTCGGCTCATGAGCCGCCATTCGAGCGCTTCTTTGCCACGCCGCAGCAGGTTGACTGGTTCGCGCTGGCCGCCGCGCACGATGTCGAGGCGCGCGCGGTGGAGAGTGCGTCGATGCTCGCCGAGGCGGTTGGGTGCCTTCCCGAATCCGGCTTGCGCCTGCTTGTCGCGCGCACCGACCGGCGCGAGGCCGCCGCTGAGCGAATAGCCTTGCTAGACGCCCTGGCAGAGCCGACACCGGAATGACTGGCAGCGGCGCTACAGCTTGGCGCCGTTGCTCTCGATCACACCGCGGTACCAGCAGCCGCTATCTTTGACGGTCCGCTTTTGCCCGTTGAGGTAGTCGACGTAAATGAGGCCGAAGCGGTGCTTGTAGCCTTCGGCCCACTCGAAATTGTCCATCAGCGACCAGTGGAAATAGCCGCGCACGTCGGTTCCCGCTTCGGCCGCGCGACGGAGCTCGCGGAGGTAGCGGGTGGTGAAGTCGATGCGCTGCGGGTCGTGTACCTGACCGTCGAGGGCCACCCAGTCCATGCAGCTCAAGCCGTTCTCAGTAATGACGATCGGCGAGCCGTAGCGCTCGTAGAAGAATTTGGGGCCCCAGTAGAGCGCCCCGGGCGTCACCGGCCACCCAAAGAGCGTTCGCGGGTGCCCTGGGCTATGGGCACCGTTGTGACGTAGCCTCACCGCTTTGCCATCCGGGCCACGCTCGAAATGTTCCCAAGAGGCGTAGATGTTGAGGCCGTTGAAGTCGATCGGGGTAGCGATAACGCCGAGATCGTTCTCCCAGCCTTTGGGCAGCGCGTGGCCAAGAGCTTCGGTGAAGGCCGTCGGGTAGTGCCCGAGGAAGACGGGGTCGCACCAGACTGCCGCACTGTTGGCAAAGCTCCGCGAAGTGACGTCGAAACCGAAGTTTGCCTCGCGAGCAAGCTCGACGAGCTCGGAGTCGCCCTCTTGCTCCCGCGCTACGGATACAGGGCCGATTGCCGGCGCCCAGCCGATGGTTGCCGGCTTTTGGGCCTGCGTGCGCAGGACTTGGGCGGATTTTCCGTGGGCCAGCAATACGTGGTGGATCATCGTGGCGATATCCTCCGAAGGGTACTGCAGGGCCGGAGCATGCACCCCGACCTGGTGGCCAAGCCCGATGAAAATTTGCGGCTCGTTGAGGGTCATCCAGTTTTGGACCCGGTCGCCAAAGCGCTGGGCGAGCAGCGTAGCGTAGTTCGCAAACCACTGGGGGCTTTGGGGGTTGAGCCAGCCGCCGCGCCGGTAGAGCGCCAGCGGGTAGTCCCAGTGAAACAGCGTTCCCCAGGGTTGGATGCCGCGCTCGAGCAGGCCGTCGATCAAGCGGTCGTAGAAGGCGAGGCCCTTCTCATTGGGGGTACCGACACCCTCTGGCAGAACGCGAGGCCAGGAGAAGGAGAAACGGTAAGCCTTGAGCCCGAGCTGCTTCATCAGGTCAAGGTCTTCCTCGAGCCGGTTGTAGTGGTCGCAGGCGACGTCGCCCGTGTCTCCAAGGTAAACCTTTCCCGGCCAGTGGCTGATTTGGTCCCAGACACTTGGGCCTTTGCCGTCGCTCTGGTGGGCGCCTTCGATTTGATAAGCGGCAGTAGCCGCACCCCAGGAAAAGTCGTCGCGAAATGGCATTGCGGCCTATTCCGCAAGGGCTGGTTTCGACCCGCGAGGGCAGGGCGAGGCAAACCGTTGACTCCCGCGGCGGAACGTGGTTTTATAAATGCTGTCGCGTTGGATTGAATTGAAAGGAAAGGAGAGCCCGAACGTCGAATAACACCATGAAGCAACAGTCCTTGAACGCCCGCCGTCGGCTTGTTGCTGGCGTTTACTGGGCTCTTTTCGTTCTCTTGACGCCAGCCCTCACGGCGCTGCCGGAAGCAGACCTGAAGCTCGGCATGAGCGCGCAGGAGGTGGTTCAATTGCTGGGTGAGCCCAATGGCACTCTTGGGCTGGGAGATCGGCAGACGCTTGTTTTCGACCGGGGGCGCGTGTTGCTGAGCGGGGGCGAAGTCGCCTCGTGGGACTTTATGACGCCTGCGGAAGAGAAGGAGCGTGCGGCCGCCCGCAAGGCGCAACTCAAGCGGCTTCGCATCCGCGCGGCGCAGGAACTGCAACGCCTCCCAGACGCCGAAGGCACACCCCGCGAACGCATTGAACGCGCGTATGCGCTCGGCGAGCATTATCCTGAGCTCGAACTTGAACCGGTGCTTGCCGAACTCCGTGACCAGCGGGTCGCCGCGGATCGCGAACGCCAGCGCCTGCGCGAAGCCGCCGCCCTCGAA
>JBHJGW010000093.1:0-2524 GCA_050331415.1 Opitutales bacterium | reverse complement strand
GCGCCCCCCCCGCAACGCTCCGCATGGGGCTCACCCCCGCCGGGTGGCGCCGTTTAACCGCCCAGGGGGTCAACGGTTCCCGCCAACAGAGCCCCCCCTGGCAAAAGATCGCCCCGCGACTCTACCATAAAGCTGGTTCCGAGAAAAAAATACCCCTCCGGCCGCTGGTCCATTAGCATCAGGCAGCCGCTTTCGTAGCGCTGGATAAGTTGTTGGTGCATATTCAGTCAGCTTTAAGATTTCCCCCGCGTCTTCTTTTTCGCGGAAGGTGGCGCAACTCGGAGCCAAAGCTCTTTAGCCCCGGAGGTGATCGGCGTCGGGAAGTTCAGAGGTGTCTTCAAACTGCGGCCATGCTGGTAGGGGGGCAGTCGGAAGCCTCCGGGCGCGAACTTATAGTCGGCAAAGCCTTTCCGAAGGCTAAAACACATCAGCAGCAGCACGATCGCAAAGGGCAACCCGGTGACGATGGCCGCCGCCTGCAGCGCTACGAGGCCTCCCCCGAGCAAAAGCACCGCTGCCACAACGCCCTCCAGGATTGCCCAAAAAAGCCGTTGCGGAACTGGCGGGTCAGGGTCGCCGCCTGCCGTGATGATATCGATCACCATCGAACCAGAGTCGGATGAGGTGACGAAGAACATGATGATGGAGGCGACCCCGAGCGCGGAGGTCAGCGTGGCCAGCGGGAACTGTTCGAACAGCACAAAGAGGGCGGTATCGATGCTGGAGTCCACGGCCTCGACAATGCCCCCCACGCCGGAAAGCTCCAAAGCGAGCGCCGTGTTGCCAAAGACCGTCAGCCAAAGGAAGGTAACCGTTGTCGGGATAAACAGGACGGCGAGGATAAATTCCTTGACCGTACGACCGTACGAGACACGGGCTATAAACATGCCCACAAACGGCGACCAGGCAATCCACCATGCCCAGTAGAAAACGGTCCAGCCATCCTGCCACGCCGTCTTCTCGTAGGTTTCGTTCCACGTGGCGAGGCTTGGAAGGTTCTGTAAATAGTAGCCGATGTTCTCGATGAAGCCATTGAGGATGAAGATGGTCGGACCCAGCAACAGCAGGAAGAGCACGAGCGCGCCGGCCACATACAAATTGATTTCCGACAGAAAACGGATCCCGCCGTCCAGCCCTCGGACCACCGACCAGGTAGCCAGGGCGGTGATCCCGGTAATCAAGATGACCTGATTCGTCGGCGAAGATTCCCAGCCGACCAGGAATTCGAGGCCCGCATTGACCTGCTGCACGCCGAGCCCCAATGACGTTGCGACTCCGAAGAGCGTCGCAACCGTGGCGAGAATGTCGACTACATTGCCGAGCGAGCCGTGGATCCTCTCTCCGAAAAGGGGGTAGAACACAGAGCGAATCGAAAGCGGCAGGCCGCGGTTAAATGCGAAAAACGCCAGCGAAAGGCCCACCAGCGTATAGATCGCCCATGGATGGAAGCCCCAGTGCAAGAACGTAATGTCCATCGCGACGCGCGCGGCCTCGGGTCCACCGGCTTCGACATCGAGCGGCGGATTCGCGAAGTGCGTAATCGGCTCCGCTACTCCATAGAAAAGCAGACCAATACCCATACCCGCGCTAAAAAGCATCGCTATCCAGCCTAGCTGACTGAATTCCGGCTTGGCATCGTGACCCCCCAGCCGGATATCCCCATACTTGCTGAACAGCAAGTAGAGCACGAAAACCAGGATGACGTTGATTGCGCCCACGAAAAACCAGCCGGCGTAATGGGAAATGCCGGCCTGCACATTGCCGAAAACCGCCCCAATGCTGTCCTGGAAGAAAAGCGTCAGGACAACCATCAGGAGGATGAATCCAGCCGAGACCGGAAACACCACCGGGTGGACGTCGACGCGCCAAAAACTCTCTTTTGGGTCAGCACCGGCTTCGGCAGGTGCATTCGGGTTACCTTTGGAATCTGCCATGGTCAGAAAACTGTCAAACGACTCAGGAGCTGGGGCTCGCCGCCAGCGCTCAAGAGTGCCTGGGTTTCGTTTTTTCGGCTCTGCGTGAAGGCTTATGCAGTCTAGGGAGGTCCGGGTTGGCGGAGGCGCTCCAAGGTGCGAAAGCGTCGCAGGCGTCTGATGGCAGACCCTCGCACGGCAGAGCGCAACAGAAAAACTACCTGGCCTTCGGATCCGATTGGTCTCCCAAATCTATGTCTCTACAAATTGGTTATAAAATAAGTTTTCCAAACCTTTCTAATGAATCCGATTTGCGCAATCCTTTGTCTCCTCGTTGGATGTCCGCAGTTGAGGCGATCGTCGTGAACAGCAGCCTTGTCGTTTTAAGACGCGGGACCTCGGAGGAGTCAGGTTCGAACGAGAAGGCGCCGTTCAATGGTCGGGAAGTGGTACCGCGAATGGGAATCTCTGGCTTGCGGACGTCACCCGCGACCAAGGTTGAGCTGCCCGAGTGAGAACGCCTGGTGCGAAAGGTCCGCCGTTCGTAGGTCAACCGCTATTCCCGATAAAATTCAAAAAAGGATACTTAAGATGTAAAGTTCACGATAGTT
>JBHJGW010000092.1:0-18940 GCA_050331415.1 Opitutales bacterium | reverse complement strand
CGAACGGATCCCCCGTCGCAAGCTATCGATCGTCGGAGTCTCGAGCACGGGCAAACGCTCTTTAACGCGCACTGTGCACCCTGCCATGGATACACGGGACACGGTGACGGCATCGTGGTGCGGAGGGGCTTCCCGGAGCCGCCAAGCTTTCATACCGACCGCCTGCGGCGAGCGCCAGCCGGGTACCTCTACACGGTGCTCAACGAAGGTTATGGTGTCATGCTGCCGTATGGTCAGCGGATTAGCCGTGACGAACGCTGGCGCGTCATTGCGTACCTGCGCACGCTTCAATTGACGCAGTATGCGACCGCTGAGCACGTGCCTCGGCGGATTTGGGCAAGCCTTGCCGAAGAACAGGAGGAGACGCAATGAACAGCCTGCTAACGATCCTGCTGCATCTATGGTGGTTTGTCGCGCTGGCAGCGTTTCTGCCGGCGTTGGGGGCGTGCTTCGTTTTGCTCTTGCAGGAGGTTGCCGGCGGTGCGTGGGTCCAACCGGTGGAGGGGCGTCTGCGCTGGCTGGCGCGTTTGCTCCCGCTAACAGCTTTAGGGTTCGTGCCCCTGTGGCTGGGCTGGGGAACGGCGTTTTACTGGGTCAGCCCGGAGGCCGCTGACCAAGCCCTCGTCGAGGCCCGGCAGGCTTACTTCAATCCCTCGTTCTTTATAGCCCGGTCGGTGGCCATCTTTGCGGGGTTTGCCTTCGTGGGCTGGCGGCTGGGGAGCGCTTCGCGAAAGCTTTTCGCGGCGGCGCCACTGCTGCTGGCCCTCACCGTGGCATCTCTCTTTTTCACAGTGGATTGGGTGATGGTGCGGTCGCCGCACTGGTGGTCATCCGGGTTTCCATTTACTCTGATCCTTGCTGGCGCCATGAGCGCGTTGGGTGTATCCCTATTCTGGAGTCGAACGCTGGGTACGAAAGCGGCAGAGGCACACCGGCGGCCGCTGGGTACCTTGCTCTTCGCCTTCCTGAATGTGTTTCTTTATCTGGGATTGATTGAGTTTGTCATTACCTACGCCGGGGATTTGCCGCCAAAACGCGGATTCTACACCGAGCGCCTGGGCCTTCTTGCGGGTCCGGTGATCTTCATGGGTTTTGCGTTTGGCGCACTTCCGGCCTTCCTGAACCTCCTCAGTTTAAAGGGTAAGACGAACTCGCGTCGGCTGCGCTGGAGCGCCGGGGCCGTGTGCCTGCTCGCCGTTTGCTGGGCCTGGTGGGTGGTGGCACCTCTGACCGCATGGCCAGATGAAGAATCAAAAGAACCAAGGAGTGCGGAGACCTCTGCATCATGAGAAAGCCCACGAATCCAGAAATCCGATACGAGATCAAAGACTTCGGCTGGAAAACAGCCGCGGCACTTGGGCTCGGGCTGCTGGTCCTGGTCGGTGGTATGATGACCGGCCTGTGGTGGATCTATCGCAAGCCGCTCGCGGATATCCGCCCTGCCGAGGATGCCAGGTATTCCTTCTCGTTTACAGAAGCTCCCGAGCGTGCCAGCGCCATCGAGCAAGAGCGCGAAGCACTTTGGGAGCTGGAACGCGAGCGTCTGAGCGCCTCGGAGCCGCTCTCCGAAACTGGGGACATACGCCAGATCCCACTGGAAGCAGCGATGACGGCGGTGGCGGAGCAAGGCGTCCCTGTCTGGGGCCCGGTCGAAACTCCGCAAACCTCACCTTACAAACTCACTGCGAAAAATGAGTAGAGTACGACACCTTCTCCCCCTCGCGCTGGCTTGCGCTGTGATGAGCAGCGCGGCTCAGTCTCCCTACCAGGCGCAGCCTCCGGAGGTGACCTTTGAACAGCGGCTCGGCGAACAATTGCCGGCGGGCCTGAGCTTGCGCGATGCTTCCGGTCGGCGGTTGACGCTCGGCGACTACCTCGGCGATCAGCCGCTCCTGCTCGGGATGGGTTACAACGAGTGCCCCATGCTCTGCGGGAGCCAGTTGCAGGGCATGATGCAGGTCGTGGGGGCCACGGACCTGCGTCCCGGAAAAGATTTTATGCTGCTGTTTGTGAGCATTGATGCCGATGAGCCGCAAGCGGTCACGCAGGAAGCCCAGGCGGATTTCCGCCGGGCGATGAAGACTGACGGCGCCGGTGTTGCCTTCCTTACCGGCTCGCAGCCATCGGTCGACACCCTCGCGGGCAAGATTGGCTTCGGGTACGAATATGTTCCGGGAATCGACCAGTACGCCCACCCCGCGGGCTGGGTCGTGGTAACCCCCGATGGAACCGTGAGCAGCTATCTCCTTGGAGTGCGCTACGAGCCCGACGAGTTGACCGCGGGCGTCGCCACCGCCGCTGAAGCCGAGGTGGGGAGCGAGAAACCCTCGCTCCTGTTACGGTGTCTGCGCTACAACCCCCTGAACGGGCACTACGGGACGGCTGTCGATCTCGCGCTCAAGGCTGGCGCTTTGCTGACGATTGTCGGTATCGGAACCTTCACCTGGCGACTGGAGCGCCGCCGTAAGCGATGAATCCTAACGAACCCACACGTTTGCTCTTCCCGCCGCAAGCGAGCGAGGCGGCTGGCCAGGTCGATGCAATTTTCTGGGGATTGATGATCATCAGTGGGGCCATCATTTTGTTGCTCCTGGTCATCATAACCAATGGCATCTTCCGGCGTCATTCGGACAAAACCGGCATCGGCGGCTTTCTCGTCCGCGGGCGTCGGTGGATCGAGGTAACCTGGATGGCGGTGCCGTTTTTCATCTTCCTGGGTCTGTTCGCCGTCGGCGCATGGCGGTATCTGAAAAACCAGGACGCGCCGGAAGGCAGTTACACGGTTTACGTGGTTGGCCGGCAATGGTGGTGGCAGAGCTATTACCCCAATGGCTACTCCGAGCACAACGAGCTGCATCTGCCCGCCGGGCGCCCGGTGAGGCTGGTGCTTTCCTCGGACGATGTGATCCACAGCCTGTACGTGCCCGCCTTCCGGCTCAAGCAGGATGCCGTCCCGGGGAAATCGGTGCAGACGGCCCTGACCCCAACTGAGCCCGGAAGGTACCGCTTATTTTGCGCGGAATACTGTGGCACGGACCACGCCATTATGGCCGGCTGGGTAACGGTGCTCACGCCCGAAGACTTTGCACAGTGGCAGCGGACTCACGAGGGCCAGCCGGACCTCGTCCAGCGAGGCGCCGGACTCTTCCGGCAGCACGGGTGCAGTGGCTGCCACGCGGGCAGTTCGACGGTGGTCGCGCCGCGACTGGAGGGCGTTTACGGTACCCGGGTACCCCTTGCCAGCGGCGGATTCGTCAAGGCCGATCTGGCTTACCTGCGCAATAGCATCTTGCTGCCGTCGCAAGCGATCGTGGCTGGCTACGCGGATGAAATGCCGTCGTACCAGGGGGTGCTCGACGAGGAGGACCTCGCGGCGCTGCTGGCCTATTTGCAGCATCTTGGAGAGGAGGTCCCGCATGGCTGAGGCCAGTGCGCATAAGCCCGCGGCTGTTTCGACACAGGGCGAAGCCGCAGGCCCGCCCTATCTCGAAGCCGGGAGTGGTATCCGGGCGTGGCTGCTAACACTCGACCACAAACGGATCGGGCTGCTGTACCTTTTTTCGATTACGGGGTTTTTCATCATCGCGAGTGTCGCTGCCGCTCTGATGCGTTTGGAACTAGCGGACGCTCCTGGCACTTTGGTGGAGGCCGATACCTACAACCGGCTATTCACGATGCACGGCGTGGTGATGGTATGGTTTTTTCTTGTCCCGGCGGTGCCCACTGTACTCGGGAATTTTCTGATCCCGCTGATGATTGGCGCCAAGGATCTCGCTTTTCCGCGGCTCAACCTTGCCAGTTGGTACCTCTTCATGGCCGGTGGCCTGTTGACGCTTTACGCGCTGGTGGTGGGTGGCGTGGATACCGGTTGGACGTTCTATACTCCCTACAGTTCGACGTACACGAACAGCCACGTGATCGCGATGGCCTGCGGGATTCTGATCGCGGGCTTCGGCTCGATTTTCACCGGCGTCAACATCATTGCGACGGTACACAAGATGCGGGCACCCGGCTTGACCTGGTTCCGATTGCCTTTGTTCGTCTGGTCGCTCTATGCCACCAGCCTGATTGTTGTGCTGGCGACGCCGGTCCTGTCCACCGCGCTGCTTTTGGTCGGCGTGGAACGCGCGTTCGGCGTTGGCATCTTTGACCCGGCCCTGGGGGGTGATCCGCTTTTGTTTCAGCACCTGTTCTGGTTCTATTCGCATCCGGTGGTCTACGTGATGATTCTTCCTGGGATGGGGGTAGTGAGCGAGGTTGTGGCGTGTTTTTCGCGGCGACCGATCTATGGCTATAAGGTCGTGGCGTGGTCGAGCATGGCGATTGCGATTCTTGGGTTTCTGGTCTGGGGCCACCACATGTTCGTGTCGTCGCAATCGGCCTATGCTGGCCTGGTGTTTTCGTTTTTGAGTTTCCTCGTCGCCATTCCATCGGCGGTGAAGGTGTTCAATTGGTCAGTCACGCTCAACCTGGGAAAAGTTCACCTGACGACCCCTATGATTTACGCTCTAGGCTTTATCGGGCTCTTCACGATCGGCGGTTTGACAGGGCTATTTCTCGCCACGCTCGCAGTCGATGTTCACGTGCATGATACTTATTTTATTGTCGCGCATTTTCATTACATCATGGTCGGCGGCATGGTCATGGGCTTTCTGGCGGGGATGCACTTCTGGTGGTCTAAGCTCTCGGGGCGTCTTTATCCCGAAGAGCTTGGCCGGGTGGCTGCGGTGCTGATCTTCATCGGTTTCAACCTCACGTTTTTCCCGCAGTTCCTGCTGGGCTATCTCGGCATGCCGCGCCGGTACCATGTTTACCCGGAGGAGTGGGAGGGGCTCAATGTGCTCTCGACCGCAGGTGCCTCAATTCTTGGGGGCGGCTATTTGATGCCCATGATTTACCTGACCTGGTCATGGTTCCGCGGGCGCAAGGCAGAGCCGAATCCTCCCGGCGCAACCGGGCTGGAGTGGCAGGTGAGTTCACCGCCTCCCGCGCATAATTTTGCCGAAACGCCGGAGGTTCACGAGCCGCCGTATAACTATCCGCAGCCTAAGGAAGGATGAACGTGTCTGTTCCCAAATCGGTTTCCGAGGCCTTCCGCGACGAGCAACAGGAGCTCTCGACCGCGGCACTGGGAATGTGGATATTCCTGGCGTCCGAGGTGCTTTTTTTCGGTTCAGCGTTGCTGGCCTTTGCGCTGATGCGCATTTACTACCCGGTCGGCTTTGCCGAAGCCAGCACGCACCTTGGGGTCTGGTGGGGCACCGCCAACACCGTAATCCTGCTCGTGAGCAGCGCGCTTGTCGCGCTTTCCGAGCACGCCTCTGAAGACGGTCGTGGGGGCTTGTTCGGGCGTTCCTTGCTGGGAGCCCTTGGGTTGGCCTCTGTTTTTCTCGGGATCAAGGGCTACGAGTACTGGCAGAAATTTCAACATCACCACGTTCCGGGCGAGGGCTTCGCCCAGGGCGACTTTGCCGAACCAGCTGCTGCTGAGATGTTCTTTATGATTTACTTCGCCCTGACCGGCCTTCACGCGGTTCACGTGATTGGCGGAATCGGGTGGATGGTGGCGCTGCTCTTTGTCGCGAGGCGGGCTCAGGTGCGGCATGTCAGCGTTCAGACGTTCGCTCTGTATTGGCACTTCGTCGACATCGTATGGATTTTTCTCTTTCCGCTGCTCTATCTGATCGCCTGACGTCATGAAATTGCCATCACTACGGTATCGGACTGTGTGGGTCGTGCTGGTGGCCCTGCTGGTGCTGCTGGGTGTTGCGTTGGCGCTCGCCTGGCTGCCTCCCTTCTTTCTTAAGCCGCTGGTGACGGTCGGCCTCTCCGGATTGAAGACAGCGCTCGTCATCTGGTACTTCATGCGCGCGCGTCAGGCCGAGGGGATCACGCCGTTCTACATTGCCGTCGGCTTTATCTGGCTGGCGCTGCTGGCCTTGATCGGAGGTGCAGACTACCTGACGCGCTGACGCCGATCCCGCCCCCATGGGGTCACTAAGTGCAGACGATGAAAGCGTCTGAGCGTGACCTATCGGTCCTTTGGCCGAAAGGATTCCGGCTTATTCGCCCTCGCGGTTAAAAACTGGCGAATCCCGGGGCGAAAATGATGTTGGTGACCCCGACCGGCTCTGGAATGTTTGTCGACTCCCACGTCTTGCCGCCATCGGTCGACACCTTGAACTCTTCGGTGTACTGCCAGTAATTCTTGAACGAATAGTAGAGACCCGGCCGGAGGCTCGCAATGAAGTCCGGGAAAGAGGCGTCCGCAATCCGCGCCCACACCTCACCGTCGGATGACTCCCAGCCGACATCGCGGCTGTTGTTGAGCACGTAGCGTTCGCCGTCAAAGACGAGGCTATTGATGCGCCCATCGCCCAGGTCGTCGGGCGTCACCTCCGTCCACGTGAGACCGTCGGGCGAATACTGGACGCTCTCGCGACCGTGGGCCACGAAGGTGCGTCCGTTGGTTTCAACAAACAGGCGCTCGCGGGGCTCGAGCCGCTGGTAGTCCCAATCGTTGAAATCGACAGTAGTGGCGATAATGCTGTTGTCGCCGGTTCCGACGAACCGGCCTTGGGCGAAACGCCATTGGCGGATGTTTGACTTGATGGGCTTGTCTTCGCCAAGTCGCTCGGCTTCGGGTTCAAGGAAGTCCTCGCGCAGGTTACCGTCACCGTACGCTTCCCAGGTCATCCCATCGGGGGAGCGCGCTGTGCGAGCGCCTTCGCCGAACACATAGAAGTAGCCCTCGTGAAAGATGACGCCGCTCAGGACACCGATGTTAAAATCATTCTTGTGCCACGCCACCCCATCGGTGGTGGTCAGGATGTTCGAGCGCGAAAAACCCCCAACTGTAACAACGGAATCATTACCGAAAGCGATGTCTTTGAGGTCGTTCTGGTCGTGACCAGGTTTACCCTTGTACACGTGGTTGGTCCACTCGCGGCCATCATTGGACGACATACGGTGGAGGCCGTTGCCAACCGCAATGAAGATGCCGTCGCTACCGAGGGGTGCCTGGCTCGCGAGCCATTGCTGATCGGCTGGGCTAAGGCTGGCAACGGGAAACGTGAACTGCTGGCGGTCTGGGTATCTAAGAAGGGTTACACTTCCACCATTTTGCGACAGATATTCTGCCTGAATGGTTTGCCCGGCGTGGTTGGTCCAGGTCCGGACTTCCGCCCCGGCAGCGCAAAGCGCGAATAACAGAATCAAGAAAAACAGTCGGGGCATTTAAAGACGCATAGGGTATCTAAGTGACCATCAGTGCTGCCAGTCAGCCTCAAAGGAAACGGACACTTGTGAAGCTCGGCTGCTCAGTGTCCAATTCGATCTCCTCCCAGGTGAGAGCATCGGTGGAGCGCATCAGCTTGCGGGAGGCGACATCGAAGCCGACAAAAACCCCGTTGCCGTAGGCGACCTGTCGCAGGCGGGGTTCGATGTTCTCGACCCGCCAGGATCGGCCATTATCGGAAAAATAGGCGACTTGGGTACCGAGACCGATAAAGCCACCGCCGGTGGTAATCATCGCGTTCAGGTGGTGGCCAATCTCGCCTTCTTCGAGATTTTCCCACGTCAGGCCGTCGCGCGATATTCCATGCAGACCGTGGAGACCGCCCGCGACGAAGATGCCGTTGCCGTAGGCTGCGGAAAGCCAGGCCGGGCGATCCTTGTCCCGATTAAATTTCCAGGTTTCGCCGTCTTCAGTGACCGAAATTCGTTTAAAGTCGCCAATGCCCAGAAAACGATCTCCTCCATGCACGAGCGTGCGCACCTGGCCAATATTCCAGCTCTTCCAGTAATTGAGGTCTTGCTCCCAATCGCGGCCCGAACGCGAACGCGTCCAAACCTTGTTGCCGTGTGCGGGCTGCCCTCCGGTCGCCAGGAACCGGTTGTTGCCGTAGACGATCGTGTCAAGGCGGTGGAGATCATCCCGCCTTTTCTGTTCACGATCCTCCAGCATTTCTCCCTCCCCATTGAGCCGTTGCCGCTTTCCTTCGAACCGGTGTACCTTGAAGTCACCAAGTTTGTTTGAGAAGAGGATGCGCCGGTTGTCGCCTGCCCATTCGGGCTGCCCGCCGACAAGGAGGACAACGGTGTCTTCGCTGCAAGCCGCGTCCATCACTGCCATTCGCCTCCAATCACCATCGATCGCTACCCGGTTCCAGGAGCGACCGTTAACGGACTCGTAGCACAGCATATCGACGCCGGTCAGGACGAATTTGTTCAATCCCATGATACGCTCCTTTCTCCTTAGCTGAACAGGCCAGTGAGGCGCCCGTCCTTCTTGCCGAAGCGGTGGACTTTGTTCGCGCCGAATTCATCGTCGTCGATCCCGAAAAGGTTCTGGAACTCGACGTACATATTCGCCAGCGGAGTCATTTCTTCGTACTCGAGGTATTGTCCGCCCTTCAGTGCGCCTCCCGCTTTTCCGAACAGCGCCACTGGCATTTCCTTGGTATCGTGGTTGCCGTAGCCGAGTTCCGAACCGAAGAAGACGAGACTGTTATCGAGCAGGCTGCTGCCGCCTTCATCGATGGATTTTAGCTGCAGAATGAATTCGGCGAAGAGCTGCGCATGGAAATAGAGAATCTCTCGCAAGGCTTCGCGGGCAATTGGATCTTTAATGTTGTCCGGCGAGGTGCCGCCATTGTGCGCTAGCGTATGGTAATGTACCTCGGAGCCCACCGACACGATGCCCGGGTAGCTGCTTCCCGAACCGGCCATGACGCCGACGCGGGTCATGTCCGTCTGGAAGGCCAAAGCCATCAACTGTGCGTTAAGGCGGATGTGTTCGCCGAAGTCCTCTGGATCATCGAAACGCACCTTGTAGCCCTCTGCGCCCGGCAGTTCGGGAATCAGGACTCCATCCTCACGCGCCTTAACCGCCGGATCGAGGTCCTGGGATTTGGCGACGCGTTTGGCCTCTAGCAAAGCGATGCGTTTTTCTACCGAGCGCACACTCTCCATGTACTGGTCGATTTGGGCCTGGTCGTTGACGCCGAGGCGGCGCTTGAGGCTGTGCGCTTGCGCGAGGACGGCGTCGAGGACGCTTTTTTCCGAGCTGTAGCGTTGCTTGACCGCGCTGGGGTCGTAGCCGGATCCATCCCGCGACCAGTGCGGCAGCGCTGGCTCGGTGCCGCGGAACATCCGGTCGAAAACGATGCGAGGGTTACTGGAGTAGGGCGCGCCGGTGGTCTCGTCTTTCCAGGAAAACTTTTGGCCATCGCGTCGGGAGTTGGCCAGCAGCAGGCTCGCCATCACCGTTTCATCGCCGACCTTCTGTGCGATACGCTGGTCGATTGAGACACTCGCGCGCTTTTTCCCGTTGTCCTTCTTGAGGACGGGCGCCGCAGTCAGCCAATAGTCGCTCGGCACCTCGTGGGCCCCGTTGAATTCGCCATCCACCTTGTTCTCCTCGTTGGTAAGGCCGGAGAGGATGGTCAGGTCCTCGCGGGCAAACTCGAATGGGCTGAGCAAATTGGGCAGGGGCCCCTCGAGTTTACCGGCCGTTTGGGGCAACCAGTATTCCGGCAGAGTGCCGGCAGGGGTTTCGATCACGCAGAAGCGCAGCGGGGGTTTCCCCGTGGCGGTCGAAGCGCGTCCCGCAGCACGGGCGGTGGGCATCATCGCTTCGAGATGGGGCAGCGCCAAAGCCGCTCCCATGCCCCGAAGCATGGCTCGTCGAGAGATAGTGGCGGTTTTTCCCATATGGCGTCCTTTCGTGCTTGGCGGCTTATTGCGGTTCGGCAAAGGCAGTTTTTACCGGGCCGCGTTTGAGTTGGAAGGTCTGGCTGTTGACCAGCTGAAACAAGAGTTCGTCGGCAGGGTAGGCCTTTTTGGACATGTCGCTGACAATCTTGCGGACTTCGAGGTACTCATCGGGCGTCAAGCCGCGACCAAGGGCATAGATCATCAACCGTTCCGCGACGTTGCGGATGATGTCGTCCTCCCGAGACAACAGGTGTTTCTTGAGCGAGACGACGCCGTCCAAAGAATCTCCGTTCGGCAAGGTTGCCTGAGTGTCGATTTCGCGCGGCCCTTCTTTCTCTCGCCAGCGGCCGACCGCGTTGAACCTGTCCATCGCAAAGCCGAAGGGGTCCATCTTCTTATGGCAACCCGCACAGCTGGAGCCCGGTTGCGAATGCATCTCGAGTTTTTCACGGAACGACAGAATGCGGCCGCTCTCATCGCTGCTGGTGGTTTCGTCGATAGGTTCGATGGCATCGGGCGGTGGTGGCGGCGGCGTACCAAAGAGGGCGTTGAGCACCCATTGTCCCCGTTTGGTCGGGCTGGTTCGCGAGGCCATCGACGTACGCTTGAGGATTGCGGACATGCCGAGCATGCCGCCGCGACGCCGGTCATCCACAGCGACTTTGCGAAGTTCGTCGCCGCTCACTCCGTCAATGCCGTAAACCGCGGCCAGGCTTTCGTTGACGAAGACGTAATCGGCGTCGATGATCTCACGCAGGCTTCGACCCTCGGCGAAAAGCTGGTGGAAAAAGATTTGCAGTTCCGCGTGAGCAGCCTTGTCGACGGCTTTGTCGAAGTATGGAAATTTGGCGGGATCGGGAACGTGGTCCTCAAGTTCGAAAAATAGCCACTGCTCGGTGAAACGCGCGGCAAAGCGCTCCGCCTTGGGGTCGCGGAGCATGCGCAAAAGTTGCTCGCGAAGGGTCTCGGTTTCCTTGAGCTTGCCGTCCGCGGCGAGTGTCAGCAGTTCGGAATCAGGCATCGACGACCACAGAAAATAGGACAGTCGGGAGGCCAGCTCAAGGTCGCTGATCTCCTGAGCCTCGCCACCCAAGGGCACATCTTCGATTCGATAAAGAAACTGAGGCGAAAGCAGCACTGCTTTGACGCAGGTCTTCAGGGCCTCGACTGCGCTCGCGCCGTTCTCGAGCTCCAAGCTGGCCAGGATGGAAAAAATTTGCCGCTCCCGCTCCGAGAGCTGCCGTCGGTAGGCGTGGGCGGCAAACCGGAAAATATTCGCTTCCACCGAGCGCTGGTCGGAAACGAGGGGCCCGGGCCAGGTCGCAAAGTACTTGCTGCGGGCGTCCTGGATAGCCGGAGTGACCGCAGTGGGGTCGGTGCTGAACAGCTTCTCGATCGCCAGATCGGCCACCAGCGAATAGTTCTCGAGGTGCGCCGGGGTGAAATCCAAGTCCTCAGCGATGGTATCGAAACCAAAATTGATAATGTTCTCGTCCGGAAGCAGCGACGCGATGTCGAGCTTTACGCCGGTCAAATCGTAAAGAGTGTAGGCGAATTCATCGCGGTTGAGCCGCCGCGGAATGCTGGGCCCGGCAAAAAAGCCGCTTTGCGATTGCTCCAGCTCGGCTTCGATCCAGGCGACGATTTTCTGGCGCTCCTCGATGCTGGGCTGCGGCTCGTCCAGCGGAGGCATTTCCTCGAAGTCGACGACATCCGCAACCTCCTGCCAGGCCTTGGGGTGCTGGCGAACGGCTTGGCGGCTGAGAGCTTCGAGATCGAAGTTGGCCTTTTGCTCCAGCGTGCTGTGGCAACCTGTGCAATAGGTTTGCAGCAGCTCTCGCGCTGGAGGCACCGAGGGGGCCTCCGCGAGGCCAACGAAGGGCGTCAAAGCGATAAGGCAAACGAGACTGCTCCGGAAGAAGCGCATAGGGGTGCGGGGAAACCCGGGCGATGGCGCACGGGAAATGACTCAGGGGTACGAGTGCTCATAAGATTGGGGTAATTATTCAAAAAGCTCAATCCCCCGATTAGCGGAGGCGATATCGGGTACGCCCTGCCAGCCATGAAAAAAACCGTCGAGTCGGGAGCCTAATGCATGTGGTAGAACGAGCGCTTTCGGCACCGGCGGATCAAGATTAGCTCGCATGATTTCGACGGCTTCGTGCGTGCACACTCGGGTGCGAAGCCATACGGCCCACTTTCAGCAATCTCCCCTTAAGCCATGAAAACCTTATCCCTGCTCGCGCTCTTTTTGCTCAGTATCGTCGGCCCTCGGACTTTCGCCGAAGCGCCCGAAGACACCGCCACAAAGCTGACGGGAATCATCGGAACCAGCAAACTTGAAGGTGCGGTTTCGGATTTGGCCGGCAATTTCTACTTCTGCAACATGGCGGCAGAGGGTGTGAACATTCGCCAACGCGGGACCATTGGCGTCCTGCCAGGAACGCCCGAGGCCGAGCATTGGCTAACCCTCCCGGTGGGCATGCGTGGCAATGGCTTGCGCATTGGACCCGAAGGTCAGCTGTACATGGCGGATCAGGAAGGCGGACGTGTCATCCGGATCGACCCGCGGACCAAGGTGGTAACGGTGCTTCACGATTTCAGCTTCGAGGGGCTTTTCTGGAACAACGCTCCCAATGACCTCGCCTTCTCCAAGGACGGTCGGCAGCTCTACGTGAGTTGTATGAAAAACGGCGTCTGGCGGCTCAACCGCGACGGATCGGGCGCCGAAAAGGTCCTCGACAAGTACGCCAATGGCCTCGACCTCTCTCCGGACGGCGAAACACTGGTCCTCGCAACCGGCTTCTTCACGATCAACGCCGACGGCTCGCTGACACCGACGGGTACAAAGCCCGAACTGCCCGAAAAGGGCTATGCCTATACCGATGGGCTGCGCTGCGATGCGGAGGGCAATGTCTACGTCTCGCGTGCCGGAGCGAAGCTAGACGGTGAGCAGCAACCCGGAGCCGTACACGTAGTTTCGCCTGAAGGTAAGTTGCTCCGTAACATCATCGCCCCGCACGAGCGAGTCCACAATGTTGGTTTCGGAGGCCCTGATGGAAAGGTCCTTTTTCTGATCTGCCCGGGCGACGATGGCTTTGTCGCTTATCACCGCGTGGGCGTCCCGGGGTTAAATTACGTTCGCTTGCGCCAATGGCAGTAGCATTTGCCACGCAGCAAGCCGGGAGGATCACGGATAAAGATTGCTCGATCTTCGTCGTCATGCTTACTGGCTTAATGGCAAAGTCGTCCTGTCGTGTTCTATGGCTCTTGTTGGCCATCCCCGCCTCGATCACCGCAGCCGAACCCGCGCAAGCCGAGCTTCGGGGAGAGGCCGGTGATGTCGAGGTTTATGTCGATGGAGTGCTGCAGTCGCGGATGTGGGGGCGTTTAGCGCTGCCGGGTCAGAACGCTCCGGAAAAACTGGGTCAGTATCAACCTGCGGGTATCGAGGTTTACCTGACCAACCTCGACCTCGAGTGGAACATCGGGTGGAACGGCGACGACACCTACGATTATCGCCCCTATGAGACCCACCTTGACCGCATCCTTTCGGTCGATCCCGACGCCAAGCTGGTACTCTACGTCGGCTACGCTGGCGCGGCGCCGTACCGGTGGGCCCGCGAGCATGAGGACCAACTAGTCCGGCTTGCCAATGGTGACCGATTGCGGATGGGCAGTTTCGCGTCCGAGAAGTGGCTGCGTGACCACACCGCTGCGATGAAGCGGTTCGTCACTCACTTTCGGAATTCGCCGTATGCGGACAACATTATCGGCATAAATCCGATCATGTACTCCAACGAATGGCATACGCCGAGCTCGCGCATGCATCCGCCGCTGGATGACTATTCCGAGCCGATGCGCCAGTATTTTCGCAGTTGGCTTCGAGATAAATACAAGGAAGTTGATACGCTGCGCGAGGCCTGGGAAGCGCCTGACGTGACTTTTGCGAAGGTCGAGATCCCCTCGCAAAGGCGGCGCTTGCGAACCGACATGGAGCGGCTCCCTTTCGGGGATTGGGACCAGCGAGTCCTCGACTATGAGCAGTGCTTGAGCGAGGCTCGCGAGCGGTTCATCATTGCCACCTGCAAGGCAATCAAAGAAGCTTCAGGAGGTGCGTTGCTGACATCGCTTAGTAGAAATCCAGAGAGTTTGATGATGCTGCGTTCAGAGTGGGTCGACTGTTTCCACGGTCCCTATGCTTATAAAAACCGCAAGCTGATGAACGTCTTCAGCTACGCCTACCGCAGTTACCCGCTCAACGGTAAACTCGGGATGTATCAGATCGACACCGGTACGCACGTTATGCCAAAGACTGGAGGCGATTCTCTCGGGATCGGCTACATATGGCCTGGGCCCTATCGCCTCGCGGACACAGAATGGGAATCAGTCGAAATTCTCGAGCGCGACGTCAGTCGGGCCATTGCCGATAATCGCTACGTTTACTGGAACGAGGGCGGCCCGGGCTGGATGTTTCCGGTGGTCAATCACGGCACCGTGACTTACGGGCGCCTTTGGTTCGATACTCCTGCAATTAAGCAATTGATCGTCAACGCCAAAGCGTTAGTCGATCGGCTGTCCAAAGAAAAACCAGGATCGACTGCCAAGGTCGCGGTCATTAGCGCTGAATTCCAAGACCCTTATCTCGGCATTTCAAACCAGGGTTTCAACCGTATGTTTGGCAATGCGGAAACCCTTTTTGCGCTTCAACGTAGTGGCGTAACCTCTCACCAATACATTCTCGAAGATTTTGAAGCGATCCAAGATGCGTACGATGTCTATATTTTCACCAATGCCTTTTACGTTCCTTCAAAATTGCGGGAACGAATACGCAAAAAGTTGAGCGCCGATGGCGCAACTGCAATTTGGTTGTACGGAGCTGGGTTTCTCGACGAAAATGGCGCCTCCCTGGAGAATATCGAAGCATTGACCGGATTTCGATTGCGGGTGGAACACGGTGATGCACCCATACAAATTGCCAGCCCGGGCTCACAACACGCCCTCTTTTCGGGAGTGAGCCGTTTTGGCTCCCGGACGGCCTCCCTTTCGAACAGCAGCGACCAGCCGCTCAAAGGCTGGGTGCCGGAAACCGAGCCTCGGGATTTGCCTGCACGATTTTATGGCGACGATCCCCAAGCGACCGTTCTGGCTACCTTCGAATCCGGTGGCCGGCCCGGAATGCTCGAAAAGAATATTGAGGGGATCCGGTCTATCTGGATTGGGGCTCCGGAAGTGCCCTGGCAGCTCTACCGCAACCTCATGGCCCAGGCAGGCGTCCACGTCTATTCCGAAACCGGAGATTACCTGATGGCCAACGAGCATTTTGTGGCGCTCTATTGTCTTTCAGGCGGTGAAAAAGTTATCTCGCTTCCAGAAAGATACCAGATCCTCGATGCGTTGACCGGTGAGGAACTTGAAACGGCTTCAAAGGAAATCCGCTTTGATGCCAGGGCAGGGGAAACCCGCAGCTTCATCCTGAACTCGCGGGTCGAGTAGGCACTCTGGCCCGCGGTACGCGAGGGCTCTGCTAGAAGTTCGCCGCCGTTTCCGCGACAACCTCCTCGTCGCGGCGGTTGAGGAATTGCGGACTGGTCAATGCCACCTTGAGGGCCGCGCGAACACTCAGATCATTGGAGTGCATCGCAGTCAGCATGCTTTCGATAGTCGGGCGGTCGGTAGGCAAGACTGAGCGCCCAAGGCTGTAGCCTAGGAGTTTGGTCACGAGCGCCTCGAGGAATTGCTCCTCCTGACTGCGGAGGAACTGGCGGAGTCCGGCCAAGCCATCGATGGTCTGTCCGCTGCGGAACTCGCCTTTAGCATTGACAGGAGCCTTGCCTTCGACTTTCTCACGCCAGCGACCGACCGGATCGAAGTTTTCCAGTGCCACCCCGAGCGGATCAAAACGGTCGTGACAGGAGTAGCACGCAGGGTCGTCGCGGTGCTGCCGGAGCTGTTCCGTGATCGTCTTGCCGGATTCATCAACGCCCTCGTCGGATAACTGCGGCACTGGCGGCGGTTCCGGCACGGGCAGGTCGAGCAGGCCCTCGTAAATCCACAGCCCGCGGTGGACGGGGCTCGTGCGCAGCGGTGTGGAAGTTTTGGTCAAAAAGGCGCCCATCCCAAGCAGGCCGCCACGCGGGGAATCGCTCAGAACCACCCTGCGCAGCTGGTCGCCATCCACCCCCGCGATGCCATAGTGCTTCGCCAGGCGTTCGTTGATGAAGGTATAATTTGCCTGCAGCAACTCCGTTGCGGGCCGGTCCTCGCGCAGAATGTATTCGGTGAAACGCTTGGCTTCCGCGTACATGTCGGCGCGGAGCTCATTGCTGAAAACTTCGAATTTCGCCTGATCGGGCCCGCTGAACTGGTCGAATTCAGCAAAGCCGAGCCAGCGTCCAAAAAATTCCTCGATAAAACGGCCTGCTTTGTCGTGGGCGAGCATCCGGTCGATTTCGGCAACCAGCACCTCTGCGTTGTTGAGCTTGCCAGCGTCGGCGAGTTGGTAGAGCCGCTCGTCGGGTAGGCCGCTCCAGAGCACGAAGGCAAGCCGGGTAGCCAGTTCGCGGCCACTGAGCGGGTAAGGGTCGCTCTGCTGGCGACTTTCCGTCACGCGGTAAAGGAATTTTGGTGAGATCAATACGGCGCGCAGGGCCGTTTCGAAAGCGGCTTCGGTGGATTGGCCGTCTTTCCGCGCGTTTTCATAGAGCTCCATCAGCCCGTCGATTTCCGCTTCGCTTGGAACGATGCGCCAAGCGCGTTTGGCGAAAGCCGTCAAGTACGCACGAGCTTCACTGGCGCGTTCGCTCTCAGTATCCGAGCTCGCGGCAGCAGCAGCCTGCAGGGCGCGCCAAATGATGTCACCTCGTTGACGCTCCGCGTCTGTGGCGTGCTCGCGAACCACCTCCGGGTGCATCGCCCAGATGTTGCTCCAGTAGTTTCTGCGCGCTTCGAGCGCCCGGTCATCCGGCACGCCCAAGTATTGGCAAACCTCGGCCGGAGCACCGATAAACACGTCTTCGGGCTCGAAATTGATCACCCAGTGAGCACCGCGCTGCAGTTGGCCTGCCCGGTAAATGTCGGCGACCGATTCCCGTATTTCCTCGTCCGCATGATCTTTCCCGAGTACTTTTCGGGTCTTGAAGGCTTCCAGGTAATTGGGCGGCTCTTCGGCGAACGGACGTACCCGCAGGATGCGGCTTCCGTCTTGCCGGGCGTCGTACTCGCCGAAAACCGTCAGCATTTTCGCGCCCTCAGGGATCCTCAACTTCAGGTATCCCGGCGTATAGTGGGCAATTTCGCCCTCGGGCAGTTCCCAGTCTTCGGGATGATAACCAAAGCTAACCGGCGAACCGTCGCGAAGGGTCATTTCCGTGAAGACCTTGTTCCAGGGTTTGGTTGAACCGTCGGCCATCTCCACGGTGCCTTCGCGCCAGACGACCAGCGGATCCGTTTCCCCGGGGTACAGCTCGCCCGTGGCGGCGAGGTACAGATGTTCGCCCGGTACCTTGGTCAGGTCTACCTTGGTGATACCCCGCCCGCGGTGGTAGAAGCCGCGCCATTGCTGGCGTTCCGGTTCGTCGGCGGGTTCTGCTTCGAACTCCGACTCCGTCCAGAACCAATGCCATTCGTGATGGTCTTTTTGTTCGGCATTCCAGGCGAGCATCGCATTGAGCTCTTCGCGTACGTGGTTCGGGTCACCGCTGGCGGGAGCCGGAAGAGCGCGCCATTTTTCAATCAGCTCGCGGCTGATCGCGTTTTCCTTGCGGAGGTGGACGTATTCGTCGCGCGACTCGTCGTCAGTGCCAAACAGACGCCAGACTTTTTCGAGCCCGCCTTCAAACAGGGGCACCTCATAGCGACGAGCGAAGTCGGCCAGGGTTGCCTCAGGTTTGCCCAGGGCTTCACGATGCTGGTAGCGCCAGGCGGCCTCGAGGTAGGCTCCGAGTCCCGCTCCCGGTTCACGAAAAACGCCCTCGATGGCTTGTAGGTGACGGAAGTGAACGTTTTTCAGGGTTTCATTGTGCCAGTCGACCCACCTCTTCTGCAGGTACGCCGCCAAGTCCGCGTCGGACTGTGGTGCTGCGTCGGGCTCGACTAACCACCAGATGCCTTTGCCGGGAACGTAGCGGGCGTAGCTCATCAGCATTTTGCCCACGGACATGAAACTTTCGAACTGCCCGACGGAAAGCTGCTGCCCCGCACCGACATTGAAAAATCCTTCACCGCCTGCCGTGTCCGACGTCAGATATTGCGCGAGTTCGTAATCGCGGCCTGTGAGGTCCTCAATGACATAGTCGAATTCTTTGGAAGAAATGCGCGGCACCACGACGGGGCCGGGGTCGTTCGGCCGTGCATTCTGGATTTCGTGTAGCGTCTCCTGAAGCCAGGTAAGCAGGACTTCGCGCTCTTCTGCAGTAGGCTGCTTCGGAGCTTCGGGCGTTGGCATTTCATGCTCCGCCACGACCCACTCGAGATCTTCCAGCAGGATTGGCTGGGCAAGAAAATCGGCTTTACTTTCGAAGACCGCCAAATCCAAGCCACCTTTTTCGTCTGCCGGGTTGTGACACTCCGTGCAATAGGTACGGATCAGACTGTGGGCCCGTTCAAAAGAAACCTCCGCCGAAAGACCAAGGGTGACGAAGGTTGCAATCGCAATGGGGAAAAGCGTCTTCATGGGGTCAAAGCAAGGGGTTGGAGTAGGAAAAGCGGACTAACCAATAACTCTGTAGCATAGCCCACGAAACTTCAGAATGCCATCCCCCAACGGCGGGACCGATTCGGCTGCTCTTTTTTGCAGTCTCCGGGTTACGGTCGTTTGCCCTACGTCGATCCGCTAGACCTGAACGGGGCGGAACTGCCCGGCAGGAAAGAGGCAATGCACGAACACCTCAAGCCGCTTCTCCCCGGTTTCCATCCCGATCCGTCGATCTGCTCGCAGGATGGCCGTTTCTTCCTGACGACCAGCTCTTTCAAGTATTTCCCCGGGTGTCCGCTTTTTGTCAGCACTAATTTCCGGGATTGGCAGCAAGTCGGGCATAATTCTGAACCGGCCGGAGCAGCTTCCCTTGGGTGACGCTCACGTTTCTGGCGGCATTTTGCCCCGACGCTGCGGTGCTACAGCGGGCGCGTCTACTGCAGCCCGTTCGAACCCTGCCCGTCGAATCCGGTGTTGACCCATCGGAGCTTGCCTACCGCCGTGCACGCGGTTGGCCACTGCGACCTA
>JBHJGW010000091.1:0-2356 GCA_050331415.1 Opitutales bacterium | reverse complement strand
GATGGCCCTGCAACAGCAAAAGCTCGCCGAGGCCCGAGCCGCCAACCCGGCCGCCGACTTCGCCACCATCTTCGCCAAAGCCCAAAGCGCCAACCCCGATCTCTTCCGCTAATTCTGCATTCTAAATTCTAAATTCTTCATTCCCCACATGCACCTTGCTCGCACCAACGCCATTCTCCCGTTCTTTCCCGCCTCCGACCTTCGCGGGGCCGAGGGCCGCTTCGCAACCGTGGATCAGACCGACGGCCTGCTCTACATCTCCGGCCTCACCGAGCGCCTGGCGGGTGTGATCACCTTCGGCGGCAATGTCGGCGAGCCGTGCAGCGTCGCCATGAGCGCGGGCGGCCTCGCGGGTACCGTCAAGGTCAAGCTCGCCGCGCCCGTGACCGCCGTCGGCCAGTATCTTCAACTCAACGAAGACGGCTCCGTCAGCCCCGACAGTGGCAGCGGCACCCGCATCCTCGTCGCCCAAGCCGTCGAAACCGGCGTCGCCGACGAGCTCATCGAAGCCATCCTCTTCCGCCCCTACACGCTCTCGAACTAGCGAAGCCACTCCATTCTGCATTCAAAATTCTACCTTTCCACCAGATGCCTAACTCCAAATTCCACGTCACGCTGACCAACTTTGCCCGAGGCCTCGCCCAGGATCTCGGCTCGTCGCTGGCCGACTTCATCGCGCCCGAGGTGATCGTCCCGGCGGCGACCGGCCAGTTCAAGAGCTTCGACGACAAGAACGCCTTTCAGGTGCTAGACACCGCGCGCGCCGTGGGCGGGCCCGCGCGTCGGCTGGAGTTCGCCAGCACCGACCCAACCTACAACTGCCTGCCGCAGGCATTGGAGATCCCCATCGACGACCATGAGCGCGACGAGGCCGGGCAGGACGACCCGCTGCGGCTGGAGCAGGCCAAGACGCAAACGCTCGTTTCCTCGGCCGTCGCCAGCCACGAGGCGAAGGTTTTCGACGCCGTCGCGGGCTCCCTCGCCGCCGTCAGCGGCGTCGGCAGTTGGAGCGGCTCGAGCAACGCCAACGACCCCGTCGCCGAACTCGACGCCCAGATCGAGGCGCTGGCGACCGACACCGGCATGATGCCCAACCGGCTCGTCATCGGTCTGCCGGCCTGGGCGATTATCCGGCATAACCCGCAGGTCATCGCGCGCTTCCCCGGCGCGGCCAGCGTGGGTGTCACCCGGCAGCAGTTCGCCTCGCTCCTGCTCAACCCCGACCTCGACATCCGCGTCGGCGTGCTCAGCCGAGACGAGGCCAAGTGGGGCAAGGGCAAAAGCGCGAAGAACATCGTCGGCAGCGAGCTGTACCTCTTCCACGGCAGCGCACGGCCCACGCTCTACGACCCGAGCTTCATGAAGACCTTCCGCACCCGCCGGGGCGGCGTCGATATCGTCCGTGTGTACCGCGAGGAGTCCAGCCGCTCCGACGTGCTCGCCGTCGACTGGACCGAGGACATCAAGGTCACCAGCGCCATCTGCGCCAAGCGCGTCAGCGTCAGCTAGAGATTAATGACTTCAATCCTAGGCAATTCAAACTCGCTCGTACGATTTCCGGTGGATTCCCAAAGCTTCGTTAGCTTCCGATTCTCGGATTCGCTGAAATCAATTGTGCATTTCCCCAGTTGCTCTACACCACAGTCGCCGACAAGGGTCAGGTAAACAACTTTCTTTTCGCCTTTTCTTACGTGATGGTCAAACGCGCCGCTCTGCAGTCTAGGGTTTCCTATTTGAAAGAACGTGTCATTCACAACGGTTACGCCAAGATCAAAGATTTCCTCTTTTCTAATGTCTCGCCTAGGGTTGAGGCCTTCACTGGGAGCCCAATTTAAATACCTGGGCACTGCAAATGTGAAAGATTCGTAACTAGATCCAGTGGTTGGCTCCACCGACTCGATCCTCGTAATAAATATTTGGCAACCAGTAACGCTTCCCCAAAGAGATGGCTTAAAGCGCGCTTTTCTAACGACCCTGAGGTGATGGTGAAAGTAAATCTTATCGGCTTGACGGTCCAAGATTGAATTCTCCCTTTCAGGTTTTTCGAATAAGAGCTTTGTGCTCTTAATCAATTGGGAAAACTGTTCTCTGAAAAGCGCTACTAAGACAGCGTAGAGAGTAGCCAGCATGGTCAAGGTCAAGATCACAAGTGAGCTATACTCATAACCCATTTTCTCAAATCTCAAAAATGCGTAAGCGACCCCTACAACAAACATCAATAACGGGAGAAGACCGGATATTACCATGGGTAACCAAGTGTAGGTAATCCCCACCAAAGCAAGACCAAATGCGTATCAATCACCGCTTCGACTCCCGGGCGCGACTCTCGACGGTTGGCGCTGGCGACCTCCTACGC
>JBHJGW010000090.1:0-5079 GCA_050331415.1 Opitutales bacterium | reverse complement strand
GTCGTAGTGAGCACCTGGTAGAAGGCGCGCGTGCCGCCCTCCGGCGAGTCGTACTCGAAGACGCACATGACGTTGTCGAAGTGCTCGCGGTCTTTGAAATAATTGCGCCCGCCACTCGCGATAACCGACTTAGGCGTCGTGCCTAGGAACCAGTTGTAGATGTCGATCTGGTGTGCCCCGAGATCGCTGATGGGACCGCCGGAAAGGTCACGGTACCACCGCCAGTTGAGGAACTCGTGGGCGTTGGCAAAGCCGTACTTTTCCAGCGTCGCCTGATCCGGGAGGATCGATTCCTTCACCTGGATGTCCTGCGAAGCCGAGATCGACCGGTTCCATTGGCCGTTGATGTTGGTGATGCGACCACAGATCTGGTGGCCATTGACCAACTGGTCGAGGGTGTAGCGGTAGCGCGGGTTGCTGCGGCGCTGGTGACCGATCTGGCAAAGCTTGCCGCTGCCTTCAGCCGCCTGAACCATCCGCCGGGCTCCCTCGATGGTGTTCGACATCATTTTCTCGCAATACACGTGCTTGCCGGCCTCGAGGGCCATAACGGTATGCGGGGCGTGCCAAAAGTCGGGGGTGGCCACGATTACCGCGTCAAGACTTTGCTCCTTGCGCAGCATTTCCTCAGCGTCCTCGTAACGGGCCGGACCTTCCCCAAACGCTGACTGGATGCGCCCGTACGCGGTGCCGAGGCGGTAGCGCATAATGTCGCACACCGCGCTGAAACGGAGCCCCGGGATGTTCTTGGCAGCGTGAAACAGCACCTCGTGCTGCTTGCCGCAACCGATCCAGCCGACATTGATCACATCGGACGGGGTGTTGCGCGTCGACGCACGCACTACAGACGGCGCGCCGAAGGCGAGTCCGGCGCCAGCCAGGCTACCCGCCTTGAGGAAATTCCGGCGAGAAAAGGTCGAAGCATCCATTGAGTTTCTTTGGACAGGAAGTCGCGAGGTAAGTTCAGGCGGCACTGGCAGCCGCATCACCACATTTTAAGCAATTCGAAACGGTTGTGGCGGACCAGCAGCAAAGCGCCAACGATAAGGCCAATATGGATGCCGAGCCAAGCCACGCCTGCACTTTGGTTTAACAAAATGAGGCCAAAGGTCAATGACGTGTACAGCAGCGCCGTGACGACGAGAGCCGTCCTTGTGGCGACCCCGAGCAGGAGGGCCAGCCCGAGCAGAAGAAGCAAAGGGCCGAGGAAAAAGTCATAGACACCGAGAAAAAAGCCCGGGATCAGGGGCTCCGCTTCAAACTGCGGGTAGAGGGCGTCGGGCACGCCCGCGTAGTGCTCGAACCCGTAGACCTTTTCGGAGGCGGTTTCCGTCAGCCCGTAATCGTTAGGCTCGCCCCCGATCTCGACGGCGGCTTCCGCTGAACGGGTGCCCGCAAACTTTTCGATTCCCGCCGCCAGCGCGCGGACTCCCAGCCAGAGGCGGAGGACCAGCATTCCCAGCGTGGCTTCGGTGACAGGCTCGAGGCCGGCGATGCGGGCCTGCACCAAGCCCAAGGCTTTCCGATGCCAGGCTGGACCCGTTTTGGCGGGTGCGGAAGGATTTTCGGACGGAGTGGAATTCGAGCTTTCAGCCATGGAAAGTAAAGCGTTACAAATGTCAGGTTCAATTAGCACCTGGGCCCTTCGCAAGTCATCCCTCGATAGTGGGATAAGGCTTGCAAGGCGCACCGGCTATGAATCAAGCGATTCGTCCCAATCCTGAAACCCCGTTACTCCCTTGCAATGGAATCGTCTGCACACAACCAACGTATTTTCTGGGGCTGCTTTATCGCCCTGATCACCACCTCGATGGCTTTCATCATCCGGGCCATCCTGATCGGCGACAGCTCCGCCTGGCCCGCGGAATTCGGGCTCGACAGAGTCCAGGCTGGCACCCTGTTCGGCGCTGGCCTGTGGCCCTTCTCTATCAGTATTATCGTATTCAGCCTTTTCATCGACAAGGTGGGCTACCGCTTTGCGATGTTTTTCAGCTTCGGCTGCTACCTTCTTTTTGGCGTGCTAATGCTGATGGCCTACGGGGCCGTAAACGCCGAGGGCGTCGCGCTCGAGGCAGCTCAAGCCAATGCGTGGGGCTACCTGCTTTGGGGCTCGGTGATCCTTGGATTGGGCAACGGCACCGTCGAAGCTTTCATTAATCCCGTGGTCGCTACCCTTTTCCGGGACGAAAAGTCGAAGTGGCTGAACATCCTGCACGCGGGCTGGCCCGGAGGCCTGGTTCTCGGCGGTGTGCTGACCATTCTTCTTGGTGGGTACGTAACAGGCGACTGGCGCGTGCTGATTGGCCTGATCTTCCTGCCTGCGGTCGTCTACCTGGTGATGCTTTTTAACGTCAAATTCCCCGTTCAGGAGCGCGTTGCAGCGGGGACCAGCTACCGGGAAATGCTCGCCGAATTTGGCATTATCGGTGCCCTGATCGCTTTCGGGCTAATTTTCGCGCGCCTGACGGACGTCGGGGGTTGGCCCGAATGGCTTGGCTGGATGCTGACGATTCTGGCGGTGGGTGGCTACGGCGCTTACTGCCGCTCCCTGGGCCGTCCGCTGCTCATTGCCCTGGTGCTTATCATGATCCCGCTGGCGATCACCGAGCTCGGCACCGACGGCTGGATCACCGGTTTGATGGAACGTCCGATGTCGGAGATCGGCTGGAACCCGGCGTGGGTGCTCGTGTACACCTCCGCAATTATGATGGTGCTGCGCTTCTTCGCAGGGCCGGTCATCAAGGCTCTGACGCCGATCGGCCTGCTGGCAGCGGCTTCGGCACTGGCAATCCTCGGCCTGTGGTTGCTGTCGTTTGCCTCAGGCCTGTTCTTCATCTTCTTCGCGGCGACGGTTTACGGCGTGGCAAAATCCTACTTCTGGCCAACCATGCTTGGCACGGTCGCGGAGCAAAGCCCTAAAGGCGGCGCTTTGACCATCAATGCTATCGCTGGCATCGGCATGCTCTGCGTGGGCATCATCGGCACCCCGTTTATTGGTTACATTCAGGAGTCGTCGGTCGCTGAAGGCGTAAAAGAGGAAACGACGTTTTACGAAACCATAATGGTCGAGGAGGAATACCTGCTTGGCGTCTATGATACGGTCGATTCCGGCGCCGCAGGTGAATTGACCCCGGAACAGCAGGACCAGCTCACCGACATTACGGACCGCGAGACCCAAGGGGCTTTGGCAAAAATGACGATCTTCCCGGCAATCATGCTGGCCGCCTACATTGCCCTCTGGTTGTACTTCCGCAGCAAAGGCGGCTACCGGGCGGCCAGTGTTGAAAGCGGGCACTGAAGCCCGCGCGCGTTTCGTTCTGAGCCCGAGCGCCGTGCGGAGTTTGACCCAGCGGCGCTCAGGGCCTCTGAACAAATCGAAAGAGCCTGGACTTAGGTTCGTAGGCGTTCCCTCTCGGCCCAAAGACTTCCCGAAACGAGTCTAAAAAAGCACCCGACGACGGGTGTCTTTCTCTTGCGTTCGTATGCGAATCCCGCTCAGCTTGCGCGATCGATCGCTTCCTGGACCTCTGCGGCGATCTCTGGATCTTCGAGGAGCGCCGGAAAATGCCGCCTGACCGATTGCCGCTCGTTCCACCGCAAGTCGTCGAAGCTGTTGAGAATCGCCCGCTTGAAGTCCACTGAAGGACCCTTGCGGACGGCCTCCACGCCGAGCTCGACCTTGCGATTCGGGTCAGCGTAGATATCGCGGTTGCCGAACATCCGCACAAGACCGCGCTGCGCGGCCGCGATATCATCGCGGGTCGCCTGGGGATCCGTGGCAACTTCGAGCCAGACTTCCGCAGCGCCGAATTGCGGCCAGCGGCTCAGGCTTTGCAGGGCACGGGAGCGCAGGCGGGAATCGCGGTCGGCAATGAGCCCGGCAAGGTAATCGACGGAGCCCTGGCAGGCAAAGGCATCCAAAATGGCCAGTAATTGGGCCCGCGCGGCGTCACTCGGAGCCTCGCGTAGCGCTGGGCCGTAAATCTCCTCCCAAAGCGTCTCCGGCGTGTTGAGGTTCTGCGCAAGCTGCTTGAGCGCAAGCTGATACGGGCGGGCATTGGCCCAATCCTCGACGATCAACGTCGTCAGGAGGGCGACGCTGGAGCGGTCTCCAATCTCCCGCAAGGCGTCCAGCGCGGCCTCTTTGACGGCCTCCGAAGACGCCTTGCGCACGAGGCCGTTCAAGAAAGGCACGGTCCCTTCCGCCCCGCGTTCGGCGAGCACCGAGATGGCCGCTACGGCCTCGGTGCCACCCGCTTGGGCGACTTCGCGCAGACGGGCGTCGATCTGCTCACCGGGAATAGCTGCAATGGCGTCCGCAATCGCTTCGTTGCCGGGATTCTGCCGATAGGCTTCGTAGAGGGCGGGAAAGCTCGCCGACTGGCCAAGCGCGCCCAGAGTTTCGGCGGCAGCCGCGACGAGCAACCCGTCACCGCTCTCTAAAAGACCGCGCACCTGTGGCTCGTAAACCTCGAGCTTCCGGTCGCTAATCGCGCCGAGAAGCACGATTTGCTCCGCCGAGTCCAGCTGGTCGAGGCGTCCGACCAGCTTCTGCCGCAGGCTAGCATCGCCATGCACCATTGCCGCGCGCAGGACGGCGGACCGTCCTTCGCTCTCACTCCCGAAGACTTCCGACAGGACCTCGCTCGCCGCCGAGGGGTCAACGGAAACAAGTTGAGCGAAAGCACCGGAGCGGATGCCCGTGTTGAAGCCCGCTTTCGCAAGAGCTCTCAATTGCGCTGGCGAAGGCCCGGCATCGAGCATCGCGGTTTCTACCGCAAGGGCCAACTGCGGCGAGGCGTAAGCGCGCGCCGCTTCGAGGACACTCGACGCCTCACCGCCGCCCAACTTACCCAGAGCTTGGGCAGCAGCGAGCGCCACGGCTGGCCGCGAAGCGTCCAGCAGCGGGGTCACCACCGCAACGGCAGCGGCGTCGCCCCGGAACGCCACCGCGTTGAGAAAGGCGGGCTTGCGGGGGGCATCGGCATAGTTGAGAGCCTGAAGGAGGAGCTCCGTGGCGCGGTTGCCCGGAAGGTGCATTAGCGCCACGCGAGCGGCGTCGGCGACGCGCGCGTCGGC
>JBHJGW010000089.1:0-5252 GCA_050331415.1 Opitutales bacterium | reverse complement strand
GAAGGTGCCGCCGGCATCAGCAAAACGCGCAGCACGACTGCCAAACCCAGCAGTACGGCAGCCTCGGTACGGCTGCGTCGAAACCCCGGCCAGCAAAACACCAGCGCAAACATTGAAGCTGCCATCCCGACGAATAGCCAGACGCGAGTGACCGGCGCAGCGTCATGACTCGTGGTGACAAACCCGTAGGCAGCCGCCAGGCCTGCCGCCGCGGACACCGACGACGCGAAAACCCACAGCCGGGGCCTCCGCGCTGGCCGTTGACCATCGTCACTCATGAACGCTCGGTCAGCGTACCAATACCCACGACCGCAAAGCCCACACCGTAAAGCGCCAGAAAGGGTGTTAAGCCGGCTCGATCGCCCGACAGCGCTACGATGAGGCCCAACAGGCAGTAGCCGGCGCAAGCGACCTCGAGCCACGACCACGCGCAGCGCGGGACGCGGTAGCGTCGACGGTTCTCCGTCCCGCGCTTCGGGGTGCGGACAAACGGCGTCCGGCGCGAGCTGAAGGCTTCGAGAACGGCTCGTGCGTTGGAAAGGGACAAACCGAACCCGAGCACAAACATGCCCGGAAGGTTCCGCAGGCAGCGGCGCCAGTCACCGCCCGGCGTTGTCAGCTGTCCGGTCAGGTAAAGCAGGCTTGGCGCAAGCGCGGCAAACAGGATCGGCGCCGCGAGGAGCGACCACATCCAGGGAACCGCCGGCAGCGGCGGCAGCAGCACCACCGGTACAAGCAGCAGGGCAATCGCCGCCATGGCGAAATGGATACAATAGTTTGTCAGGTGGAAGCCGCTTTGCGATTTCCGAAACCAGCCGCCCGGCGCCGCCAGCACCCGGGGCAGCAGCTTGCGCGCGGTTTGCATCGAGCCCTTCGCCCAGCGGAACTGCTGGCTTTTCAAAGCGGCGAAGGTACTTGGCAATTCAGCCGGGGCGACGACGTCCCGCCGGTAGTGGATCGTCCACCCGGCCAGTTGGGCACGGTACGAGAGGTCCATATCCTCGGTCAGGGTGTCGTCCTGCCAGCCGCCCGCCGCCTCGATGGCTGCCCGCCGCCAGACTCCCGCCGTGCCATTGAAATTCAGGTACAAGCCGTTCCAGGCACGCGCCGGTTGCTCGACCAGAAAATGCCCGTCGACTCCGACCGACAACGCCCGGGTGATCCAGGACTCGCCCGCGTTGAGATGTCCCCACCGCGCCTGCGCCAGACAGGCCTTCAGGTCCGCCAGCAGCGTCGGTACCATGTTCCTCAGGAAGTCCGGGGGCGGTACAAAGTCGCTGTCGAAGATCGCAATCAGCGGCGCTTCCGTTTTGGATAACCCCGCATTGAGCGCACCGGCCTTGAATCCCTGTCGGTGGGGTCGGCGAACCACGTCGACGCGTCGGCCGCTCGCCCGCAGCTCGGCGGCTGTCCGGTCAACGATCGCGCGCGTCTCATCATCGGAATCGTCGAGCACCTGCACGGTGTGCTCACCGGGGTAGTCCATCGCCGCGGCAGCGCGGATCACGCGCTCGGCGACGTTTGCTTCGTTGTACAGGGGCAACTGGGTAACCACCGCTGGCCACGAGGCCGGCTCCTCGGGAGCTAGCTGCGTACTCGCCTGCCGTTTCCTGTATTGCCGCAAGAAGAGCGCGATGAGCACGTAATGATTGAGCCCATACACGAGCAACGCGGCCGACAAGGCCGCGTAGATCGTCCAGAACAACAGTTGTACAGCGAGCATAACCTCGGTCGACGATAGTGAAAGCGGGCCCGGAGGCACGCCGAAAATTCAGAAGAAACAGTCAACTGCCGACAGGCTGCACCGCCTTTTTTCCGCCAACGCCCTGCTTTTTCAAGCGCTCGGCTTCGCGCTTCATGTAGGTGTCGACGGGCGTGCCTTCGTGAGCGGCCTCGTCACGCTGAAGCGGAGAAGCCCAAAGGCGGTCGAGTTTCGGCTCATTACCCTTGCCGTAGTGGCCGAAATAAAGGGTGCCGGTGGGGCAGACGTAGACACAGGCACTGCAGCGCACACACTCGGGGTCTTCCATCGGCAGGCCCTTGTTGGCGAAGTTCATGATGTCGATGCCCTGGTGACAATTCGTGGTGCAGGCGTTGCACGAGATGCATTTCTTTTTATCCGCAAAAATCCGGAAACGGCTGAAGCGGTGGTAGATGTGCATCAGCGCAGCCAGCGGACAGGCAAAGCGGCACCACACACGCCCAGAGAAATGGAAGTAGAGCCCGTAACCGATGGCACCTGCCAACCAAAGATCGATCAGAACCTTGTAACTCAGGAAGTCGTTCTTATCAACGAAGCCGTTAACGGTCTGACCGAAGGCAGAGCCCGGCATTGTCCAAGCGATGATTCTCAGGATCAACAGAATGAAGGCAATTGCCAGGATTCCTTGCCCGACCATGTTGAGCCGATTCCAAAATGGCCCGTGCGGCATTTTGTCGCGGTGCTTGTCGCCGAGGGTTTCGGCCATCGCCCCGCAAGAGCAAATCCAGCCACAGTACGCACCTTTGCCCCAGCGCCAAATAATCAGCGGGATGATGACAAAAGTCTGAATCAGACTCACCACCAGCCAGCCCCAAAGGGGCGCTTCTGTGAAGACATTGTAGATGAACAGTGGCCACGCGAGGATGAACCCGAAAGCACGCCAATAGGCGGTCGGTTCCGTGCCGGGCCCATTGGAAAGAAAGGTCATACCAAACCACTCGCCAAAACCGCCGCTCGTGAACGCGCCGTTCGCTCCCAGATAGGGAAAGATGACGTACGGCAGCAGGAATAACGGGACGATCTGGAAGGCCATCAGCGTAAGCGTCTGCCGCGTGATGTACGGGGTCTTGCGCCGCCGAATGCGCTTGATCCCAAAGATCGCAATCACGGCTGTGTAAGCGAAGGCAAAAGACCAGCCGGGGTCGTTGGCCGCGCTGCGCAGGGTCGTCTGGATCAGGCCATTTTCCCCGCCAAGGATCGGGAGATTGAAAGGAAACCAATTATGGTTCTGAAAAATCACCCAAAGGTTCGTATTCGGAATTCCCAAAAAAGGTTTATAGGCCTTCCAGTGGTAGAGGAAGACCATCAGGCCAAAAAATCCGATAAGCAGCGCCCACTTTTTCAGGTCCCAATCGCCGCGGACGCCAATCTTGGAGCGGCGGAAAAAATCCAGGGGCGGCTCGCGGCCGATGAGGATGAAGACGTTGTCGAAGTTTTCCTCGCGGTCGCAGCCGTCGGCGCCGCAAAGCGTCACGCTGTGGTCTTCGTTGATCTCCTGCACCTGCGTCGCCATCCGCAGATCGATCCGGCCTTCGTCCGCGAGCTGCGTCAGGCGCTCGATGTTGTCGGGTTTGGGGCGCTGAAACGCTTCCCGGCGGTAACTGAGCACTACATCGGCACCGCTCTCGGCGAGTGAAATGGCGGCTTCGAGGGCGGAGTCGCCCCCTCCCACAACCAGGATACGCTTGCCCGTAAACTCGGCGGCATCGATCAGTCGCACTGAAACGAACTCGAGGTTCTCGCCCGGAACGTTGAGCTTACGAAAGTTGCCTGTGCGTCCGATGGCCACGACCACCCGCTGAGCCAGAACCGGCTCGCGGTGGTCCTTCTGGAAAACCACCTTCAGGCCCCCTTTAACCTCTTCGATGTGATCGACCTCGCCATGCTCAGGTTCAATATTGTGGGCTTCCTGCTGTTCGCGCAGCTCGACGAGGAGGTCTTCTTTGACATCCGCCAGAAAGCGCATCTCACCGGCAGGCTCCATCCCGGCTGGATAGGTATAAATAGGTTTTTTCGCCGGGAAATTTTTGATCGTCGTGAATGCCTCCTGGCTTTCGAGAACTACCGTTTTCAAGCCCGCCTTGCGCGCCTCGATTGCCGCCGAAATACCGGAAACGCCCGCCCCGATGATTGCGACATCGTACCCGTCGTCGCCGAGGCGTCCCTTGCGGAAGTCGGAATCCTTGAGCAAGCCGTGAATGGCCTTGGCACCGGTATCCGCCGAAAACTTTAGCAACGGCACCCCGGTAAGGTCACCCACGACGCGTACCCCCGGAACATTCGTCGTGCCGTCCTCGTAGATTGCAGGCTCTTTCTCGGTTTTTCCCGCAGGCCATTGCGTGTGCAGCCAACGGGTGTATTGAGCAATCGGATTCTTCATTTTTTAACAGGAGTGCAAGGCGTGCGCGAGCAGCGATGGAGCCAAGGCAAGGTTCAGTTGGCAGCGTTTAGCGACCAGTCATAATCTTTATATTCAACTTTCCATTTCCGGGAAAGCTTGTTTTCACGAAATCGGTTAACGTAGGCAGTAGGCTTTTCACCGGGGAAATCGTCAGCATACCAAGAGAAAATTGCGTTGAAGCGAAGGGTTTTTGCTTTTGAGTCGGCCGTCACCGCGCGCTGACTGTTGGCAAACGCCACCGTTTGCTCCTGCAGCTGTGTGTCGAGCTCGGCTGCCGTGAAAGGTTCGCCACGCAAGGGCGGGCAGCTTTCGCTAGCACAATTGACCGCAAAGTGGATTCGCGGCTCGTCCCACCGTTCGAGCAGGATGCCTTTTTCCACCTGGTCGAGGCTCAGCGAGCGCCCTTGGAGCTCGATAAACTGGCGCTTGAAGACTCCAAAATCCGGTTTGATGTCGGTCACAGAGCTTACGGGGTAGGCATCCATCACCGCCTGAAGCATCGCCGCGTTGTAGAGGTTGATATAAAAGGCCATTTGCGCGTCTTCCGACAGCGCAGCGACGTCGGTCCGGCCGAAAGCCTCGAGCACCTCATCGAGTGCGCGAACATCGGAGGGCGAAGCATGCCACTCCGCGTAAGCTACCCCGTCTTCATGGACATATCTGTCCAGCAACCGGGCATAAGCCTCGTAGCCTTCGGGTTGCGCCTTGGCGACGCCAACCAAAAGGAAAAGGGAGAACACGAAGGAAGATAGCTTTAGGGTCATGCTCGCTGCGTCGCACGGCGGGGCGGATGCTTACGCAGAAAACCGTAGCCGAGGGTTTGCCGGGACTTCCCGCTTGCCCTTCGGACCAGAGCAAATCATCGTTGCAGCGTGCTGAAAAGGACCCCGTTCCGGCTTCGAGATTTTTCTGCGTATCGGCTCGCCGCTCTGGCGCTGGCCCTGGCGTTTTCCGGCTGCAGCGAGCGCGATCCCGGAATGCTGGAAACCGACCTGAAAGCCTACCAGCGCGGGCAGCGACTGCTCACCGAAGGCCGCCCGCAGGAGGCCCTTCCAGCGTTTCTGGCAGTTGTGCGGGAGCGCCCGGCCA
>JBHJGW010000088.1:0-21419 GCA_050331415.1 Opitutales bacterium | reverse complement strand
GATCACGCGTCGCACTCTCCCCAGGCTGCCGCCCGAAGTGCTGAGCCCCCTTAGTCAGCCCTTTTGCCGGGAGGCCGATTGCCTTCTGGACCTGTATAACATGACGTCGCAGCCCCGTCCGCCGGGTGAGTGTCTCTCGTGCTTCTACAAGCTTCGCAGCCGGGCCAAAGGGCTGCAGGCTTGCGCGCTGGAGCCTTTGCGGCAGTGGATCGAGGCGCACGTTGAAATCAGCGTCGAGACCGAAGAAACGGAAGCGGCGACGTTTCCGGTGGCTCTCGAAGAGCCGGATCTCGAAAGCTTTTGCGTCCAAGCGATGCACCGCGTCCGCGAGGATACGGTGATTGAGGCTCCCGAGATCCGGTTACAGCTTCGTTACCGGCAGGAGCGGGTCCCGGCATGAACGGCTCGGGCACATCCGGAACCTCCAATCATGAACCTGACGGTGCCGTTGACGAAGATGCGCAGCTCGATGAGTGGTTTGAGCGCCTGCGGGCCTGCGGTCAGCGCCTAACGGCGCCGCGCCGTACCATCCTGCGGGCGGCGCTTCACATTGGCGGCCCCTTTACCGCGGAAGATCTTCTGGCAGAGGCCAGGCGGGAAGACCGCATGATTTCGCTGGCTACGGTGTACCGTACGCTGGGCCTTGTCGAAGAGGCGGGGATTTTGCGCAAGGTCGACACTTACGATGGCGATGAGCGGCGGCACTACGAGGTCGACAAACCAGGCGAGCCACGGGCGGTCCTGGAGTGCCAGGACTGCGGTGCTACAGTACCCCTCGACGCGGCGTGCCTCGACCTCCGCGAACGCTACCTCGTGAAACAGCTCGGCTTTGCCGCGAACCAGATCAGCCTGCGTATCCGGGCGGCTTGCGAGCGCAATCGGCGCGAGGGCTTCTGCGAAAAATCCGCTCGCGGGTCCGACAAAACGTAATTTGGTGCCTTTGCGTCCGGGCACCGCGTCAACCTCAGCTTGGCGTTGAGGGCGGGCGCAGGAACACCAGGCCGAGCAGGCCGCCCATTACGATACCGGCGAATAGCACGATCCAGAAACCAGCGGGGTCATACGTCTCAAGGCCGGAAGCGAGGCTCATCCCGAAAATCGATGTCAGCGCAGTGATTGGCAGAAAGAGGGCTGCGAGAAGGTTGAGGCGGTGGCCAATGCGGGATATCCGCATGCTGTGGGTGGCCTGTGCCTCGCCTTGGCGCGCGATATTGTAGTCGAGGGCGGCTTTGGCTTCGTTGTGGAGCAGTTCCGCCTCTCGTGCGGCTTCGGAGGCGAGGTCGCGCAGGGCAATGAAGGCGCGTTCTTCCGCGATGGCTTCCCGCGCTTGCTGCATGACGGCAGCGCCGTTGCGGGCCGTGCGCTCCAGCGGAGCCGCCACCTTGAGGACGTCGAAGTAATCCCGGGCACTTTGGGCGACATCAAGGCGTTGCTCCAGGTCTTCGACGGTTTGCAAAAATGCTCGCCAGTGCTCGCGGAGGCCGTCCAGTCCGCTCACGGGCCCCGTCGACTTGGTGGTGCCTTCCGGCGAACGCCAAAAAAACACGCCCTCGCGGTGGCCTTCCTCGTTGGGCACGGTGTGGAGAATGAAAAGCGCATGCCCCTCGGCGAGCATCAAGCGCTGGCGTCCGGCGGTTTCACCCAGGCGATCGCGGAAGACTTGCGGGACGTCCCAGCGTCGCGGCAACAAGGCATTCACAGCCTCGAGAGTGTGGAGGCCGGGCGCAGAAGTCAACGCGTTCTCATTAGCCGACTCGATCGCAGTGCTTCGCCTTACGCTGGTACGTGCCGTGGTCCCGGGAGCGTCATTAACCCGACGGGTCTTCCTTGCCGACTCCTAAGCCAACGTTGGGACTTCGAGGATGAAGCGTGTGCCCCCGTCTGCCTTTTGATCACAGCTGACATCGCCATCCATCAGCCGCGCCAGTTGCCGCGCCGTAGCCAGGCCCAGTCCGAGGCCGGTGTGACGGCGACGGTTGACGCCCTCGCCACTCTGCGCAGCCCACAAAGGCTCAAACAGATTCTCCGTCATGCCCTCGGGCAAGGAGGTGGAACTTTCCATCACAAACCGGCAGGGCGCCTGCGCGACCCCTGCGGTGGGGAGATCGCAGTGGACGCGAATGGTGCCGTTGCGGCTCAAATCTACGGCGCTCAGCAGCATCTGCTTCAGGATTTGAAGCGTGCGCCCACGGTCGAGCCGCACGGAGGCGTGCTTCAGGTGTTGGGATCTGCAAGCAGGGCAAACGAGCTCCACCGCGCAACTTTGCGCGTCCGAAAGGGTCTGCGTGTAAGCGCCGAGTTCTTCGCAAAGATCGCAGATGGGGACATCCTCGGCTTGCAGGGGGATGGAACCGTCGGCCACGCGGCTGTAGTCGAGCACGCTGTCGATCAGCTCCAGAAGCTGCCTGCCCGAGGCATTAATCTCCCCCAAGGCTTCCCGATGCTCCGGGTCCTGCACCTCAGAGCCGAGCATCTGGGCGTAGCCGATAATCGGATTGAGCGGCGAACGTAGTTCGTGAGTGACGATCGTCAGAAACTCACTCTTGGTGCGGTCAGCCTTTTCGATCGCTAACTTCGAACAGGTAAGCTCCAGCATCGAACGGCGCAGGTTTGTCAGATAAACGTCGATAAACAGCGCCACAAACGACAGAATGACAACGGCCGCCACAATGTCGGTCGACAGCCCTTGCATAGGGAATCCCGTGTTAAAATAGCCCCATTTCTCAGCGAGCCCGAGCACGGCGATTGCCGCCGCTGATGCCGCCGCAACCGTCCAGTACACCCGTCGGTCGAATGTGATGCTGCCGTAGAGCAAAACTCCAGGGAAGAGCAGCAAGGCGGAGTCGCGGATCCCTTGGGAGGAAGCGATCACGACGACCGCCGTTACCCACATCGCCGCGATTGCCAGCAGCTTTGCACGGAACAGCGAGATTTGTCGATGGACCGAAAGCAACAGCGCAAAAACGCCCGTATTCACCGCGCTCGCCGTCAGGGTCACCGGCCCGCTGCTTACGAGAAGGGCAGAAACGAAAATGGCCGCCGCTGCCGAAAACGAAGCCAAAAGCAAAAAGCGGAAATCCTGCTCCCCAAAAACTTCGGGGAACTCTTCGGCCTTTGCTTGCTCGTAAGCAGCGGACGTACCCATAACTTCGACCACGATCTTCAGGCCGTAATTACACCATTTTGGTACTCTTTAGCAAGACGAACCTTCAATGGCGATAACAGGAGGCCCGCAGATGAAAAAGCAGGGAGGTAACCCTCCCTGCCAGGATGAATCGGGATCGCCCGAGGTCGGATCAGAAGCGCCGGAGGGCTGCGACCGGCCCGCCGCCGGGGATTTCAACGCTGGGTGCGCTGAAAACGCGTCCACCGTGGGCAAGCGTTTCTTGCGCGATGAGGTCGAGCAGGTCGTGCGCGCAGTCTTCTTCCTCAGCTTTCGCGTCGTCTTTAAGTAGTGTTACCACGCCTTGCTCAGCGTCGCAGATGCCGCGTGCTTCGTAATCCTCAGCGATGAGGGCTCCGTCGAGACGGCCCTGTCCAGCTGCGACGGCTGCCGCGCTAAGGTCGAAAACAGCGTCACCGTTGCGGGCGGCATCAAGGCGTTTCGTGAAGTCCTCACGCTCTCGGGCCACCTTTTCGTGCAACGCCTTCCGGCAGCGCTCGTCCAAATCCGACTCCTTCAGATCGCGCGGATCGAACTCCATGTAGTGTATGTCCTTCCGAGGCAGGTTGAAGTGGTTCTTGAGGTGGCCAAGGTTGCGGCTTTCGGCGAAGACAAAGACGCTTCGCGAATCGTCCGTAAGGAAGGTTTCCAGGGTCTTCGCGACGCTGAGAAGGTAGCGCTCCACCTGGATTTCCTCATAATCCTTCGATGAGCCCTGGCCGTGGAAAATTTGGCCAGGAGCCTGCCCGGGGGCTCCCGGAACGGAAACCTGATTGGCCGTGTGGTGCTGAAGCATCTTTTCCGGGTCATCGCGCCAAGTGATATCTGTGATCTTCTGAGGCAGATCTGGGACGTTGATCTCCCGTAGCCCCGAGGAAAGGCTTTCGTAAACGCGGCAGCGCTCGAGCTCGAGGCTCACCGTGACAAAAGCGATGTCGCCGTTGAGCAGAGGTACGAGCGGCTTGAGGAAATAACGGCTGCCTACCGTCACCGAAGGTTCCACGGACTGCGGCAGGTCGTACAGCGCGGAGCCTTCAGCATCAATGAAAAGGGCCAGTGAGGCCTGAGGACGCAAAAGGTTGTGCGGATCCTCCAGCAGCTCGGCCAGCGGCTTCAGCCACGAATCCGTATTGCCATCGCGAACTCCGCGTGCGTGAAGCTCGGCTTCGGCAGCGCGGTAGAGGTTTTTCGCATGGATACGGTTTTCATCGCTGCGATCCGCCGCTTTGGCCAGCGGAAGGTAAATACTAATCCGCGTGCCGCCCTGCGCTTTTGCGAGCTGCAGGATTTCCGATGCGGTGGGAGCGTGGGTGATCATGTCTTCCATAAATACTAAAAGCCTGAGTTGGCGGTCCCCTGGGTGAAACGGGACCGGAAAGAATGAGGTGCCGGGGCCGGCTGACCGCCGCTTGCCGGGCACTTAGCTGCTCCAGTCCGGAGCAAAGCCGGGGTCGATCTGGCGCTGGTCTTTTGGCAGGCGCTCGATCGCCGCATGGTCGTCGGCATCGAGGGTGAAGTCGAACACGTCGAAGTTGGCGTTGATATGTTCCGGGGTTTTCGAACGCGGTAGCGCGGCAACATTGTCTTGCTCGACCAGCCAGCGCAGCGCAACCTGCATGATGCTCTTGCCATGCTTTTCGGCAACCTGCTTCAGCGGCTCATCCTCCTTCAGAGCGCCATGCGCGAGAGGGGAGTAGGCCGTCAGCAAAATATCGTGAGCGCGGCAAACTTCGAGGAGCGGCCGCTGCCCGAGGGTCGCGTGGTATTCGACCTGATTACAAAAAACGGGGCCGCAGGCGATGGCGCGCTTCAGCCAGCCAACGGGAAAGTTGCTCACGCCAAGGTGGCGAATAACCCCCTCGCTCTGCAAGGCTGCAAGGGTCTCGATGCTGCTTTCGAGCGGGATGTCGGGGTTTGGCCAATGGATCAGCATCAAGTCGAGGTAATCCAAGCCCAGGAGCTCCAGCGAGCGGGCCGTCTCTCGACGGATGTCGTCGGGGGCCAAATCGTCGCGCCAGATTTTGCTCGTGATGAAAAGCTCGGACCGCTGGCACGGGGCCGCCTCGAGTGCCTTACCAACTTCGTCTTCGTTGCCGTAGGCGCGGGCCGTGTCGATATGGCGGTAGCCGACCCGCAGGGCATGCTCGACGGATTCGCGGCATTCTGCACCCTCCAGTTCCCACGTGCCGAATCCGATGCTGGGCACGGTTGTGTCTTGAATAAGCTTGGTAGCGATTTCCGTCGCGCTGGTAACGCCGGCGGAGTGCGGGTTGGGCTGCGAGTTCGACATGGGCAATAGGGCGTTTCGAGGGCGAGAAGGGCACAGGCCGAAACATTGACCTGTGACGTAAACCTAAAAGGCGCAAATCCAGTGCCAGCCTCTGTGATCCGCCATTACCGTAGCTGATCCCGCCAGCTGGCGTGCAGTTTGCGGTTGCCGCTTTTGGCAACGGGGTAATTTGCAGCCACCGGTCGCGAATCCGTCATCGAATCCCAAACCGCCTGGGGGAAGAAGCGTTTCGGCAGGCTCGAAGCATTACGGGGAGGTCGTGCAGAAGCGCGTCCAGGCGTGCCCCAGCCCATGGAAGGTCAGCCGAGGGTGAAAGTGCCACGTGTCGCCATCCGGCAGGCCGCGTAACATCTCCGAAGCTCCTCCGGTAATGATGACACTGGGCTGGCCCTCGCCAGGGGGAATCATCGAGCGGGCTTCCGTAAGCAAGGCGAGCACCAGACCGCGGTAGCCGTGGTGGCAACCCAGAAGCATGGCTTCGGTAGTAGTCCCTCCGGGCTGGCCTGCGCGCGGCTCAAAAGTGACCACACTTTGGGCGTCGAGCCGGGGCAGGCGGGCAGTTCGCTCATGGAGGTAGTCGGTCATCAAGCGCAGTCCGGGTCCTATCATTCCCCCCACGTATCCGTCGTCGCGCCGGACAACGCTGACCGTGGTCGCTGTGCCGAGATCGACGATCAAGGCGGGCAGGCCGTGCAACGCTTGCGCGCCGATGGCGTTAGCAAGCCGGTCCGGACCGATTTCAGAGGGATTCGCATAGGTCACGGGCAGCCCCGGCGCGCAGCGGTAATCCACCTCGACGACGGGTACCGGCGCGGTCTCAAAGGCCGTTCGCAGCGCGTCCGCAAGCGCAGGAACCACCGAACACCAGGCAATTCCGTCGACCCCCGCGCGCGCCGCGAGCTCGAGCAAGGCAGAGGCCGGGGCCGTCAAAGGCAAATTTTCGAGCTCGCGCGCAGTTTCCGCACTCCAGATGCCGCAATGTGTGCTGGAGTTGCCGATGTCGACGCAGAGCACTGTGGCGGCGGTGGTGAGGTTCCCCATCCCCCGAAGCTTGCTGCGGCGTGCGCTTGGGTTCAAGCGGGATGCGCGGGTGCCAAGGTGACCTCGCCAGCATGCAGGCGGCGTTCGCCTTCACTTCCGCTCAGGACGAGGCGCAGGCAACCCATTTCGTCAATTCCAGCGGCGCGCCCACGGAGGACCTCGCTACCGGAGTGGGCGACCACCTCACGGCCCTCGAGTGCGTCGACCTCTGGCCAGTGCGCAGTTAGCGTCGCGGAGGTGGGCTCGGCAAAGAAGTGTGCTGCTGCGTCGAGCAACGCGGTAATCATGCCCGACGCCGCACGGTTGAGGTCCAGCGGCGCTTCGAGATGCTCAGAGAGGTTCGTGGCTCGTGCGCGCACCTCCGGCGGAAAGTCGGTGAAGTCGCCCGCGAGATTGAGCCCAAGACCAAAAATGAGGTCGCGGGTGCGGTCGGCGTCGATACGTGCCTCGGTCAGCATTCCAGCAAGTTTGCGCCCCTCGATCTGAAGGTCGTTAGGCCATTTCACCATGACGGGTATCCCGAATTGCTTTCGCAAATGCCGACAGGCCTTCAGGCCCATCCACAGCGTAAAGGTTTGCAAACGGGCTGGGGGCAGCCATGGGCGCCAGGCAAGGGTGAGGTAAAGGTTTTCCGCGCGGTGGCTTTCCCACCGACGCCCAAGGCGACCGCGCCCCGCCGTCTGGCGGCGGGCGGTTACGGCTAGGGGCGGCGGCTCTCCGGCTGCCAGCAGCCGCTCGGCTTCGCTATTGGTGCTGTCGACCTCCTCCCGGAAACGCCAGCTGCATACCGCCCCATCCGCCCGCAGCAGGGCGGCAATCAGCTCCCCGTGGAAGCCGGAGACGGCGGGCCACTCAATGCGGTAGCCATGCCCGCGCATCCGGGCGATCGGAACCCCGCGCTCCTGCAGGCGGCTGATGCGGGCGGCGAGCGCCGGACGGCTGATGCCGAGCTCACGCGCGAGGACGCTGCCGCTGGCAAATGCGGCTGCGGGCGCCGCCAAGAGAGCGTCGAGGATGGTCTGGTCGCGTTCGTCACCACCGTTCATTTTCTCGAAAATGGTGGCCGTAGCGGCAGGCACAACGGAAATCCCTCCGCTGGCGGATGCCGTTATCAGGTGGCGCCGTGACGCAAAGGTAACAGAAATTTCCGTTGCCGCAGGTGACTTTGTGCCAGACATTCGTTTAGGAGAAGGTTTTATGGCGCTAGGTCCGTTTTTAACGTTCTATTTTCTGGGCATCGTCCTGGCGGCCCTGGGCTCAGGGGCCACTACTGCGTTTCTGGCACTCGGCGACGCGCTTCGGTTGAAACGTTCCCGCGATGCGAACCCCAAAGCAGCGCTAATCTGCCTGGGGCTGATGGTTGGTTGCATTCTTGTCGGGATGGTCGTCGTCTGGTTTGTCGAAAGCTACGGACGTTCCGTGAAGTTCGAAGGCACGATGGGCCTTGTCGGCGGAGCGATCGTTCCCGGCATGGGCTTGCTGCTGAGCGTGCCGCACCAACAGGCATGGCTGCTCAAGCGCCTGAGGCTCTCCGCTGAGGCGAGCGACGAAGACAAGCCGTCCCAAGCCGGTTCCGCGCAGTAGGCTAGCCGGGCGTTCCGGCGTGGCGGATTGCTTAGCTTTCGCGCGCCGTCTCGCTAAATTCCGAAACAAGGCTACGCAGGTCCTCCGCGCTGAAGATGCCTACCCGCCCCGCGACCGGAACGCCGTTCTCATAAATGAGCATGGTCGGTGTGGCCCGGATGCTGTGGTTGAACGCGATTGCCCCCTCGGCATCCACATCCACGCTCCCAAAGGTAAGACCGTCACGGGAAAGGTCAGCCGCGACTTTGGCAAAACGCGGACGAGTCAGATGGCAAGGTCCGCAATCTTTAGCCCAGAACTCAACGACCGTAACACCATTTGCGGTCAGGGTTTCGAAGTTGTCGGAGGTCAGTGTTTCGACCGCTTCGGCATGTTCCGCAGGCACGTCGAATTCCGGGAGCTGCTGGCTACAGGCCGTCAGTAAAAGCCCGAGCGCAAAGAGTGGGGTGAGGATACGATTCACAACTTAATAGACGACGCAGCTCGGAAAAAATGCTATTTCCCAGACGACTTTTTTCCCGGGGCATCGGTACCCGCCGCGGCTGCGCGGCAGAGCCGCCGCAAAAGCTACGCTGAGAGGCTTGCGAGGTGAAGCGGTTGCACGGCAAAAACCTGGCTGAGATCGACAAACGTGCCTTGAGCGCGCACCCAGTTGGGGTCGGCGGTTAGTTCGGCCATCGATTTCTGGGTATGGTTGCACACGACGAAAATGCCCGGGCCGAGGCAAATGTAGGCATCGAATGCGGTGCCCGTCCCCTCCCGGGTGAATCCAAACTCGCCACCGCTGAAGGTTTCTGCGCCGTCAGCCTGCAGCTCCGCTCGTAGCGCTCGCATTTCATCGGCGAAGTCGAGGGCAAAGCGTTCTTCTCGCTGGCCCTTGTAATGCAGCACGATGCGCCCGTCGGTCGTTACGATTGCCCACTCGTCGAAAACCGGCCGTCCGTAGGCATTGTCCAGGCGGCACAGGTGGGCGTCGATCGTCGCAATCGCTTTGGGCAAATCCATTTCAAAAAATCGTGTCGAGCGGAAGCGCTATTTCAAATGCAAAGCGAGCTCTGGGGGATTTCCGCAGTCTGCCTCCTTGTGGGCTCAATGTGGGATCTCCAGAGGAAGCTGTGGCCGCCTCAAGCCATGCAAGGGGCAGCCTCGGGATCAATTGTCGTGGTCAAAGAGGTTTGTGAGGATCCCGACGTTGAGCGTCATCGTATCGTAAGTAAAAACCTGCTCCGTCCAGCCGTCGACCCTGACCTCGATGCGGTGAGCCACCTGCAGGTTGCGGACCCCGCGATAGTCAGAATATTGGACAACGGTCTGCGATCCATCCTCGTTGGAAGGAAGCACCGAGGCAAGAGGAAGGTTGGTTGCGCTGTTGAAGAGCACCCGAAATTCGCCTGCTTCGGGCAGCCGGTAGCTGAGGACTTCCACCTCTTGTTTATCAAAGAGCTCGGTGCCGAGATGCTCGATTTCGTGGCCGCCTTCGTACAGCTCGAGCACGGGGTGGACCAAGCGAATCAGTTGCTCGAAAACGAGCGCCTGGTCGGGTTGCATCGGAATATAGTTATTTTCCCAGGGCAGCTTGCGCCAGAAGCCTTCGCCATCATGCAGCAGAACGTAGGTACCGGCGGATTGCTCAATTCGCATGCGCGCCAGATTCGGCGAACGCCACGACAGCTGCATCGGCCAGTTGCGCTCCAGAAGATGAAACCGCCCGTCCGCCAAGGCTGAGCTCGCCGAGCGCAGCGAAGGGTAACCACCGAGCGCCGTGGCGTACCTGCCCATCAGGTCCGCGACATCCTCCAGGCCCGATGCCCGGCTTCCCCGAGGCTGCGCCTGCGTCGAGGCGACCGGGCCAAGCGCTGCCAAGATGAAAAAAATCCAGGGTTTCACAGTAAAGGCAGGGTAAATTACTTATAAGCAGCCGGTAGAGAGCTTGGCTTTTTAGTATCTGGCATGCAAGCCTAATACCATCTTGCCGGAGAGGTCGGTAAATTGATCGAGATGATTTTGGATGCAGAGCAAGGCAGTGAGGGCGACGGCTGGGCCTGTAGGCCCCGCCTCGTCGGCACGAACGCCGCTCTGCGCCAAAAAGCATCCGAAGCCGCCACGCGGCGTTCAATCTACCGATCTATTCGGCAAGGTGGTATAAGCCTCTAACGTAGTTCAGACTCGTCCGCTAAAACCCTAGAAAGTTCCGGGTCGGAGGAAAATTCTGGCTGAAACAACGCCTGCGCGGTAAAAAACCAAAGCGACAGAAGGCCCCAAAGCAGGCCCGCCACCACTCCGGAATCGACGATGCCGCGCCACGGCTGGTCCAGCAGGCTGACCAGCAAGATCAGCCCAATAATTCCCCCAGTCAGACACCAGGCGACGATCTGCCGTTTGGGAGTGGCTCCAAAAAAGCCCATGCAGAATAGGGGTGCCAAAATCCCGCGCAAGCAGCCGGGATGCTGGCGCAGCCAACGCGTCCGGGCGGCTACCCGGGGTGAAAAGGCCTGCTGGAAGCCGCGGTAACCTTCGCTGACGAGCATGAAGATCAGCCAGGGCACCAGCACCGCCCAGTGGTACCATTCCAGTGGCGCAGTGAGGGCGGCCCAGGCTTTTGGGGTAAGGCGCACGATCGCGCTGCCGATCAGCAGGGAAACACCGAGTATACCCCACAGCGCGGCAGCCCATCCGGCCCAGGAAAACGTTCGCGAAGGCGTCATCATTCAAGAATTTGGCAAGTAGTTGGCAGCGAGGCCGTCGAGGATCATGTTCAGCAGGCGTCGTCGGCGTTCCTGGAGGTCGGGGTCAATATGCTTCAATCGTTCCATCGGCTGAATCCAAGGGCCATCGACCACTTCGTGGCCACAGTTTTCGCAAATGGCGGCAACGTCTTCCGGTCGCATCTCCAGGTGAAACTGCAAGCCGACGACCCGCTGGTTCCAGACAAAGCCCTGGTACTCGCAGGCGGTGCTGTGGCAGAGCGGCTCGGCGCCGTTGGGCAGATCGAACGTGTCACTATGCCAGTGGAAAACCTCGACTTCCTCCGGCCAGGGGATCGCCGCGGTACCGGTGCGCTCGACCGGCCACCAGCCAATTTCGATGTGCTCATGGCGGTAGACCTTCGCACCGAGTGCGGCCGCGATCAGTTGAGCCCCGAGGCAAACGCCCAGGACGGGTTTGCCTGCTCGTATGACATCGCCGAGGAAGAGCCGTTCGAGTTTAAGCCAAGGGTATTTGTCGTCCTCGAGGGCGTTCATTGGCCCGCCCATCGCAATAACCATATCGACCTCAGCGGGCAGGGGCAGCGCATCACCTCGCGCAAAGCGTGTTGCGGTCAATTCGTGTCCCTGATCGGCGGCCCAGGCCTCAATCATCCCCAGGCCTTCAAACGGGACGTGCTGCAGCCAGTGAATGCGCATGGAGCGGAGGAAAGGCCTAAGGCGCTCGAATTGCAAGCCAGCGGGACCAATCACGAATTGGCGAGAAAACCCCTGGCCAGATCGGCGACCTCGGAACCGGCCGGGAGGGGAGGACGCTTTTCGAGCCTTGCACGCCGCGGCGGGCGCAGTTTTTGTTCAGGCGCAGTGCCTAATCCGACGCGCATCCTGTTTGTCTGCCTTGGCAATATCTGCCGCTCCCCCGCGGCCGAGGGCGTCTTCGCGCACCTGGCAAGCCAGGCGGGGGTACGGGATCAGTTCGCGATCGACTCTGCCGGAACCATTGGATTTCACGCAGGGGCACCTGCCGACGGGCGGATGCGCGCGGCTGCGCGTCCGCGCGGCTATGAGCTGCGCAGCGTCTCCCGCCCGGTCACCGAGGAGGATTTTGAAACCTACGATCTGCTCCTGGCTATGGACCGCAGCAATTTTTACGAACTGCGGGAGCGGGCGCCCGCCGACGCTCGCGAGCGCATCCAGCTGTTCAGCGAAGCTGCGCTGGGGGAGCAATGGGATGTGCCCGACCCCTACTACGGCGGCGAAACAGGCTTTGAGAAAGTGCTCGACCAACTCGAGCGGGGCTGCGCAGCACTGCTCGCAAAGTATCGCAACGCAGCGTCATGAACTGGGCTTTCATTGAAAACGCCATTACCGGCGCGACCGGGCATCGCTTTACTCTCGCTCGGGCAGACCCCGCCTTCGGCGGCTGCATCAACCAGTGCTTCGTGTTGACCTCAGGCATGGGAAAGCAGTATTTCGTAAAGGTCAACGCGCCAGCGACCGCTCCCGGCTTTCAGCAGGAGCGGGAGGCCCTTTCGGCGATTGCAGCCACGGGTACGGTACGCGTGCCCAGGGCCGTAGCACAAGGGGCCAACACGCAACACGCCTTCCTCGTCCTGGAGTTCCTGCCCCTGCAGCCCCTGGAGGAGCCCAGCTTCGAGGAGCTGGGTCGCCAATTGGCGGCGTTACACCGGCATACCTCCGGTGCGTTCGGGTGGCCGCAGGACAATTTGATTGGCAGCTCGCCCCAGTTTAACGGCTGGCTGCCGGAGTGGCCCGATTTTTTCCGAACACGACGCCTGGAGCCGCAGCTCGCCTGGGCGGCCAACCAAGGCCTCTCTCTGCAGCAGGCGCCGGAGTTGCTCCAGTGTCTTGAGCAGCTTCTCGACCACCACCCGGCGGCCTCCCTGGTGCACGGCGACCTGTGGGCTGGTAATGCGGCGGCAGTCAGCGATCGCGAGCCTGTCCTGATGGATCCCGCCAGTTACTACGGTGACCGCGAAGTCGACTTGGCGTTCTCGGTCATGTTTGGCGGTTTCAGTGACGCCTTTTACGGCGCTTACGAGGAAGCCTTTCCACTGCCAGATGGCGCCCATATCCGCATGCGGCTTTACAATCTCTACCACGAGCTCAACCACTTCAATCTCTTCGGCGGCGGCTACGGCGAACAAGCCCGCCAAACGATCGACTGGCTCCTCAGTGAGGTGCGCAACTGAGCCCTGTCCTGAAACGACCAGGCGAAATGTCGCCCGTTCGTCCCGGGGACCCTGCACCTGCCTGATACTGGCCAAGCCAGCTCTGTGGCCTGGCCTGATTTGGCGAACCTCATTATACCACCTTACCGAATAGATTGGTTGATTGAACGCCGCGTGGCGGCTCTTCGGATGCTTTTGGCGCAGAGCGGCGTTCGCGACGACCAGGCGGGGCCTACAGGCCCAGCCGTCGCCATCGCTTCCTTGTTCAGCATCGAAATGGGTACGCCGGTCAGCGGCCGTTTCGTACGGGGTCTTTAGGCCGAGGTGCGGTCGGCATCTTCTTCAACCCCGTAACGCTGGATGAAGCCGCGTTTTTCGAGAACGACGATCAGGATGATGACGCCGATGCCGAAGAAGTCGGTGAGGATCATCAACGTGTAGGAAGAAAAGAAATAGTCGTACTCGCGTTCCGCATAGGTCTCTTCGATGAAGGGTTCGGCAACCGTCAGGAACACGGGGGCTGCTGCTGACGTCTCCCGCAAGCGCTCATAAAGCAAACGCAAGTTGCGCAGCACGAATTCGTTCTCGCCAACGAGGTCGCGCAGGCGCCGCGTTACGGCGTCGTCCGGCAGCGCCTCCGCTTCCGGAAACGCTTTGCCGAAGCGGACTCGGATAGTTGCATTTTGGCCTTCGCGCGCAACCTCAGCCGCTTCGATCGTGTCGGCGTCGCGAAGCGCAGCCTCGATCAGACCGACCCGGTCGTCGGTCCACGGCTCGGCTGTCCGGGCCTCGATCGTCAACCAGCGCTGCGGTTCCGGTTCGTAGTTGACGCGCGCAAAGCGCAGACCATCGAGTTCCCGACCGAGGAGCCCGCGCAGGACTCCCAGGACGACCGCAGTCGGGTCCTGAACTGCGTTCAGGTCGCGTTCGGCCTCAAAGAAGGCTCGATTTAGCCAACCGTAATTTGGTTCCCATTCGGCCTCGACGCGGATGGCGTTTGCGCCTTCAGCTGCATCCACGCGAACATTTTCGACGAAGGTTCCCTCCTCGTCTTGAACGACATTGTACTGAAATCCCTGCATTGCCCGATTGAACTCCTCGTGCAGATTCAATGGGGGGTCGAGCATGTCGAGGAAGGGGCCAAAAGCGCCGCCGCGGGATGGCTGGGCCTCGAGGGCGTCGGTGACTGGCTCGATCATCTCGACCGTCATGCTTAATTGGGTGCCCATCATGTCGGCATCGATGATCTGATCGCCGCCCCGGTACAGGTCGTCCCCCAGCCATTCTTGGATGCTCGCACGAAAATCCGCCGCCCGCTCCGCGAGCATGGCTTCAAGGTGGTTTTGGATCTTTTCGGCCGCGGCAATCTTTTCTTTGATCTCCGCGCGCTCCTCCTCGCTGATCAGCGGCGAATCCTGCTCGGTGCGCCATTTACTGATCTCGTTCTCCAATTCCTTAAGGCGTTTTTGAAGTGTGCCGCTGGTTTCGTCATCCATCCGGATGCGCCAGTTGCGGGAGGTTTCACCGTCGACCCCCGGGCGGTGGAGCGCGGCAAGGTGAATGTCGGAGGTTTCGGCACCCGTTGCGGCAATCTCCTCATAGATCGCCGCGGAGGTCGCCTCGTCGGCAAAAGTAACACTGAGGTAGCTGCCAGCCTGAGGGAAAAATGCCATCGACCACCAGACGACCCAGAAGCCCATCAACGTGGTCATGCCGAGCTTGATACCCTGATTGAACAGGCCCATGCCCGCGCCTGCGGTTCCGAGGCGGTTGCGCTCGACGAACTCCAGGATCAGCGGAAAGGAAACCACCCCGGCGGTGGCGCTGAAGATGTGCCCAACCTCTCCGATTATGAGGATTTCGTACAGTTCAGGACGATGATCGGGCTTAAAGTACACCCAGGCCACGTAGAAGAATTTTACCAGCAACCCGCCGACCAGAGCGATGATGTACACCTTCATCTTCGAGGTGGCGTCGGCGAAAATACCCGCGAGCAAGGCCACACCCATGCCGATGATCGCTCCGAGAGCGAAATTGGTGCCCATCTGCTGCAAACTGTAGTCCCACTGCTCCGTATACAACAGGGGACCAAGGATGCCGAGACCCACATTGGCCATCTGGCCAACGAACAGCAGCAGGTAGAGCGGCAGGAGGCTCTTGGCGAGAATGTCTTTGAAGAAGCCTCGCGCAAAGACCTTCACGAGCGGCTCGTCCGGCTCCTTGCGGTCATCCTCGACCGTCTTGCGCACAGGCGGCTTGATTTCCTTGAAGCCAAAGAAAGTGAAAATGGCGACTGAGAGAAATAACAGGGCCCCCGAAAGGAACATCAGGTGCTCACCACTGAGGCTGAACAGATCGTGCAGCGGCCCCATGAAATAAACGTCGTCGAAACGCCCGATCACCGTGCCGAAGAAGACCAGGTTCACCGCCTGGATCTGCATGTGGAAGAAGCCAGCCCCTTTGCCGCGCTGCTTGTTCGGAATCACCTCGAAAGACAGCGGCTGGTTCGGCGTCCCCAGGTCGGCCATAACCCCATAAATCCACTTCAGGATGATCAGCGACCATAAATCCGGCGCAAACGGAATCAAAGGCAGAACGATGCACTTGCCGATGTCCGAAATAGCAATGAACGGACGGCGCCGTCCGAAGCGCGTCCAAATGCGGTCACTAAGCCAGTTGACGAAGGGACCGCCGATCAAGGTCAAGAAGACCTCCAGGTTGATCAGCACCATGATCGCCGCCGGATTGTCGATGAACTTCTTCATCGCAAACAGGAACGGCGCCCCAGCCATGTAATTGGCCGCAATCGCCATCGTAAACGGCAACTGCGCGTAGAAGATCCAGTGGATCGGTACCTTGAGCTTACGGGTGATCAGCATCGACGCGACAGGAACGGAGTTCAGTCAAAAGACAGCGAAAAGCGGCGCCAGCTAGGGCGCCACTCGATGGACGTTAGCAAGCATATCACCTCAGTACGGTTAACCGCCCGATAAACCCACCCAAACCCCAGCCGATCCGCGAAAGCCCACAAAAAACCTAAAAACGCTTGCCAACCGAACACAAGAAACTCAATCTCACCGTTTAATTTAATGCCTCTCTAGCTCAATCGGTAGAGCAGTTGACTCTTAATCAATTGGTTCGGGGTTCGAGTCCCCGGGGGGGTACCAGACTTAAATCACTCTTTTACAGGAACTTAGCCTTCTCTTAGGAAGGCTCTTTTTGTGCCCGGAGGGAATGTATTCCGACTTGTATTCCGACTTCGTGCAGCCAAGGTATCCCGCTTCTGCCCACCGAACCCACTACTCTCGGGGAGCAAACGGAGGGCCGCCGAAGAGGTTGCGCGCGGCCCGCTCAAAGAGTTCAACCAGCTCCTTCGGGGTATCCGAATCGACGTAGTATTTCTCGGTCGTGGTACGGTTCTTGTGCCCCATCCGCCGATGCGTGACATCCATCCCCAATGATCGCCAACAGGAGGACGCGAAGACCTTGCGAAGCTCATACGTAGGTCGCCGAACCCCATGGAGAAAATGCTCTCGCAGGTGATGGTTTACCACGTCAAACAACTCAATGGTCCGAAATGTCATGTGCCCGCCGAGAACGAATTCCGACCCGTTGTCGGCACAGACCTCTTGGATATGCTGCCCAAGTTCACGGGGGATGCGGATGCGGCGGATCTGGTACTTTTTGGGGATGAACTCCTGCGTTACCTCAATGCAAACTTTCCAGTAGCCGCTATCGACCACTTTCGCTTTACGAAGCCATTTGATCTCACCAGGCCTCAATCCGACGAAGAGGCCGAGCAACCGTAGCAGGTAATGATCGCGGTCAGATTTCCTCAGCGCTGGCATTTCGTCAAATAGCGCCTGGATCGTGGAAAATTCCGGTAACGAATAGTTTGCGTCCGCCGTGGTCAGGGCTGAGCTCCGCATGAAGCCCTCTGGAAAAGTAAAGGCGAATGAATCCTTTCGGTACAAAGCCAAAGCCGACTTTGAGAACAAGGATTTCGCCTGCCGAAGGGTTGAGTTGGCGCTGTTGCTGATACGCATCTCGTCAAGGTAGTCATCGGCCTGGTCTAGCATGGCATCTTGAAAGCGATCAACGAGCGACTCGTTCAGGCAGGAGACTGGAAGCTCGAAAAGCTGCTGGTCTGTGATCGGTTTTCCTTTCTCCGCCGTCAGCGCCACACGCAGAAGCTTTCGCAGCTGGAGAATATTTCCTTTGGCCGTCTTAGCCGAAGGAGGTTTACGAGAGCCTTCCGCCTGTCGAAGGTATACCTCAGCAACTTTGTGAAGCGGCGGATCGAGATCTTTGGGTACCGCCGAATCTTGGGCGCGTGAAGGAGCACCAACCATTTGGCGATCGATGTTGATCTCTTCCTTCAGCGCAGATTTCGGCGGATTACTCGCTTTTGCATGGTACAACGGCATAAGCTTTGAATTTGGATGAAACTTTTTAAGGAGAGAATATACATCGCCGCCACTGCCGATGGCGGATTTGATCTCCCTCGCGACAACCAGCCCTTTTCGCCCATCGGGCCCAACGGGAAAGAAGATTTCTTCGCCTTGAACCATTGTCCTAAAGTAAAACTGCTTCGAAGTCCGAGAATGACCGTTCTTTGGAGTGGCCACCCGCCTCCGAATGGTGGTTTTCCCGTCGCTATGGAATAGTTTTTCCCCTCTCCGACTATGCTTTTCACTCACATTTTTCAGTTCCCGAACGGAGCGGTTTTCAACGTAGGCAATTCGTACGGCATTGAACTGCGGCCAATTCACATAAAGCTTGCCGCAGCGGTCTTCGACTTCCACCAGTGATCCATAAAGCCTTGCAAAATCTTTACCCTCAACAAACGGGCGCACCGCTTCGACGGGCACGTACTTCTCTTCGCCCATCGTCATCAGCAGCGCTGCCACTACTTGGTCGCTCGCCGAATCAATCGCCGCGCAGATCCTAGCTTCCAATTGGTCTGGAAACTTTCGCGAAGCGGAATGATTACCTTGATGCACATAAAGCTTATACTTGACGGTTATCGAAAGCGAAAGTTGCCCAAAGTTTCGTCCTTGAATCGCGAGGACAGCGGTAAAATTTAGAAAATTTCAAACAAAGAACGAAATTTCTTTCTTTAGTACATTTTTCCGTCTAGGATCAGTTCATGGTGATCGACACTCAAATTTTATCGCCGAGCATCCGGTCGTTCCACCGCATTGAAACGTTACCGTGGGCCACTCGCACCCGCGAGGGGGCGACCAACTGGCCAGGTGAGTTTCGGTATTACCGCACGCTCGCACCTTCGCACGAGCATGATATCGCCAGATTGGCTAGTGCGCTGCGGCACGAAGGGCTCCGCGATCCTCTGGTTATCACCGCAGACGCCCAACTATCCACGGGACCCTTCCTCGTTCATGGTTTCCTACGCTTTCGTGCGCTCCAAAAACTTTACCAGCAGGGTCAGTGGGCTAAAGGTCTAAGTATGGGCAAAGTTCCCTGCATCGTGATTAAGCGGAAAGCTGGTTTATCCCTGGAAGACCTTATTCGGCTAAATATTCGAGCCAATTGTGAACAACCTAAAGCTTGGAAAGAAAAAAATTTCTTTCTTACAGAGCTAGAAATCATTGTAGGGCAACTTTTGTCCACAAATTTCTATGTGGATTGCAAGGGTAAACCGATGAAAGGAAAGCGTGCCCTTCGCTCATTTATGTGCAAAATTTCCGGTTTTAACATGAAGCAAATCCAGGAAAAGCTTAAACCTCAGTACCGTATAGTTAATAACAATCTCCACTATTTTGACTCCAAAGGGAAGCCACATTTTCTTCGTCGTCATGTTGATTTTATGTAGCAGCTGATATTTTAATTTTCGGTTTTTTTTGGCGGAACTACTATGATTGAAGTACCCGTTAGGTATTATGTATGCACTAACAGGAATATCGACTTAGATACAAAGCCAATTTTTTTCCGGTCCTTCACGGAATTCTGCTGAACCGGCAAAATCAGTGAATTTATGATTATTACACTAGCCCGTCGGCGCGGGCAGAGCATCTGCTTTTTCCGGCTAGATCCTACCTTCTCGGGTCAAGGACTACTTGCGACTGCGTGGCTGCGTTCCTCCTTGAGCCGCTTCGGTTACGGATTTCGAAGAAAAGGAAGAAAAAAGCGGTTCGGCAACGGTTTTCTATCAGTTCGGCATGAATCGTGTGCATCAGAAATCCGAGAAGAGCAATTTTTGTTCTAGGGTGTGTTTAAAAACTCAATGAACGAGCCATCGCCAGATGAAGCCGAGTTCGACGAAGGCCTTGAAGGTCTCGGCGAGCTTGTCGTACCTGGTGGCGATGCGGCGGAACTGTTTGAGGTGGGCGAAGCTGTTTTCGATGGCGTGGCGCTGCTCGTAAACCGGCTTGCAGAGGGCTCTGGGCTGCTTACGATTGGATTTGGACGGGATCACGGCGACGGCGCCGAATTGCTGCATGACACCATCGATAATGGCGTCGCTGTCGTATCCTTTGTCCGCCACCACGCCCTTGGGGCGCTGGCCACGGTAGCTTTGCAGAAGTGGCAAGCCTTGCGTGGAATCGTGGACGTGGCCTCCGGTGAGGATGACCTCGAGGGGCCGTCCCTATGCATCGCCGAGCAAGTGAAGTTTACTGGTGGCTCCACCTCGGGAGCGGCCAATGCCTTGATCGGCTTTGCCGGGAGCGCCAGCAGCGTGCTGGTGCGCTCGCACTGTCGTCGAGTCCATCAGCAAGAGGCGTCGATCCGCTGCACGTCGTTGCAAGCGTTTGAGAATCAAGGACCAGAGACCTTCCCGTGTCCACTTGCGGAAGCGCGCGTAGACCGTCTCCCACTTCCCAAAAACGGCGGGCAGGTCGCGCCAGGGAGCCCCGGTGCGAAGGATCCAAACCATGCCCTGCAGCATCAGCATATCGTTACTGCGGGGGCGTCCACCGCGATATCCATTCTTGATACGGAGCTTGCGGTAGTGAGCGTTAATTTTTTTAAGGGCCCAAACTCAGGCCGAATTCTAACTGACTGCATAACAGCAGCATAGTGGCGTAACAACAAAGCCATTACGAGCTCAAATCGGTTTTTAAACACGCCCTAGTGAAACAAACGAAATCTTAGCTAGCTAAGGATCCCTGAAAAAGACGATTTCAATCAGGATCCGTGAAAACCCGCCGAATTTGCGGATCCACCTCGCCGGGCTGCCACAAGCGCGGGTAATGTCTGCTGCCCGTCGTTCGATCAATCGATCATTTGTTCGCATGTGCGGGATCACCAGTCGAGCTGGATCACGGTTGACTTCGAGCCGGATACGATGACTTAGCTGCCCAGCGAGGGCGTGCAGGACACTCCCCATTTTGGTCGAGTGATCAACGTGATGCAGGATGCCTGGGATCGCCTGCGCCGCTGCGACCGGCGACAGTCTATACTTCCGGGTGCCAGGCGATCCAGTGGGGCGGATGGATCAAGCGCGGCCCGATGACTCCGGCAAACTCTCCCGTTTCCAGGCTTCCAAGGGTGCCAGGCAGAATCTTCGGGCGTAACGCAGTCCGCCGAATGACGGTCTGCTCCTTCTTTTCACAGCCGTTGCGTCCGGTTCGCGAATAGATATCGTCGCAGGACGCGTATTCCTCCATGCCGATGATATCGCCGAGATAGCGCTCGATCCTTGGGTCTCGGTTTCGACGGCACAACTGGCAGTTGAAGTTTCCGAGAACGGCATCCGTCTCCCGGCCTCCTATTTCGAGATCGAGAGCGGTCATGCTTTGCGTAGCCGCAATCAACATCCCTCCGCGATCCCGCAACAGCGCAAGCGCAAGGCGATCGGAGTAGCGGCTCGTCCCACTGCCTGGACCCCTGAAAACTGGACCATTGCTTATGAGAGATTTTTCCGACAACTATGGAAAGATCATCGAGCATGAAAAAGACCCGCCACAGTACGGAGCAGATCATCCGGATCCTTCGCGAGAGCGAGGGACTTAAGGTCGAGGAGGCCTGTCGCCGCCATAACATCAGCCCGCCGACCTTCCACCGTTGGAAGGCAAAGTACGGGTAGATGGACGTGAAGGAGGCGCAGCGTTTGCGCGACCTGGAGAAGGAGAACACGGAGCTGAAGAAGCTCCTGGCCGACGAGCTTTTGCGCAACCAGGCGCTGAAGATTGCTTTGGAAAAAAACGCCTGAGCCCGAAGCGGCGTCGCGGCGTGGCCGACTCCGTGCAGGCCGCGCTGGGTTGCTCCGGGAGAGCGGTATCGCGCTGGTTGAGCTTCTGTCGTTCCAGCCTCCGCTATCAGCCTAAACCCGTCGCCGACAAGCAGCGGCGGCGGGAGGGCGAGATCGTGCGTATGTCGAAAAAGCATCCAACACTTGGATACAAGAAGATCACCGCCAAGCTGCGGGAGGCGGGCTGGCGTGTCTCCAAGAAACAGGTGCAGCGGGTGCGTCGCGAAGAGGG
>JBHJGW010000087.1:0-19896 GCA_050331415.1 Opitutales bacterium | reverse complement strand
GATCGCCTGATCGATCAGGTGAACGCTGCGCTTGACCATGTCGGGGCTGTCGAAACCGCTTTTGAGCAGATCGAGGTAGCCCACGACAACGCCGAGGAGATTGTTCAAGTTGTGCGCGATGCCCTGCGTAAAGGCACCGACGGCGGCTGCCCGGCGAGCCTCTCCCAGGCGCCGCTGGAGCTCGACGTTCTGGCGGTAGACCTCCTGGATGCGCAACTGGGTTCTGACCCGCGCCAAAGTCTCATCGAGGTCGATCGGCTTCGTAATGTAGTCCGTAGCCCCTGCGTCGAGGCCCTCGAGCTTGCCCTCCTTCGACGATTTCGCGGTGATGAAGATGATCGGAATATCCTCGGTCTCCGGATCAGCTTTGAGCCGCTGACACGTCTCGATGCCATCCATTTCCGGCATCATAACGTCGAGAAGGATGAGGTCTGGGGGGTTGTCGGCGACAGCGTCGAGACACTCGCGACCGGTCCCGGCCGTCTCCACAGAAAAGCCCTCCCGTTCCAGCTTCCGCTGCAACAGCTTAATATTGATCGGCTGGTCGTCGACAACCAGGATTCGCCCTAAAGGAGTACTCTTCAACGGAAATCGAATTAACTTCGAGGTCATCAAAAACGGGGTAGCGCAGTGTATCAAGCTTTAAGCAGAACCTTCGCCAGTCGCGCCATGAGGTCGTTTTCGCTTCCGCATGTCCTGTACCAGCTTCGTTCCGCAGATGTAGTCGTATCCAGCTCGGTGTTGGCGAGTCAAAAAGATCAACGGAAATGCCAACCAAAGTAATGGGGCGATCCAGAAAAGGCAAACTGCCTTGAGCATACCGCGAAACCCGAGCCGGATCACGGACGGTCGCTCGTCATCTTCGCGAATCAGAGCGGCCCGCAAGCCACAAATGCGCTGCCCGAGCGTCGAACCGCGCCCCTGCCACGCGATGAGCCAGAAGTACAGCCAGTGGACCAGCAGAAAAACCGAATGCCCATAAGCAAGGAGCCGGATGAGGGGGTCGTCGGCGCTGGCCGCTTCGATCCGCTCGCGGTAGCGCTCGCTCGCGGTATCGGGGTCGGCCTCGGCAGCCTCGATCATCTGCGTGAGCTCCCGCAAACCCTCGGGGTACTCCTGGGGCAGGGTAAACTTCAGAACGACCATGGTGAGCCCAAAGGCGAGCGCGAGGTCGAGCGCCGCCGCCAGCAAGCGCGGCAGGTGGCGGGCGGGCGGAGCGACAGCCGGCGCCGCCGTATTGGGCGCATGAGGAGCGTCCATGGCGACTATACCTCCCCTGCCCGTCGCCGGGCGAGCAAAGTGTTGCGCATCAGCATCGCGACGGTCATCGGCCCCACGCCGCCCGGTACCGGCGTAATGGCACCGCAGTGTGCCTTGACCCCTTCGAAGTCGACGTCGCCGACGATCCGGTAGCTCTTTTTCGCCGTCGGATCGTCAACGCGGTTGATGCCCACGTCGATCACGGTGGCCCCGGGCTTGATCATATCCGCGGTGACGCTGCGGGCGCGCCCCATGGCGGCGACGACAATATCGGCCTCGCGCACCACGCTGGCGAGCTCCCGCGTGCGGCTGTGGCAGAGCGTCACGGTGGCATCGCCGCCGGGCCCTTTGCGCATCAGCAGCAGCGCGACCGGCTTGCCCACGATCAGGCTGCGGCCGATCACCACGGCGCGCCGCCCGGAGGTCTCAATCTCGCTGCGGCGCAGCAATTCGATGATGCCGGCGGGGGTACAGGAAACGAAACCGCTCGCGTCCTCCTGCGCAAGGCGCCCGAGGTTGACCTCGTTAAAGCCGTCGACGTCCTTGCCGACTGAAACGTGGTTGAAGATGGTGCGGTCATCAATGTGGGGCGGCAGTGGCGCCTGTACCAGGATGCCGTGGACGGCGGGATTCGCGTTGAGGACATCGATTTCTGCAAGCAGTTGTTGCTGTGTGATCGTCTCCGGAAAGACCCGCAACTCACTCTGCACGCCGATATCAGCGGCGACGCGGTGCTTTTTGTTGACGTAGAATACCGAAGCGGGATCTTCGCCCACCCGCACAAATACCACGGCGGGAGCGGGAGCAGGCAGGGCGGCGACTTCCGCCTTCAGTTCGGCGTAGATAGCGGCAGAGATGGCGTTTCCGTCAATCAGGTGCATGAAAAAAAGGGGAGCGCTATTGAAGCGAAATTGTGCGGGCCTTGATCAGCAGCGGCACCCGCCCCCGCACGCGGGTGGCCTCACCGAGGATCACCACGGACTTGCCGATGTAGGCCTCGCCCGCGCGGTCTTTGCGCGCGTCGGTCAGGTCGGCGAAGCCAATGGCGACACCGGAGTCGTTTTCGAGGACGAAGCGCTGGCTCGGATGGAAGACCCGCTGAAAGGGTGAGGCGGCGCGCAGCACGCCGGAAAAAGCCCGGGAGCCGGGTGGACCGCTTTCGGCCGGACGGGCCGGGCTGATGTCGCCGACGTCGATACCACCTTCTACCGGCGGCGGTTCGACCGGTTCCAGTGCGGGCCCATCCTGCAGACCGACAACCGGCACCGGCTCCTCTTCCGGCATCTCGGTGCGAAAATAGGCTGGAGCGGTGCCTTCGTAGTAAACGCTGCTCCACTGCTCCCCACTGGATATCATGGGCGCGACGGTGGTTTCGTCGAGCCGGGTGAGAACTGGCGCATCGGGCTCCGGGCGGAGTCGGACGACGGTGCCCGGCGCAGCCGTCTGGTTTTTGAGGATTTCGCGAGTGGGCACGTAGCCGACAAACGTCCCTGGGTACTCGACCCACTGCCAGGCGGGATCTGCCTCCCAGACCCGTGGGCCCAGGTTTTCCAGGAACGCACGCGACTCCTCGAAATAGACTGGCGCACTGGTATCCGGCTCGAGGTAGAGAGCCACGTCCTGTTGGGCCGTCAGCGTCGCGGCAGCGAGGCCAACAAGGCCCGCGAAGAGCAAAATTGTGAGGCGGCGAATCACTATAATAGACTTGCGTAACTATCCAGACGCGCGCGTTCCGCTGTCAACGGGTTTTCCGGCTGCTTTCGCTTTCCCCGAGCGCCCTCCCGGCTCCGGCCATCTTGCCGTCTGCGTACGGAAAATCGGGAACGTCGTAGCCCCCGGTCCGGTGGGTGCTCAAGGCTTTGGTGACGGAGGTGAGCTCGTGGGGGCGCTTGAGATCCGGGATTGCCCTCAATTGACCAGCAGCAGACCGACCTCCTTTTGCGACAGGGGCCGGACGGCGCCCCGCGGAAGACGTTTGAGCTCGAAGCGGCCAATCTGCACGCGCTCGAGGCGCTCCACCAGATAGCCGAAGGCTTCCAGAAGGCGCCGGATTTCCCGCTTGCGGCCCTGGTTGAGGTGAATCTCGAGCCGGTGGCGCGCTTCCTCATTGTTGCCCGGAGAAGGGATGACTTTCCGGGCACTAAGCCGTTCACCCTCGCGGGTAACGCCTCGGAGCATCTTGGGAATGTCTTCGGGCTCGAACGTCCGGTGAATACGCACGCGGTACCGTTTGATGACGCCATTGCTCGGGTGCGTCAGACGCTGATTGAGCTCGCCATTGTTGGTCAGGATCACAAGGCCCTCGCTGTCCTTGTCGAGCCGTCCGGCACAAAAAAGCCGCCCGCCCATCCATTCCGGCGGCACCAGGTCGAAAACGGTCTGGCCACCGTGAGGGTCAGCATTTGTGCAGAGAACGCCCCGCGGCTTGTTCATGGCCAGTACGATGGTTTCAAGCTTCTGAGGAGCGTACTGGACGCGGCGCCCGTCGACGTAGACCTTGTCGTGCTCCGGGTCGATCTTCTGCCCGAGGTGGGCGGTCTCGCCATTGACGTCCACCCGCCCCTCGGCAATCCACGCCTCACCCTGCCGTCGCGAGCATTTACCCGCCTCGGAGAGAAATTTCTGCAGGCGCACCGCAGCGTTGGCATCGTCAGTATCCATTGACCGAGTACCTGTTCATAGCCGTGAACGCAACCCGCGCAAGCCGCTCGTCCTTCGCACATTCAAAAGGACCCGCGTTATCGCGCTTCCCTTGTTGGAGCACCGCTTCGGTGCCAGGCAGGATTATCATCCGACATTAAAGTCAGTGGCGGACCAAAAATGCAAGCTCGCAGCACCACGGAGGCCCCACTCCGTCGATAAAAACTTTTTATCCAAAAAACGCTTGACGTAAGCTTGGCTTATTCCGGAAGCTCGGCAGCGTCATGATTCAGCAGATCGACCACTTAGGTATCGCGGTGAAATCTTTGGAGGAAACCGTTCCCTACTACGAGAACGTTTTGGGCCTTCACTGCGAAAAGCAGGAAGAGGTGCCCTCGCAAAAGGTCAAGACTGCCTTTTTCCACTGCGGGGAGGTCCACATCGAGCTGCTCGAGCCCACTGCGGACGACAGCCCGATCGCGAAATTTCTGGAAAAGAATCCCAACGGCGGCATTCACCACATTGCCTTCAAGACGGACAATATCCAGGGCGACCTCAACCATGCAGCCGGCCAGGGCGTGCGCCTCATCAACGAAACCCCCGTCGAAGGCGCCAACGAAAAACTCGTCGCCTTCCTCCACCCCAAAAGCACCTTCGGTGTGCTGACGGAATTCTGCACGGACAAGTAAGTCTGCTCGGCTTGAGACCGTTTGTCCTCCGTCCGAGACGGTGCTTCGCGCGTGCCAACCGATGCGAGACCGCCCGACGACGTATCCCCGGACACGCGGGCCAAGCACGAAGCGACTAAGGACCCAACGACTTCCCTTCCCATGATCGCCCAACACCTTCTCGACGAACTTTACGAGCGCCGTGCGCAGGCTGAGACCGCCGGTGGCGAGGACAAGATTGCCAAGCGGCACGAAAAGGGCCAGATGAGCGCCCGCGAGCGCCTGTTGGCCTTCTTCGAACCCGGCACCTTCCAGGAGTTCGGCATGCACGTACAGCACGCCTGCCATGACTTCGGCATGGAGAAAAAGAAGCTCCCGACCGATGGTGTGATCTGCGGCACGGGCTTTGTCGACGGGCGTCAGGTGGCGGCTTTCAGCCAGGACTTCACGGTGGGCGGCGGCGCCTTGGGGCGCATGCATGCCCAGAAAATTTGCGACCTGATGGACTATGCCCACGAGGTGGGCATTCCAGTGGTGAGCATCAATGACAGTGGCGGTGCCCGTATTCAGGAGGGCGTCGACAGCCTTTCCGGCTACGGCCAGGTATTCTTTAAGAACGTGTTCCTGTCCGGCGTCGTGCCTCAGGTCGCCCTGATCGCTGGGCCCTGCGCAGGAGGCGCCGCCTACTCGCCCGCACTCGCTGACTTCCTCATCATGGTGCAGGACGAGAACACCAACATGTTCATCTGCGGCCCTGATGTCATCAAGGCCGCCACCGGTGAAACGGCCAAGCTGGAGCAGTTCGCCACGGCGGCGGCGCACGCGAGCGTTTCCGGTAACATTCACATCGTGGCAGAGTCGGACAAGCATGCGCTCGAACTCGCCGCCAAGCTGCTCTCGTACCTGCCCTCGAACAACCTTGCCGATCCCCCGCACCAGCCCTGGGAATCGCTCGACCTGAACGACGACCCCGGCATGAACGAACTCGTGCCCGAGGAGGCCAAGGCCCCGCTGGACGTCCAGCAGGTCATCGCCCGGCTGGTCGACGGCGGCGACTTCTTCGAGATCATGGGGATGTTCGCGCCGAGCATCGTGGTCGGCTTCGCCCGCATCCAGGGCATCGTCGTGGGCATCATCGCGAACCAGCCAATGGTCCGCGCCGGCTGCCTGGACATCGACTCCTCGGACAAGGCGGCCCGCTTTATCCGTACCTGCAACATTTACAACATTCCGCTGGTCAACCTCGTCGACGTCCCTGGCTTCATGCCGGGGCTCGCCCAGGAACGCGGCGGCATCATTCGCCACGGAGCGAAAATGCTCTTTGCCTACGCGGCGGCCACCGTGCCGAAAATCACCGTGATCATGCGCAAGGCCTACGGCGGAGCCTACCTGGCGATGTGCTCGAAGGACCTCGGGGCCGACATGGTCTTCGCCTGGCCCACCGGCGAGGTCGCCGTGATGGGCGCGGAAGGCGCCGTCAAGGTGCTTTTCCGCAAGGACATCAAGGAGGCCGAAGATCCCAAGGCGCGAACGAAGGAGCTGATGGAGCAATACCGCGAAAAGTTTGCCTCGCCCTACCAGGCGGCGGCCAACAACATGCTCACCGATGTCATCGAGCCCGCGCAAACGCGTGCGGCTGTTTCCCTCGCCCTTCGCAACACCCTCAACAAGCGCGACACCCGGCCACCAAAGAAGCACGGCAACATCCCCTTGTAATTGGCCAGGCCCTTGCCTGGACTGCTCCGGTCGCCCGCCCTTTGGGGCGAACCCGGCGAGCCCAGGCTGAGAACGCCGCCCCGCAAACTCCCGATCCTTGCCCAATATGACGCAGCGGACCCTCTGGTATTTCGCGACCCTCCTCCTAAGCACCCCCTGGCTGCAGGCCCAGGAAGCCGTGGAACCTCTGGTGGAAGAGGGTGACGGCCCGTGGGGCATCCTTTGGGGCTTCGTTTTCGTGGTCGTAGTCCTCGCGCTCTTCGCCGGAATCACCCAGGTGATGGGCATGATCTTCGTCGCCCGCGACCGCGCTGAAAAGGAGCGCCGGCGGGCTGAAGACGAGCGCGAATCGCCGCCCCGGGCTGCCTCCACCGCATCTCCAGAAGGAGCCTCGCCGCCGGCGACCCAGCAGGAGGGCCCACCGCCGCACGTGCTCGCGGTCATCGCCGCGGCCATCCACACGACCCTGCACGAACCGGTGCGCATCGTTTCCATTCGCCAGGCGCCCGGCGCCAACTGGGCCGCCGAAGGCCGCCGCCAGATCGCTGGCTCCCACCGCGTCCGCTAGCCCTCTAATACCAAGCCTCCCAGGCCGCACCAATCAACACGATTGAAGTGGCGAATGAGCCGTGGAATCTGCCCCGCATTTCGCCCTGAGGCCATTGGCAACCCCTTCTTTTCCAAATGAAAAAACAGCTGCGCATCACCGTTGAAGGAAAAACATACGAGGTCGAAGTCGAAGTCGTCGGCGGGCCGGAAATGCCATCGGCGCCGGCTTCCGGTGGTGCCGTGCGCTCCGCCTCGGTAGCGGCGCCCGCCGCCGCTCCGCAGAAACCCGCCCCGGCTCCCAGTGCCGACGGCGCTGTGCCGAGCCCGTTTGCCGCGACGGTGGTCTCCATTGACGTCAAAGTCGGTCAGGAGGTTGCCGCGGGGGACAAGCTCGTGACGCTCGACGCGATGAAAATGAACACCTACGTCAACGCGCCGCGAGCCGGCACGGTGAAGGAAATTCACGTCGCCCCCGCCGACGCCGTGGAAGAAGGCCAGGCCCTCGTCACGCTCGACTGAATGATGGCTTCTCGTCATGAGTCGCCTCGTCCAGGGTCCTCCTCGGTTGAGTTGCGGACGAACTGATGGCGAGGACGTCGGCGATGCCATGTAGGCTGACCTAGTTTGAAAGGCTCAGGACGAAACGACCCAGGACGAAACGACTCCGATCATGGAACAAATTTTCAATTCTACGGGCATCAGCGACATCGTTTGGCAGAATGTCGTGATGTGGGCGGTGGTAGCCGTGCTGCTTTATCTGGCCGTCCACAAAAAATTCGAGCCGCTGCTGCTGGTGCCGATCGCATTGGGGGCCTTGCTGGCCAACCTGCCCACTGAGGGCATCATGGAGGGCTTCGCGCACTTCGAGGCCTTTGCCGAAGGCGGCGGTGAGCGCTTCGAATTGCGCCCCGACGGCACCGGCGGGCTGTTCTACTACCTTTTTCAGGGCATCCACCTCGAGATTTTTCCGCCCCTTATCTTTCTCGGAGTCGGGGCGCTGACGGACTTTGGTCCGCTGATCGCCAATCCGCGCATGCTTTTGCTCGGGGCCGCCGCGCAATTCGGCGTGTTCTTCGTTTTCATCGTTGCGTATTTCCTGCCGGGAGTGGACTTCACCGCGGAGCAGTGCGGCGCCATCGGCATCATTGGCGGGGCGGATGGCCCAACCGCGATCTTCATCGCCAACCGGCTCGCACCGGAGCTGCTCGGGGCCATTGCCGTGAGCGCCTACAGCTACATGGCGATGGTGCCCATCATCCAGCCACCCATCATGCGCGCACTCACCAACAAACAGGAGCGCGCCATCCGCATGAAGAGCCTGCGCAACGTCAGCCGGCTCGAGAAAATGGTTTTCGCGATCCTTGTGATGACGCTCTGCATCATCATCGTGCCGGCGGCATCACCGCTGCTGTTCATGCTCTTCCTCGGCAATTTCATGCGAGAGTGCGGCGTTGTGGACCGGCTCGTGCGCAGCGCCCAGAACGAGCTGATCAACATCGTCACGATCCTCCTCGGCACGAGCGTCGGCGTGACCATGAACGGGGTCAGCTTCCTGACGGGAAAGACCCTCGGCATCCTTTTCCTCGGGGTTTTCGCCTTCGGTGTGGCCACCGCCGCGGGGGTGTTGATGGCTAAGGTGATGAACAAATTGTCGCCCGATCAGCAGATCAATCCGCTCATTGGCTCGGCGGGCGTCTCCGCGGTACCGATGGCCGCTCGCGTATCACAAGTCGAGGGACAAAAGGAAGATCCAGGAAATTTCTTGCTCATGCACGCCATGGGTCCTAACGTCGCGGGCGTGATTGGGACTGCGCTGGTAGCTGGGTTTTTCATCTCGGTATTCGGTTAAGGTCCCAGTGACCCTACCCGACTACTGATGATGAAAACGAAGCAATCCACCTCCTCGAAAAAGAGCCCTCTGGCGTTTGTCAGCTGGCTGATCGTCGCGCTCCTGGGCATTGCTGCATTCGTGGCACTGGCCCGGCTCGAACTACCCGAAGCGTTCGCCTCGCTGGTTGCGGCGGCCGAGCCCGCCGGAGGCGCCCTGCTTATCGGCGGCGCCGTCTTTGCCATCGGCATCGTGGGTCTGTTTTGCTGTTCCCGCGGCTTTCCCGCCGTAATGACGACGGTCGTGCTGATGCTCGGCGGAGTCGGTTACGGCTATTACGAAACCACCATCGCGCCGGCCGAAACCCGGACCGTCCCGGCAGTCGTTCAGGACCAGAGCCCGCAGCCAGCGCAAGCTCCCGCGCCCACGACCCAGAGTGAGGGCGGCTCGAGCGCTCAGCCTGCCGCAGCGGAAAGGGAGGCACCTTCCAGAGTTGCCTCGGGGACCGGAAACGCCGACAGTTTCGTCCCGCCCGCCAACGCTGGCCTTTTCCCCGAAACGAACCGTCAGAACGAGGTTGAAGAGCCCCGGTCGACGACGGGCGCGGCACCGCAAACAACCCGGCCGCAGACAGACGATGCGGAAGCCTCTGGTGAACGGCGCTCGTTCTTCGGGATGTCTGTTGGACGCCGAAAAGAGCCGGATCCGCCAGAGTTTCGCCGGTTCACAAGCGTCGAGGGGCAGGTGATCGAGGCGCGGTTATTGGAGACCGATGGGCGGATAGTAAAGCTCGTCCGTGACGACGGCCAGGTTTTCGAGACATCCATCGGCCTGTACTCCCCCGAGGACCAGCAGTACATCCTGCGGTACGTTCCCCAGGAACGCTGACCAAAGGGAGCCTTGGCTGGGGCCCGCCATGAGCTTCCGGCTTGCAGGTCGCCGCGGCCCGGCAGCATCGTTCTCCGGTGAAATTTCATTCGGGAGAGCGCCGGGTAACGCTAAGCGTGCGCGAGCTGGCCACCTTCTACGCGGGCCCTCAGGCGACCGGTGGCGCAGGCGGACTCTGGCGGATGGCGGTCGGGGCTGCCGCCCATCGCCAGGTGCAGGCCGAAGTGCCTGCCGAAACAGGGGTCCAGAGGCGTACCGAAGTCCCCATTGAAGCGTACCTGAGCGCCGGGCGCTGGAGGGTGTCCGTGCAGGGGCGCATCGATATTTTGGAAAACCGCCCTGGCGGCACCTGCCTAATCGAGTTCAAGACCGTTTCGACTGCCCTGCCCCGTGACCCGACCGAGCTGGAACGCGCCTTCCCCGACTACTTCGATCAATTGGCTGCCTACCTCGCGCTGGCAGCTCGGCAGCCCGGCGAGGACGGAGCTTTTGGACCGCCCGGGCAACTCTCCGGCGAGCTGTGGTTCGAGGCGCTCGCCGACGGGTTTCGCCAGCGCGTTTCGCTGACCCCCGAGGAGGCCGAGGTCCGCGTGCAAAACCGGCTGGCGGCGCTCGAGCCTTTCCTGGAACAGCGCTGGGCCCACGCACAGAAGCTCGCCGCCACACGCCCCCGGCCCGCCTTCGCGCAGCTGCGGCCAGGGCAGGCCGAAGCCCTCGCCGACCTTGAAACCGCCGCTTCCGCCATCATGTGCTTCGAGGCGCCGACCGGCTTCGGGAAGACGGGTATCGCCCTGCAGGACGCGCTTCGCCGACTGCACGCCGGGGAAGCCACCCGCGTGATTTACCTCAGCGGCAAATCGACCGGACAGCTGATGACCGCCCGCCAACTGGCCCAAATGCTCCCGGACGAAGGCGGCATGCGGATGGTGCAGCTGCGCAGCCGCTGGGAACACGCCACGCGCTGCCCCCACGCCTGCGATGAGGGGGTACGCTGCCGCGAGTTCGTCGGGCGCGGCAGCAACGCCTGCCCGGCTCCCTGGGAGGTGCTCGACGCGGGCATCCCGGACCTCGAAACCGTCAGTGCGCTTGCCGCCGGCTCCGGCCACTGCCCCTACGAATGGACCCGCGCCCTGCTGCCGCTCGCCGAAGTCTGGGTCTGCGACTACAATTACGTCTTCGCGCCGACCCCTGCCGCCGTGCTGCTGGGGGTCCCGGGCTACGCCCCCGCGACGACCCACCTGATTGTGGATGAGGCGCACAACCTCCCCGAGCGCGTGGCCGCAAACTATTCCTTCGAATTCACCGCCGACGGACTCGCCTTCCTGCTGCACACGCTCGAAGACATCGGTTCCCCTGCCCCGTTGCGGTCCAGCCTGGAAGAGCTCGAAGCAATCGTGCGGGGCACCCGCCCGAGTGAGCGTCTCGACGACAGTTACGGCTACGAACTCCTCGATGCGCTCGAAAGCGCCAGCGCCCGCCTCGTTGAAGGGCCACTCGACTGGGAGCGCCTCGGCGGGCTCGCCGAGCGCCTCTTTTCGCTGCCGGCGGCTGCTCGCACGCTGGCCCATCCGCGGCTGGACCGGCTGCTCTACGCTCCCGACCGTGGACGGGTACGCGGCGCCGTGCTCGATGCCTCACCGCTTGTCGCCGAAGGGCTGAGGAGCTTTGGGCGTGCCGTGCTAATGTCGGCGACCCTCCATCCGCGAGAAGAGTTTGCGCAAAGCTGCGGCCTTGCTCCCGGTGAGGCCGCCAGCGTGGTCGGCCGCGCCGACTGGCGGGAAGCCGCCTACCGCGTGGCTATCGATACCCGCGTCGACACACGCCTGCGACGACGAGCCGATTTTTACGAAATCACTGCGGCTACGCTGCTGCAGGCCGCCCGGCAACCGCCTGTGGCCGTTTTCTTTCCCAGCTACCACTACGCGGAAACGCTCCGCTCGTACATTGCGGCGCTCGATCCCGGCTGCCAGGTCCGGGTCCAGCCGCGTGTGCGCGAGTTGAGCGGGCAGCTCACCTTTATCGAGGAAAGCCTGCTCGGCGGGCACCTCCTATTTTTCGTGCTCGGCAGCAGCTTTGCCGAGGGCATCGACCACCTCGGCGGCAAGGTCGAGCGCGTCGTGGTCGTGGGCCCCGCCCTGCCGGAGGTCAATGCCGAGCAACGCGCGCGCCTCGATGCCAACGGCCACCTGGGCAAGAGTGCAGCTTTCGAAGCAGTCTATCTCGCCCCCGCCCTGCGCAAGGTCAACCAGGCACTCGGACGCCTGGTTCGCGCACCTGGGCAGCGTGCCGACGTGCTTCTGCACGGCAAACGCTATGCCGAGAACGCCTTTCAGTGCCGACTGCTTCCAGAATATCGAGGCGGCGACCTGATCACCAACGAGGCGGAACTGGCCGCATTCTGGCCGTGAAACCCGCTACCGCTTCCGGCAACCCCACGCCTCTGGCGGAACTTTCCATGCCGCCAGGTTTCGAGTGGACTCTGCCCTGACACCTCCGCGCCCGAGGTTGCGATCTCGAGGAGGGACCGGTTCCAAAGTGATACCAGTGTACCCATGTTTCGATTTCCTTTCTTTCCGCCATTGGGTTGGCTCATCCTCACGCTGCCGTTTGTGGCGTTTGGCGTAGGCACCAAGGACGAGCCGCTGATCGTGCTCCCGGTGGGCGATTCCATCACGCAGGGCGGCAAGCGCGACCGCGAGGAGTACACTTACCGCTACCCCCTGCAGCAGCTGCTCCATGGCCTCGGCATCCGTTACGAATTCGTCGGGACCCGACAGGCGGGCCTTCACGCCGACGCCGAGTGGCCTGAAGTCGCTCCCGGCGTCCCCTTCGACCCGGACCATGCCGGGTACTACGGCGCAAAAACCCGGGCGGTGGTCAATCGGGTCATGAAGAATTGGGACGAGATCGAAAAGACGCCCCATGTCGCGTTGATTCACCTCGGCACCAACGATCAAGGCAGCGAGAACCACGTCGAGGCCGTGCAGAAGCCGCTGCGTGAGTTCATCCGCTTTCTGCGGACAAAGAACCCTGAGATCTGCATCTTGCTCGGCCACCTGAATTTCCGTGAGTCAGAAGGCGCGCTGGCCATCCGGCCCCTGGTCGAGGAGCTGGCCGAAGAGATGGACACGCCGGAATCGCGCGTCGTAACCGTACATCACTACGAGGGTTTCGTCTCCAACCCGAAAGCCGAAGACACCGACACCTTCGACTGGGCACACCCAAACCCTTCAGGCCAGCGGAAAATGGCCGAACGCTGGCTCGGCACCGTCACCGAGTTGCGCTGAGCGCCGTGGCCCGCTCCAGGCACGCGATCCCCGCCGCAAGTTTGGAACGCAGGCCCTGCCTCAGCCGGGCTGCACGACGAGCTGGCAACAGTTTTCCGGTGAAAAGAGCTGCTGCGCGCGGGCGGCAAGCGCCTCCGGCGTTACCGCCTCGAGCTTATCCGCATACTGGCTGGCCATGCCGAGACCACGGCCGTACATGACGTCGAGCGCGGCTTCCATCGTGCGGCCGCCCGGGCTCTGTCGGGCCGTGAGCTTGCGCACGACCAGCCGGCGGCGTGCCGCCCCCACCTCGCCTTCGTCAAAGTGCCCCTCAGCAAGCCGGGTCAGTTCCTCTGAAAAGGCGGCTTCGACCTCAGCAACCTTCTCCGGTGCCGTGCCCGCGTAAACGGTAAACAGCCCGCAGTTCAGGCCCACGGTGCGCTGCGCCGTGACGTAGTACGCGAGCCCCTGCTCCTCCCGCACCCGCATGAAGAGGCGGGAGGCCATGCCGCTGAGGAGCTCGTCGAGCAGCTCGCTGGCGAAATAGTCTTCGCTCTGGATGCCGCAATCGAGGTAACCCGCCAACACCACCGCCTGCTCGCAATCGCGATGAATGATCTCTTTGTTGACGCGGTCGGGCGCCACCGGCGCGGCCGGCACCGAGGGCGTCTCACCCGCTGGCAGCTCGTCGAGAATGCCGCGGAGAGCGGGAAGCACTGCGATGTCGTCAAATTGTCCTGAAACGGCCATGACACAATTGCCGCCGACCATCAGCCTGCCGCGCAAGCTGTTGAGGGCCGCCCGGTCGAGCGCTTCGAGGTCGGCCTCGGTACCGTAAAAATCGTAGGCGTACGGATGCGCGCCAAAGGCCGCCGCCCGGTGGGTGCGGCGCGCCCAGTCAACGACATCGTCGTTCTCCTCGCGCAAGGCGGCCAACTGCGCCTCGCGTTCGCGGTCGAACCGCTCTTGCTGCAAAGCGGGGGCCAGCACAGCTTCCCGGAGCACATCGACGGCTTCGGCGGCGTCTTTGCCAAGCACCTCGATGCAGAGGCCAAACGTGTTGTTGCCAATGACCTCCTGGAAACTGCCGCCGAGTTGCTCGACGCGTCGGGCGACGTCCTCGGCGGAGCGCTGGGCGGTGTCCCGCGTCAGCAGGGTCGCCAGCACACCGGTGGCGCCGCGCAGGCCCGGCGTTTCCAGCAAGGGCCCGCCTTGCCAGAGGACGCGCACGTGCACCTTGGGCAGCTCGCCGCCTGCCTGCCATAAGAGCTTTGCGCCATTGGGGCGTGTCTCCTCCGAGAAGGCTGGCGTTTCGCCCAAAGCCACCAGCGGCGAACCCGTTTCCTGCGCGGGCGGGCCCAGCGATACGCTTGTGAGACCTCCGGGGGTGAGGTAGCGGCGCGCCACCTCGAGCACCTGAGCCGGGTCGACCGCCTTGAGCCGCTCCAGGCGTCGACGAGGAAAGTCGGCGTCACCCGCGACAATTTCCGCCGCGCCGAGCCGGGAGGCCATGCCGGAGACGGTCTTGATCGAATTGAGGTCGCCGACGACGGCGCGCTGGACGGCCTTGGCGACCTCGTCCGCTCCCGGCGGGCTTTGCAAAAACAGCTCGAGCTCTTCGAGGATGGCAGCTTCGGCAGCTTCCTGTTCGCCAGGGTCCGTCGTGTAACTGACGAACAGCAGCCCGGTGTCGCCGGGGTTCCAGCAGCCCGTCTCGATGTGCTGAACGACCTCCCGCCCATCGCGGAGGCGCGTCCACAGCCGCGAGCTCTGCCCCTGCCCGAGGATGCTCGCCAGGACCTCCAGCGCCGGTGCTTCCGGGCTGGCGAGGCCGGGTATCTTCAGCCCCATCAGGCCGCGCTCGATCTCGTAGGTGCCAGTTTTGCGCGCTTCGCGGGTAGCGAGCTGGGGCGGTTCACGGTCGTAGACCGCCTCGCGAAGCCGTCGGCGCTCCACCCCGCCAAAGTTCGCCTGCGCCAGCGTCAGGGCCTCTTCCGGCGGGAGGGAACCCGCAATGACGAGCGCAGCGTTGTTCGGCGCGTAGCGCCCCGCATAATAGTCGACCAGATCGGCATGCGTCAGGGTTTTGAACAGCTCCTCGTGCCCGATCACCGGGTAGCGGTACGGATGGCGCTGAAAGGCCGTTTCCACAAAGTGGCGGAACAGCTGCCGGTCGGGCTCGTCTTCGCCCATCGCGATTTCGCGGAGGATGACGTCACGCTCGCGGGCAAACTCGCCTTCCGGGAGGGACGCCCCAAAGGCGAGGTCGGCGAGGATGTCAAAGAGCTCGGCGGCGTTTTCGGCCGGGCCTTCGAGGTAATAAACTGTACGCTCGAAGGTGGTGTAGGCGTTCATCGCCCCTCCGGCGGCCTGCACCTCGCGGGCGAAGTCGAGCGGGCCGCGTCTCGCTGAGCCTTTGAAAAGCATGTGCTCGAGAAAATGGGACGCCCCGCAGCCCAACAGCGGCCCCTCGTGCACGCTGCCAGTGCGAAACCACACCTGCGCCGTGACCAGCCCCGAAGCCATTGAAGGCTGGTGGAGCACCACCAGCCCATTGTCCAAAACCTCCCGAATGTACGGGCGAGCCGCCTTAGCAAATAATGCCATCGACGGAACGTGCACCCGACGCGCCACTGGCGCAAGGCCGAAGGTAGGGACCAACAAGCACACTCGCTCCATCAGAGGCCCCCGACAGCGCCGGGGTAATCTCGGTGGACATAGCTACCGTGGAGGCCGTACGCAGGCCGAAAAAGCTACCGGTCGGTCAGATTCGCCACTCGATCGACGAGGGTAACGAACTCCCGGCGGTACTCGTCAGTATGGGCGTTCAGGCTCTGACTGGCGAGCTTGCGCACGTCGTCGTAGGTCAACTCGCCGAGGTGCGGGTCATTGCTGAGCAGCATCGCAAAGCCTGCGGCCGCGCTCGCGAACCGGAAGTCGGCGGAGGCCTCGTCGAGCGTTTTTCCCGAGTCCACTAGCGGAAACTCGCGCAACTCACTGCTTTCGGCTTCGGGCAACTTCACGCGCAGCTTGACGGTCAGCAGCTCGTCGCCCGCATCTTCAGCCACCGCAGAAGTTTGCTGGTACTTGAGATCATCCACGAGCCGCTCATCAAATGCCTCCCCGGGCGGAATGATCTCGTAGAAGGCGATGACGCTGTGCCCGGCGCCGATCTCGCCGGCGTCGACGGTGTCGTCGTTGAAGTCCTCGGGCTTGAGCAGGCGGTTCTCGTAACCAACAAGCCGGTACGCCTGAACGCCCGCGGGATTGAATTCGACCTGAATTTTGGCGTCGCGCGCGATAGTGTAAAGGCTGCCTGTCAGTTCCTCTACGAAGACCTTCCGGGCCTCGCGCCTGCTATCGATGTAGGCATACGTGCCGTCACCCTCGTTCGTGAGGGTTTCCAGCATGTCGTCGCGGAGGTTGCCCATGCCGTAGCCGAGAACCGTGAGCTGAATGCCCTTGTCGGCCCGCTGACGGACCATGCGGGTCAGCTCGCCTCGATTGGTCGTGCCGACGTTGAAATCGCCGTCAGTACAGAGGATCACCCGGTTGTTACCGCCTTCGATGAAGTGCTCAGCGGTGAGGTCGTAGGCCAGCTCGATGCCAGCGCCGGCGTTGGTCGAGCCACCCGCCTGCAGCCGGTCCATCGCGTCGAGAATCGCCTTGCCGTCGGCGCCCGATGTCGGCTCCAGAACCACACCACTGGCCCCGGCGTAAACGACGATGGCGACGCGGTCACGGCCGTCGAGCTGCTCGACAAGATAACCCAGACTATCCTTAACCAGCGGTAGTTTGTTCGCCGCCCTCATCGAGCCGGAGACATCGAGCAGGAAGACGAGGTTATTCGCCGCGCGTCTCTCCCAATCGAGTTCTTTGCCTTTGACGGCCACCCTGACAAGCCGATGTTCGGGTTTCCACGGCGCTGGCGCCACCTCGAGCTCGACGTTGAGCGGAAACTCGGCCTCGGGCCCAGGGGCCGCTGTCTGGTAGGGGAAATAGTTGACGAACTCCTCGGTGCGAACAGCGTCCCACGGCGGTAGTTTGTCCTGCTGGAGGATGAACCGCCGCGCGTTGCTGTAGCTGGCGGTGTCGACATCGAGCGAAAAGGTCGACAAAGGGGCCACGCGTGGCGATCGAAAGGAATTGCGCTCAATGCGATCGTAACGCTCGGTATTCCAATCCGGATCTGGCGGCCCGACAACGGGATTCGAGGGGTCGGACGGAAAAGTCGCCGGTGCTCGAATCGCCCGTCCGGAAGGAGAACGAACTGCACCAGCCGCCGCCGATAGAGGGGCAAAAAGGTTTGCTCGCGGATTAGGATCGCTCCCCGCCGACCTGGACTCGTTCAACCTCATACGCGATACCGCTTTCTCGATGGTCTTTGGCGAGGGAAAAACGCGGATTTCACGGCCATACACCCCCCAGTCAAACCCTTCCCGCTCTAGCAACCGGTCGAACAGCTCGACGGCGGAGATACCCTTGCCCGTGAAGGCGATTCGCGGATTGCCGTATTCGGGGATCAACTTGGGCTTGAGGCTGAGTTCAAAGGGAATCGCCTGAGGATCGCGAGCCGCATTAAGCGCGCTTTCGATGAGCGGCAGGAGTTTCGTCAGCGACGCGGTGGGCAGGTCGATTCGGTCGAGGACAAGCTGCTGCAGATCCTCGAACGTCAATTCGTTGGCCACCAAAACGGCGCCGGACTCCTGCAACTGCGCCCCGATGTCGTGCCTCTCGCCGATGTATACGAGGAAATCGTACAAGGTGCCGCCCGGGAAAATGAACGTGTATCCGCGCGCTTCGCTTCCCCCATCCCCGAGACTCAACTCGAAGGTTGACGGAAGGTGCTCGTTGACCTCGGCGACGATGTTGCTCAAAGGGGCATCCTCGAAGGGCAGCTCAGGCAGCTTACGCTCGAGGGCGGGGTTGGCAACAAGGCCTGTCACCAAAGCAAAATACAGGATGAGGATCAGCAGGCGAGTTTTCACGTTTAGCATCATTGGTTCGAGGTGCAACCGACGCGAGCACCAAACCTTTCCCGACATTCACAACCGTTCTCGTAAAGGGCTGACTGTAATGGGTGCTCGACGCCGTCGTCGGCTATCCTACTCTGACGGTATGGAAAAGCCCCGCATCACCGTCCTAGACGGCTACACGCTCAATCCCGGAGACCTCTCGTGGGAATCGATTGAGCGGCATGGTCCGACCTTCGTTCACGACCGCACGCCAAAGACGCACATCATCGAGCGGGCCGCTGACTCCGAAATCGTCTTTACCAACAAAACGCCACTCGACCGCGCGACCCTTGAGCAGCTGCCCGGGTTGCGCTACATCGGGGTTCTGGCGACGGGGTACAACGTCGTCGATCTCGAAGCAGCTCGCGAGCGGGGAATCGTGGTGACCAACATCCCGTCGTACGGTACGGCGAGCGTTGCGCAGCACACCTTTGCGCTGATCCTGGAGCTCACCAACCACGTCGCCCGGCACGACGACGCCGTCCACGCCGGCGGCTGGGTCGAATGCCCGGACTTTTGTTTTACGCGCGCGCCGATGATGGAGCTGGCGGGTTTGACCCTGGGCATTGTCGGGCTCGGTGAAATCGGCCGCGCGGTCGCCGCGCTCGGGCAGGCCTTCGGCATGGACGTGCGTGGGTGCAGCCGCACGCCGAAAGAAGTTCCGGGGGTGACACGGACGGACCGCGACACCCTGTTCGCCGATGCCGACATCCTAACCCTCCACTGCCCGCTGACCGAAGACACCCGCGAGCTGGTCAACGCGGAGACCCTCGGGCGAATGAAGGCAGAGGCCTTTCTGATCAACACGAGTCGCGGGCCGCTGATCGACGAGGCGGCACTCGCCGAGGCTCTCCGCAGCGGCCGCCTCGCTGGCGCCGCCGTGGACGTGCTTTCCGCCGAACCTCCCCGCGCGGACAACCCCTTGCTAAGCGCGCCCAACTGTATCATCACCCCGCACAACGCCTGGGCGACACGCGCCGCGCGCCAACGCCTGATGGCGATCGCCGCCGACAACCTCGCGGCTTTCCTCGATGGCTCGCCGACGAACGTGGTAAACTGAAACAGCGGCCTGGACTTCAAACCAGCAAGGCCACCAGAACGGGAATCACGAGCAGTCCGTCGATCAGCAGACGTCGCCTAGCCGGGCCACAGCTAGAAGAACGGCGTCTCCCGGCCAACAGGGTTCCGCCCGCCGCTGCGGCAAATCCGAAGCGCGCGGTCGACTCCAGCGGCAAGCAAAGAAAAATGAGCCCACTGCCGACGGCGAGGGCGCTTGCCAGTCGCCGGGTGCGTCGAGCGCCGAGATCTTGGGCGGCGCAACGCACCGCGGTCTCAGCGTCGATGGAAACATCGAGAAGGTCGCAAAACATCGCATTGGCAGCGAGTAGCGCTGCCAGAGACAGAAAGAATGCGACCTCCACCGGGCCAAATGAAAGGGGGCCGAGCGCGAGAGCTGCGATCGCGAACGTCCAGCCGCCTGCGATAATCAGCTCCTTCGGCACGCGGTTCTTGAGCCAGCGGTAGGGCAAGCTCAGCGCCGCAAGCACGCCGACCGGCACAACGTGCTCGGGCCGCATGAGCAGGGCTCCAACCATCCCCAGCATCGCAAAAGCGGTAAGCGCGAGACAAAGCCCGCGGAAGCGACTAAAGCCCTGACGCCCAAAATCCTCGCCCGAATCGAGGGCGTAGGTGGCCAGAGCCCCCAGCGCAAAGAGACCCACCCCGGCGGCGTCGAGGGCAACCCCTAAAGCCTCAGAGGCACCCAGCGAAAGGCCCACAGCGCAGGCCACCGGCAACACAACGCCCAACGAATGCGCCCATGAAACCGCGTGCATCTATACCCGTTTTTCCACTTCCAAAAGCTAGCTGCGCTACTCCACAAAATCAAACCTTTGCACAGGCATCATTCTTTCCGTCCCTACCATTAGGGCACTTTGAACAACCTACTTCTGTCGCGAGAGCGAGGATTTTGGCTGCTTCAGCAAGGCTTGGGAAGTGAGGCGTAATCGGAGATTACGTCGATCTGAGCAAACGCTGCTGAGCGGCCAAAAGACCGCTCGCAGCAG
>JBHJGW010000086.1:0-2914 GCA_050331415.1 Opitutales bacterium | reverse complement strand
AGCAGCTCAGGTGCGGTTCGCGGAGGCGGCGCGTTACCGGGTGGCGGGTTTGCGTCGCTTCGTGCTGGCGTAGTGAAAAGTGGATGCGCCTTCGGTAGCCGCATGATGGGCCAGGGCGAGCGCCCAGAAGCGGTCGGCGTGGCCGGTTCGGGTTCGCCGGGCCCGGAGGCGGGGACCCGCGGGGTGCGGTTCGAGCTCCACGCTGTGCAGGTCAGCGCGGATCGCGGGCTCGGCGGGCAAGCTCAGCCGGCCTTCTTCCAGTGCTCTGCGCAGCGGGTAGGCCATCGCGTCCTTGGCCTGCGGGGTAAACGTCACCTCGGCAATGCGCGCAGGGTAGCGGCGGGCAGCGTTTTCGGCGAAATGGTGGCCGATGCCGGTGGCGTCGATCGCCGCGCGCCGCAGCCCGGGCAGGCGCATCCACTGGTGGAGCTCGGCCTCCTGATCGGCGAAGGTGGTTTCGCGGAGCTCACGAACGCCGTACGTCACGAAGGTGTCGCGAGCTTTCTCCAGCAGCCAGAGGACGGTGAGGTCGCGCTCGCGGCCGATATCGACACCGAGAAAGAGCGTGCGGTCGCCGTCGCGGATCAGTTCCGCGGGCGGGTCCAAGGTAGCTTCGTCACTTTCGGCGGACGTGATGACATCCCACGGAAGAAAAGCGCGTTCGTCGTCAAGCGGCTCGCAGAGGTACTCCTGGCGGAACGTGGCTTCGTCCGGGCAGCCGGCCCGGACAAAGTCGAAATAGTCGCCGCGGTCCATCTCTCGCCGCGGATCCTCCTGCGGCAGGCGTTTTTGGAGACACTCCAGGAAGCCGTCGTCGAGGGCGTCGACCAGCGTGACGCGGTGGTGGCTAAAGCCCTTGGGGTTGCCTTGGCGAACCTCTTCGAGGAGCGTGTTGAAATAGTGGTGACGGCCCCGGTGCGTCGAGATGAGCTCCAGCGAGCCACCCCAGGTGATGCCGGGGTAGGCGACGGCAAAGAGGCGGCGGGGGTCGGGGTGCAGGGCAAACTCGTCGAGGATACGGGTACCGCTTTTGCCGGCCTGCGCGTCGGGCGCGCTGGACAAGGAATGAATACGGCCGCCGCCAGCCACTTGCAGGGTGTGCTGGGTCGCGCCACCCAACAGGGGAGTGCCGTAGAGGCGAACCGCGCCGAGGTCCAGCAACTCAGCGAAGTGGCGGCAATCTTCGAGGAAAAGCCGCGCCTGGGCCTCGTCGCGGGAGCTGACCCACACCTCGCGCTCTTGCCCGTGAGGTCGCAGGCGCCGGAGCGAGGCGTAAGCCGTGGCCCAGCTGAGGCCGATCTGACGTGATTTTTCCATGATTTTGAGCCGGGAGCGGTCTTCAATCCAACGGCGCTGGTAGGGCAAAAAGAGCATGCGGGGTGGGCTGAGGGCCGGTTTTGTGTTCAATCGATCGATGCCTTGCAGAGAGGCCGAATCGACAGCAGGCGAGTGAACGGAAGCCGCTCACATAAGGTTGAGTTTTGTTTCGATCGTTCTGAGGTCTTCGGCGGTCAGGCCGCGCGGGGTTTCGGGGGTCTCGCTTTTGCGCTTCTGCTCGGTCGCGAGGGTCGCCTGGTAGGCAGAGCTGAGGCGCTGGACACAGAGCACGGGATCTTTTAGGTCGTCGAAGTCACAAGCGGGTTCGCGGAGGCGCTCGGCGAGTCTGGCCCAAAGGGCACCGAGGGCTTCGCGGGCGCGCTGTGGGAGGTCGTCCTCGGGCGGGATCGGGCTCATTGGGGGCCTGGGCTCGGAGCAGTGGCGTGGCGGGTCGATGCGGAAAGGTCGGCCACGCGCTCGAGGAGCCGGTCGACCTTGCCGTGGAGCTCGTTGAGTCGCCGTTGCGTGCCATCTTCGCGCGCCATCAGCGCGGCGATGTGCTCTGCGTTGCGGTGGATCAGCCGGTGCGCCGCAGCGAAATCGGCGCTGTTGCCATGGACACTTTCGCGGAGCTCGTCACGAGTGCGGTCGAGCTCGCGTCGGGTCGCGTAGGTGGTTTTGGGGTCCGGATTTTCCGCAAAGGTTTCGCGCAGTTTTTGCATCAGCAGCCAGCCACTCAAGAGTGCCGTCGCGCCGAGCAATGAGGTTCCGAGAAGTTGAGGGTCCATGAGATGAGTCTTGAAGGTGGGTTGGTAGTAATTGAAAGGGTTTTCCGGTTCTTCATAAGCCGCTTCGACCTCAGTCAGTCAGTGAGATTGTGAGCCCTGTCCACTGCTGCTGTTTAAGGACGAAACGGCTTATGCCGGCGCTCGAGAGCATCGGCGAACCTACCCCTTGTTGTGAGCGGCGAGGGAGCCCCCGAAGTAGAGGCCGATGATCGCACTGAGCAGGTGAGTATCGAGCGGGGTGATGGCGAGGCCCTCGAGGCGAACCCAGCTGATGCGCTCGCTATCGCCGGAGAAAAACAGGAAGCCTTCGTCGAGCTCGGGGTAGCCGATGTGCACGGCGAGCTCGGGATGCCACAGCGGAATCAGCTTGGGCAGCGCGATAATGAAAAAGGTAGCCGTAAGCGCAATGACGCGGCGCGTCCAGGTGAACCCTTTGTCGCGAAAGGCTCGGGCTTTTTCCACGTGGGCAAAGCGGGCGTTGAGTGCCTGCAGCGTCAACATCCGCTCCTGGCGTTTGGCTTCGCCGCGTAGGGCGACAAGCTTCATGACGCCGCCGAGGAGCGAAGAGCCAAACAGCGTGACGAGTTCGGTGGGCAAGGGAGAGATGGGCAAGTCCATGGCGGGGCGGGTAGTTTTCGAGCGGAACCGGGATCACTCGTCCCGGTCGACGCTGCCGAGAATACCACACGCCCCACCTCCCGCCAAACCAGCCAAAGCTCGGTTGGCTGCGTGGGCAAAAAAGTTGCTTCTCGCTTTCTTTCAGTAAGTTAGCCTGTCATGAAAAGTCAGGATTGTGCCCTGGCTTGCCC
>JBHJGW010000085.1:0-18553 GCA_050331415.1 Opitutales bacterium | reverse complement strand
ATGACCACCAGCTCTCGCTCGCTCGCTTCCTCGAGTGCGCCGGGGGCAGTGGCTTCATCGATTACCCGCAAATGGAAGATGGGACCGTGCGCAATGTCCCGCTCTGGGTGCGCTACCGTGGTCGCCTCTACCCGCAGATTGGCCTGACAATGGTCTGCGCCCACCTCAGCCTCGATCTGGAAGCGACTGAATTCAGCTCGCGGGAAATTCGCATTCCTCGAGATAACGGGCCGCCGTTGCGCATCCCCGTGCGTCCGCAATTTGCGCGCGATCGCGGAGCATCTTTCGGCTTTTTCTTCGACATCCCTTGGATGGGGCCGCCAGGGGAATGGCTGTCAGCCTATGACCGAACGGGCGAAACCACCGGGGCCCAGCACCTGTCTGCCACGCAGGTCTGGACACTGGTCGAGACCCGTCAGCGGCTTCAGCACAATCGCGCGATCATAAAGAGGGCAGTCTCCTACTTCTACGAGCTCTTCTACCCGGATCGAACAGGAACGCTCGCACGAACGACAGCCGCGCAACTGGAACCCATTGCTGAAGGACTATTGGCTGACGACTTCATCCGGGCCTCCGTGGATTCGCTCTCCGGTCTTCCGCCTGAAGAGCTCGATCAGGCAAGTCGTCAAATGCAGATGTTTTACCGGACCTTGACCCTGGCCCTGGAAGCCAATCAGGCCCTCGATGCGCATCTGGTCAAACAGCAGGCGGAATTGCGGGGTCAGATTGCAGATAAATCGGTTCTTGTTGGCTTTACCGCCCTGGGCGTCGAGGCGGACGTCGTACCGACGAGTCTCTACCCGAATAAAGCGCCGGGAGTCGTGCTGCACGGCGCCATCTTTAATGCCCTGATGACGGGGGAAATGTGGACTCTCGTGCCCGCTTGGATCGAGTGGCTCATCACCGCCATCCTTGGCATGTTGACAGCGGTCGCCGTCGGGCGGTTGGCGCCTGTCCTTTCCCTGGCTGTGGCCGCAGCTTTTGTTGCCGCGTGGGCTGGGTTCAATGGCCTGGTTCTTTTCGATTATGGCAATCTCCTCCTAGCCCCGGCTGGGCCGCTGGTTGCGATACCTCTGGCATGGTCGAGCACAACCCTGTTCCGCTACCTGGACGAACGGGCAGAACGGGCTCGGCTCACTGAACGCTTCCGCAGCTATGTCGATCCGGTACTGGTCAACTACGTCCTGGAACACCCCGAGATGAAACATTTTGAGGGGGAGCTGAAGTACATGACGGTCGTCTTTACCGATCTTGCTGGTTTCACTACGCTCTCCGAAAAGCTCGGTTCGCGCACCGTTAGCGTGCTCAACCGGTACATGAGTTACATGGTGCCGCTCATCCGGGCGCACCACGGATACCTCAACAAGTTCCTCGGCGACGGTATTATGTTCTTTTACGGCGCACCGCGGCCCAACCCCGACCATGCCCTCGACGCCGTTCGAACAATCCTGGAGATCCAGCGCGTCATGCAGGATTTCAATGCGGAACTGGCCCCCGAAGGTTTGGGGCCGCTAACGACCCGTGCAGGGGTATCCACTGGTGAAATGATCGTTGGCGACGCCGGCCCGCCGGATGCCAGCGATTACACCGTACTGGGCGATACCGTTAACCTCGCCGCCAGGCTCGAAAGCGCCAACAAAGCCTTTGGAACAACAAGCATGATTTCGGCCGCAACAGCGGTGCTTCTGGACAATAAGGTTCTGGTCCGCCCGCTCGGTATCCTGCAAGTGATAGGGAAAACCGAAGGCGTCAAAGTTTTCGAGCCGCTGGCAATAAAGGAGGAGGCTACCGAAGCACAGCGCGAATTGTCGAGGGTCACCGAACAAGCCTTCGATGCCTTTGTCGAGGGGAGATTCGGGGATTGCCTCGAGGCCTTGGAGCTCTTGGAGGCCTTTCCCGGCCAGGCAAAGCTCGTGGAGGTCTATCGCACCACCTGTACGGACTACCTTGTTGCCGTTCCGGAGAATTTCTCAGGACAACTTGTCCTAACGAGCAAATGACCGCTGAGGAGGCGCATGATTGGAGTATAGTCCTCGCAAATGACCCATCATTTGAACGACGAATGAAAAAACCGACGAATCCTCAACAAATGGCCCGGCTACTAAATTTTGATATGCGACGAAACCGCTCCTGCAAAGGGATGGGGCGGTGGTGCGGGCGGGGGGAATCGAACCCCCATCTCAAGCTTGGGAAGCTCGCATACTAGCCGTTGTACTACGCCCGCGGTTCTATGCTAAACGAAGATGGTGCGGGAAAGCGTGCGCGAAAGCAACTCGATTTGCTGCCGTCCGCCACAAACCCGAAAGGGTATGCGGTTCCCGGTCGGCATTAGGGAATAACTAGCCGAGGGACTGCGCCGTCGCCACGAGGTTGCTGACGGTGATGCCGCATTCGGCGAGCGCTTCATTTCCAGGGGCGCTGAGGCCAAAGCGGTCGGTACATACGACTCTTCCGTCGAGGCCAACGTAGCGGTACCAGGAGGTCGATACACCGGCCTCGATTGCCACCCGCTTGCGGCAGCGGGGCGGCAGGATGTCCTCACGGTAGTCGGCGGGCTGAGCTTCGAAAAGCTCGAAAGAAGGCATCGAGACCACGCGGCAGCCGTCGAGCTGAGCAGAGGCTTCAAGGGCAAGGTGCAGCTCGGAGCCGGTCGCCATCAGGATGAGCTTAAGTTCGCCTTCTTCGGCTTTTGCGATGTAGGCGCCCTTGAGCGTGCCCTCGCGGCGTGTTTTCACCGGGATGCTGGCGTTGTTGGGTACATTTTGGCGCGAGAGCACCAGCCCGACGGGGCCGGTAGCGCAACTGGCGGCGTAGGCGACTGCTGCGGCGGCCTCCTCGGCGTCGCCGGGGCGGATCAGGGTCAAATTTGGCAGGCAGCGCAATGCGGAGACGGCTTCCACCGGTTGGTGCGTGGGGCCATCTTCCCCGACGCCCACACTGTCGTGGGTCCAAACATGGAAGATCGGCAACTTTGCCAGGCAGGCAAGGCGCACGGCCGGGCGCATGTAGTCTGAGAAGGTCAGGAACGTCGCGCCGCTGGCCTTGAACAGCCCGTAGTAGCCCATGCCGTTGACAATGGCGCCCATCGCGTGCTCGCGAATACCGAAGTAGAGGTTGCGCCCTTCCGGCATGGCCGTGTCGAAGTCACCCAGCTCCTTGAGGTAGTTCTTGGTCGAACCGTGCAGGTCGGCGGAGCCGGACACGAGCAGCGGCACGACCTTGGCGACGTGGTTGAGGGCTTCACCGCCGGTGGCTCGGGTGGCCGCGGCCTTGTCCTCGGGAAATTCGGGCACGGCGGCCATGAGCTCCTCCGGGGTGCCCCAGTCTTTGGATTCCGTTTTGGAGAGGAGCTTGGCGAGCTCGGGGTTTGCAGCCTCCCAGGCCTGGAAGGTCTTCTCCCAGGCGGCGTACTTTTCAGCCAGTTCGGTCTGGCGCCGCTTGAAGAAAGCCCGGGTGTCCTCGCTGACGTAGAAGCGTTCCTCCGGGAAGCCGAGTGCCTTGCGGGCCTCCTCTACGTGTTTGACGCCAGCTTCGCCGTGCGCCTTCGCAGTCCCGGCGATCTCTTCGATGCCGCGGCCAACTTCCGTTTTGCAAATGATGAGCTTGGGGCGACCGTTGTCGTTTTCCTTGGCGGTTTCGAGCGCTTCGTGAATTGCGCTCATGTCGTGGCCGTCGGGCAAGGTGACGACATCCCACTGATAGGCTTCGTAGCGCAGGCCGACGTCTTCGTTCATGGTCTTGTCTGCCATGGCGTCGAGCGTGATCTCGTTAGCATCGTAGAACATGATGAGGTTATCCAGACCAAAACGGCCAGCGAAGGCGGCGGCTTCATGGCTGATGCCCTCCTGGATGCAACCATCACCGGCGAGGCCGATGACATGGTGGTCGAAAATCTTGTGCTCAGCAGTGTTGAAACGCGCGGCAGCCATTTTGGCGGCGACGGCCATCCCCACGAGGTTGCCGGTGCCCTGGCCCAGCGGGCCGGTGGTGGCTTCGACGCCCGGAGTCTCGCCGAACTCGGGATGCCCGGGGGTCTTGCTGTGCAGCTGGCGGAAGGCCCGGATGTCCTCGAGGCTTAGGTCATAGCCAGCCAGGTGCAGCCAGCTGTACAGGAACATACTGCCGTGACCGGCGGAGAGCACAAAGCGGTCGCGGTTGAGCCACTCCGGCTTGCTCGGCAGATAGGTCAGCGAGGCGCCCCAAAGCACGGCACCAATCTCTGCCGCCCCCAAGGGCAAGCCCAAATGGCCGCTCTTGGCAGCGGCAACCGCGTCCATCGAAAGGCAGCGGCTCTCGTTGGCCGCCCGGGAGAGAGCATCAAGCTGTAGGTCCATTGCCGACAAGTTCAACGACCTGCGCGAGTTTTGGCCAGCGTTTTGTTCTGGGGATGCAAACGCAGTATTTCCGGGCAAGTGTCTTTCGCTGCCCGAGCTTTAAGGCCGTCCCGGTTGCTCTTGAAGCAGGTATCCGCTCAGTTGGCAGGTGCCTGAGCCACTGCGGCACCGAACGTGTAGCCGCCACCGAAGGCGACCATTGCGTAGCGGCCGCCAGAACGAAGCTGATCGCGGTGGTGCTCGAGGCACAGGGGGATACTGCAGCTCGAGGTGTTGCCGACGGTGGCGATGTTGCGCCAGACGCGTTCACTCTCCACCTTCAACTGCCGAGCCATAGCTTCGAGAATGCGTAAATTGGCCTGGTGAGGGATGATGCCGTCGAGGCCGTCGATGGAGACCCCGCGCTCTTCGCAGGCACGGTGCAGCATGGCGCCCATGCGTCGTACGGCCTGGTGGAAAACGCGCCCGCCGCGCATGTGCATGCCGTTGACGGCGCCGTAGAGCGGCACACTAAGGCTCTCTCCCCCTTCGCCGAGCGCGGAGATCACCGGGCTTTGCACGTCGAGCATCACCTTTTCGCCGACGTGTGGCCCGTGGATAAGGGTGGCGGTGGCGGCATCGCCGAAAAGAATGTCGGTGTCGTAGTCCTCACCGCGCAACAACGGGCTGAAAACTTCAGTGGTGACCAGCAATACTTTGCCGTCGGGCTTGCTGTGCAGGAAGTCGGCGGCCATGCGCAGCCCATAAAGGTAGCCAGAGCACGCCGCGCTGAAATCGATCGCCGGGCACTCGGCCTTGCCGCCGAGGTGGTGCAACACCCGACAGGCCAGCGAGGGGCTCGCCTTGTCCGGTGTGGTGGTGGCGCAGAGCACATAATCGATGTCGGCGATATCGGCCCGATGGTCCTCAAAGAGCTTCGCGGCGGCTTTGGCGGCGAGGGTTTCCACGTTTTCGCCTTCGGCGACCCAGTGTCGGCTTTCGATGCCGCTATGGCGGACAACTTCTTCGCTGAGTTTGCCGGGGAACTGCTTCAACAGTTCATCGTTGGTAATCACCCGACCACCTTTGGCCGAGGTGATCCCTGCAATGCCCACGTGAATGCGCTCAAACGGCGCAAGACCGCCGTGTTGCCCGTTGCTGCCAGTGGCGACCGCCGGAGCAGCCGCCTGCCTCGGGGCGATCAGGTAAGGTGTCTCCGGGGCTCGGCTGGCCCCGACGCTCGGGGCGGACAGCCGTAGCTCTGCCAGTGGCGTACCGATCCGGACCTGTTCCCCTTCCGGAACGAGAATGCGCTCAACGGTGCCCGCTTTTGGCGAAAGGACGTCTGCAGCTGCTTTGTCGGCTTCGATAACGGCGAGAACATCGTCGACGGCCACCGAATCGCCCTCTTTGACGAGCCAGTCGGAAACGGTGACGGCGTCGTCCGAAGCGCTCGCGCCAATGGCCTCGATCGTAAAGATAGAAGCATCCTTGGCTTCAGCGGCACGCCAGCCTATCCGGGTGCCGGTGAGTTCCGCAGCGGCCTCGATGATCGAGCGCACCGACGGCAGCAAGGCAAGCTGGCTGGGGAAATGGTAGGGAAGGTAGGTGTCCGGACGGGCGATGCGGCGCACCTTCACGGGCCGCGCGGCCCTTTCGACCACATGGGCGCAGATCTCCGCCCCCGCGCCGAAGGACAGGCTGTCTTCGTGGACCACAATCAGGTTGCCGCAGCGCTCAGCCTCGCGGGTGACGAGGGCATCGTCCCACGGCTTGAGGTTGCGCAGATCGATGACCGAGGCGGACAGGTCGAACTGTTCAAGCGTTTCCGCGGCCTCCCTGCATACGGCGACCGTGTTGCCCCAGCCGACTAGGCAGACGTCAGTGCCGGGCCGCACGAGGCGCGCGCTGCCGGGGCGTATCCAGTTGTCCTCAACCCCCGTCATCGCACCGACGCCGCGGTTGTTGAGCAGGTTCTTCGGATAGAGGAAGAGGGTGGGGCGTTGCGACTTGAGCGCGATGTTCAGCAGGGCTGCGGCTTCTGGCGCAGTCGACGGCATCATGACATCGATCCCAGGTGAATGGGCCGCTACCGACTCGAAAGTCTGGGTGTGGAAGGGGCCGGTACCGGCACGGTAACCGCCGCAAGCAACCATCACCACTACCGGGCACTCCCACTCGCCAGCAGAGCGCCAGTAGATCGTCGCCAGCTCACTGTGAATCTGATTGTAGGCGACAGGAAAAAAATCGGCGAACTGCAGGAACGCGACCGGCCTGCCTCCCGCCATTGCACGACCGATCGAAGTGCCCATGATCGTGGCTTCGGCGAGGGGCGAGTTGATGACACGTCCCGGAAAGGCGGTTGAGAGCCCTTGAGTGACTCCGAAGATATCTCCTTTGGGGTCCTCAATGTCCTGTCCCTGCAGGAAGACGCGTTCGTCACTGGATAGAGCCCGGTGGAGGGTTCGCTGAATCGCCTCGCGCATCGTCATATCGCCGCATCCTGGCTCTTGCAGCGATTCCGCGCGTTCGAGCAGTTCGGGGGCGTAGGGGCGAATGGCGGTGAAATCCGGAGCGGGGAAGGGCTTGGCAGCGGTGCGTTCCGCCGCGTTTTGCACTTCCTCGCGGCAGGCCGCGTTGATTGCGTCGAGCCGGTCACCGTCGACGCCCTGTTCGAGCAACTCAGCCGCCATCAGCGTCAGCGGGTCGGCTCGCTCGCGTATTGCAGCAATGTCGGCGTCAGTGCGGTAAGCTGTATGATCGTCTGCGTTGGAGTGGTCTTTCAGCCGCTCCGTCTCGAAAAGGACAATCTGGGGGCCGCGGTCGCGGCGCATGGTTTCGACAATTTCGCCGAACTGCTGATGGCACGCCAACGCATTGCGGCCGTCCATCCGGCGAAGTTCGCAGCCAAACAGCCGCATTTCCTCGCCGCCCGGCAGGGAGTAGAAGGTGTTGCCTTGGGTAATCGTCGAAAGCGCGTACTTGTTGTCCTGCACGACAAACAGCACCGGGAGGTTTCGCCGGATTGCCTCGGCTACCGCTTCAAAGAAATCGCCCTGCTGTGTACTTCCCTCGCCAATGCCCGCGTAGACGATCGGTGCCTCGGGCTGGTCGAGCACCTGCGCGGCGACGCCTACTGCGGGCAGCAGATTGTTCGCAACCGAGACCGGCATCGTGAGAATATTCAGGGCGCGGTCGCTGTGCATGGCGCACAATTGGCGGCCCCGGGAGCTGGCGGAGTCATTGGCGACTAGTTGGTCGAGGAAATTTTCCGCGGTTAGCCCGCGCGCGAGCATCAGCGCCCGGTCGCGGTAATGGCAGTGCAGCCAGTCCTGCGGCCCCATGTGCATCGCCAATGCGGCCATCGCTTCGTGCCCTCCCGAGGAGATTTGAAACTGGGCCTCGCCCCGGCCGACAATTTTCTCCTCACGCTCTTCGAGCTCGCGCGAAAGGCGCATCCAGCGGTAGAGCTGCAAGGCGGTTTCCTGATCCTGTGCCACGGCGCCCCCAGCGCCAGACTTGGCTGAAATCGTTTCCATAAAGTTGGTCGTTCTAAGTCCGACGCCAACGCCAGGCGCCAGCAATGAAGCGGCGAATCTGCGTCACGAATCGGAAAAGCTTTTGCGAATCAAGCAAAACGGGCAAGTTACACCTGGCAAGCCTGCCAAAGCAAATGCAAAGTCAGCCCTCCTCGCGGGATGAATCCCCTCTAATGATCCGCGCCGACGTGCTTCTGCAACAGTGCGGCCTTGCCCGCTCGCGAGCCCAGGCGCAGGCAATGATTGCAGCGGGCGAGGTGTTCCTGGCCGACGGGACTTACGTTGGGAAAGCGTCTCGTAAATTACCGACAGACAGTCACTTCCGTATCTCGGGAGGAGGGCTGCGGTTTGTTGCCCGTTCCGGCGAGAAGCTTGCGGCCGCTCTGGATGCCTTCAGCATCGAGGTCCAGGGGAATACGGTGCTCGATATCGGAGCCTCCACGGGCGGCTTCACCGACTGTGTGCTGCAGCGAGGAGCGGCGAGCGTCGTTTGTGTCGATGTCGGCCACGGCCAACTCGCTCCGGAAATTGCAGCGGAGGCGCGGGTAACCTCGTTCGAGGGCGTCAATGCCCGGAGCCTCGACAATGAGGAATTGGAGCCGCCGGTGTTCGATCGGATCGTGATTGACGTATCGTTCATCTCGCTACGCCTTATCCTGGGCCCAGCGTGGAATCGCCTGCGTTCTGGTGGGTACCTGATCGCCCTCGTGAAGCCGCAATTCGAGGTCGGCAAAACAGTCATGGACGCAACCGGCGGCGTGCTCCGGGACACCGCCTTACAGGCGGATGCCCGAGATCGGGTTCTGGCTTTCGCGGACGGCTTGCCAGGGGCGGTGTCGTTGGGCTGGATCGATTCGCCGATCAGCGGCGGTGACGGTAATCATGAGTTCCTAGCCGCGTGGACAAAGGCAGCAAAAACGCCCTAGTCCGAAGAATCCCGAGCACTGAAGGTGATCATCTTGAGCCCCTGCTCACTCAAGAGGGCGAGTAGCTCTTGAATGCGGCGATGAGGGATCCCGGGATCTGCGTCAATGCGGACCTCAGCGTTCTCATCAAGGTCTGCGATGGCCGCTTTCAACCCGGCTTCGTCGACGGGATCTCCGGAAATGCGCATCCCGTCCGCAGCGACCTCAATGAGCACAATTCCACGGCGGGTGTATTGCTCGGGAGAAAATTGCGACGGACCGCCTTGCGGGATCGGTTCGATGCTGACGCGCTCGCGTGGTTCACGGGTTTCCGTGCGAGGTTTGGGCTTCGGTTCGGGTTCTTCGAGTGAGCGGCGCAGGTAATAAATCGCAGCTAGGTATTCATCATTGGAGCCGAAGGTGAAGTGCTCGATGTGAAAAAGTGAAAAGCCGTTGGTCGTCAATGAGTTGATCTGCTGTTGGGCCTTCTGTAGGCCTCCGGTCCTTGCATCAGATGCTTTATACAGATTGATCTCACCGGTGACAACGATGCGGTACTCATACTTGCCCGTGCGCTCAACAAACTGCGGTGCCGGTCGTTGATCTGGCTGGCCGAGGCAAAAACAGCAAAGAGATACAGCGCACAGGAGGAGGGCGAAGAGCTTCATCGAAGCGCAAATTGTCGGCATCTCCTTTTGACGGGTCGAGCGCAAAAAGGGTGTCGCATACCCCTTTTGTGGCCGCTCGTTCGCAGGGCAGGCGATTACTCGGTTGGAGCCTGGCAGCGTCGCCAGGCGAGAATGCCTCCGCCGATGACGAGCAGGAGCCACCATGCTGAAGTGGACTCCACGAAGACCAGCTGCGAGAGCTCCGCATCGACGCCCTCGGTCCACGTCACGAGATCTACGTCATGCTCAATCCCCTCGTTGAAGGACGGCGATCCTGAGGTCATCGAGCCTACGATGGTCTCGTCACCCTGGTGGGCTATCGAAGCTTCAATGGTTGAGCCGACCAGAGAAGCGCTGCTCGGAGTGTGGGAACCAGGTGCCAAAGGGCTGACAATATCGGAGGTTCCTGCACCCCGCGCGAAGCCATGGTGGCTGGCAAATTGTCCGAGGTGGTGAAAACGTCTTTCACCAATCGGGTAGATGGCGATTGAATCGTCAAAAAAGGCGAGGGAGCTGGTGAGGCTGGCCGGGGTTTCGCTGCCTTCGTAGGTCGGGAAAAGGTCGGTCCGGATTTCCTCGAGCGAGACGTTGAGCGCCGCACTCAAGGGAAAGGCGGCAAGAACCGTGACGGTAAGGATCGCAAGGAGTTTCGGTTGCATGATAAAAGAAGCCTGATTTTCGACGGAGACCATCTTCCTGGATGGCAGTCGTTCGCACATTTGAGCTTGATCCAAAGCTATTTCAAGGGTTAAAAACCCTATACATGAAGATCCTCGTCCGGCTACCGCCCTGTCACTACGGTAATGCGGTTTTGCCCGCCCCAAGGTAAATAATACCGTGGAAATAAAGGCCATTGCCAGCTCTGTGCCGGTTAGCGGGGGCGCCAGTCTGATCGCTGTGCGTAACGAAGCCAATCGGCGCCATCTCGGTCCGCTCTATATTCCTTCGGAGCTTGCCTCCAATGTCTCAGGCCCTGACGACCGGACCGATCGCTGGACGTTAGATCGCGGCCATTCTACGGGTTGTCTCTCGCAAAACCCTCATACCGGGGTGGCCTCAAAAGATGGTGGCGAGAAGGAGCCCGACACCGACAACCAAAGCCAAGACCGTAAGGGCCCGCGCTTCCCGTTTGCTGAGGTCGAAAAGCATGGCGTCAATTTTGATCGCAGGTTGGGAAAAGGCCAGCGAGGAATGACCGCGCGTCCTGGGGCACTTTTCCCGTGCTTTCGACGGCTGCAGTACTAGGCTGCCGCAATATGCCCGGCGAATTACCGAAAGTCGCTTTCTTTGGTTCCGATGTCATTGCGCTGCCGCTGCTGCGCTGGTTGCGACGGGAGGGCTCTGGCGTGGCGCAGCTTGTAGGCGTCGTCAGCCAACCGGACCGCCGTAGCGGGCGGGGAAAAAAGCTTCAGCTCAACCCGGTCGCCGCGTTCGCCCGCGACGAAGGACTGCCCTTGCTTCAGCCGGACAAACCCGACGCTGTCACCACAGCGTGGGTACAGGAGCAGGGCATTTGCCTTTGCCTGGTAATGGCCTATGGCCACATTTTGCGGCGCGCCCTGCTGGACGCACCGCCTCGAGGATTCCTCAATCTGCACGGTTCGCTGTTGCCCAAGCTCAGGGGCGCCTCGCCGGTAGAGACCGCTATTGCCACTGGAGAAACAGTCACGGGCGTAAGCCTGATGCGAATGGTGCGCCGAATGGACGCCGGAGCTGTGGCGGATTTCGAAACGGTGGCCATCACCGAACACGTCAGCGGTGGACAGCTGCGGGAGGAATTGGCCACGGCCTGCGTGCCGCTGCTGGCGCGTGCTCTCGGGCCAGCCTGTACGGGAGAACTGGCCTTCGCGGAACAAGACGAGAGTTCTGCGACCTATTGCCGCAAGCTGAGCAAAGAAGATGGGCAATTGGACTTTGGTGCACCAGCTGCAGTGCTAGCGCGACGGATCCGCGGCCTCGATCCCTGGCCCGGATGCTTTGCCGAACACCATGGAACCCGCCTGAAACTGTCGGGTGGTGCCGCAGAACCCGATCATTCCCATGCGATGCCGGGCACCGTGCTCAGCGCAGACCTCGATGGTGTGCGTGTTGCCACCGGCGAGGGTGTGCTCCTGCTGCCGCGGTTGCAGCGACCAGGGGGCAAGCTGTTGCCTGCGCCGGACTTCCTGCGAGGCTATCCGCTCAGCCCGGGCGATGTTCTCGAGGGAGGCCCAATGACAGAGTTGCTCGTCAAGGGGTGAGGGGCTAGGGCGCTTAGCCTTTGAATTGGGTCACCAGGTTCGCGATCGTCTGTTTGGCATCACCGTAGATCATGCGCGTATTTTCGCGGAAGAAGAGCGTGTTGACCAATCCGCTGAAGCCTGCGCCCTTGCCGCGCTTGAGCGCGAACACCGTCCGCGCCTGGTGCACGTTGATGATGGGCATGCCGTAGATGGGGCTGTTGGGATCGTCCCCTGCGGCGGGGTTCACCACATCGTTGGCGCCAATGACGATAGCCACGTCGACCAGCTCCATTGTCGGGTTGACGGCGTCCATCTCACAAAGCTGCTCGTAGGGGACGTCGGCCTCGGCCAGAAGCACATTCATGTGGCCGGGCATGCGACCCGCCACCGGGTGAATGGCGAAGCGGACCTCGGCACCATTGTTTTCAAGCAGTTCGCCGAGCTCCTTGACGACGTGCTGTGCCTGTGCGACCGCCATGCCATAACCCGGGACGAAGATCACGTTGCGCGCGGCTTCCAGAACGTAGTAGGCGTCCTCTACCGTGATTGGCTTCATTTCGCCTTCGACGGTCTGCGTGCTCTGCGAAGCTCCAAAGCCGCTGAAGAGCACGTTGCGAAGCGTGCGATTCATGCTCTTGCACATGATGACCGTGAGGATCAAACCACTGCAGCCAACGAGGCAGCCAGCGACGATCAGCACGTTGTTGGCGATGACGAATCCCGCCGCTGCCGCTGCGAGGCCCGAAAGCGAATTGAGCAACGAAATGACTACCGGCATGTCGCCGCCACCAATCGGCATAACACCGAAAACGCCCAATTTGAGCGCCCCGATGGTCAGCAGCGCAATGAGGACCAAGCCAGCGGTCCCCTCTGGCGAAAAGGGGAGGAGAATGCCCGCAACCAGGGTAAATGCCAGCAGCGCAGCGTTGGCGGTTTTCTGGTGCGGAAAGGTCTTCGCTGCCCCGCCCAGCTTCCCGCTGAGCTTACCCCACGCGTAGATCGAGCCAGTGAAGGTTACTGCGCCGATCAGGATAGCCAGGAAGATGACGGTGACGGTAAACGGGTCAAAAATGCTCGCCTGAGCCGTCTGATCCGGGAAGCCGTACACGCCTACATCCCATAAAAGCTTCTCGTGGCGCATTTTTGTAAATTCCGCCCAGCCAATCAGCAGCGAGGATAGACCGCCGACACCATTGAAAAGGGCCACCATCTCCGGCATACCCGTCATCGGTACTTTTTTGGCCGCCACCGCACCCACGGCGCCGCCAATCGCAAACGCCGCGAGAATCCAGATTAGCTTGTTGAAGAACTCCGGGTGGATGCAGGTCACCACGATGGCCAGGGCCATGCCGACAGCGGAGACCCGGTTCCCGCGTTTGGCGGTCTCCGCCCGACCAAGCATTTTGATCCCAAAAATGAACAGGATCGACGCTGCGATATAGGCCAAATTGATGAAGGTGGTCATGGGAAATCTAATGGCAAGTGAGCTTTAGACGATGGTCCGATGTTCCTGGCTTCAGCAGCGGCCGGGTGCCCAAAATTCGCTACTTTGCTAAGTAGGAACTCAAAGTCACGCGATCCAGCTATTTCTCTTTCTTCTTGAACATTGCGAGCATGCGGTCGGTCACGACATAACCGCCGATTACGTTGATCGTGGCGAGAACCATCGCGAAAAAGCCAATCCAAAAAGCTGCAGTCTCGATGTCATTATTGAGCATCGCCACCAGCGCCCCGACGATCGTGATGCCCGAGATCGCGTTGCTTCCACTCATCAGCGGCGTATGCAGCTGGCTCGGAACTTTCGAAATCAGCTCAAACCCAAGGAAAGCTGCCAGCGTGAAGATAAAAAGGAGAAGGATGAGGTTTTCCATGGCGCAGGGATTTGGTTGAAGGCTTAGCCCTTGAACTTTTCGTGCACGATTTCACCATCGTTAGTCAGAAGGCACCCTTTTAGAATCTCGTCGTCGAGATCGAATTTTAGTGACGTGTTCTCGGCATCCCAAAAGTGTTCGATAAAGTTGAAAATGTTAGCCGCATAGACCTGGCTTGCGTGGGTGGGGACGAGCATCTCGAACTTTTTGTAGCGAAGGATCGTTACCCCGTTGGGAGTCACCACAACATCGCCGGCGTTCTTCATTTCTTCTTCGTTGTCCGTCCAGGCGACGTTCCCGCCGGTTTCTGCCGCGAGGTCCACTATGACGCTGCCGGGTTGCATGCGGGCAACGACATCTGGGGGGATAAGGCGAGGGGCAGGGCGGCCAAACAGCTTCGCGGTTGTTACCACAATGTCGCTACGCTCGCAGATGTCCGCCTGGGCCTGTCGCTGTTTCTCGATTTGCTCCGCGGTTAGCTCCTTGGCATAGCCTTGCGCCGCTTCACCGGTGTCGCCGAGGTCGATCTTGATAAACTTCGCCCCGAGGCTCTTCACCTGCTCTTCGACCACCGGGCGCGTATCGAAGGCCTCCACGCGCGCCCCGAGCCGCTTGGCGGTTGCGATCGCCTGCAAGCCAGCGACGCCGACGCCGATCACAAAGACTCGCGCCGGGGAGATGGTTCCGGCCGGGGTCATCATCATCGGCAAGAGTTTACGTGAGGTGCGCGCCGCTTCGATGATCGCCTCGTAGCCGGCTAGATTGGCCTGCGAGCTCAGGACATCCATTTTTTGGGCGAGCGTCGTGCGCGGGATCATTTCGAGGCTAACGGCCTTTACCCCCGCCTGAGCGAAAGCATCGACCAAGTCACGGCGGTTGAACGGGTCAATCATTCCCAGGAACCAAGAACCGCGCGTCATCTTCGCGATCGCTTCGGGAGTAGGTTTGTCCACTGCAACGACGATATCCGCCTCGGCGAACGCTCTGTCGGGTTCCTCTGTCACGGTTACCCCAGCCTCGGTGAATTGCGTGTCGGGATGACTTGAAGCCACTCCAGTGCCCGGCGCGATCAGCACTTCCATCCCCAGGCTGCGGAGTTTCTTCGCCGTTTCCGGGGTTACCGCGCAGCGAGGTTCGGAAGTTGGATCGAAATCTTGAGTAAAAAGTTTCATTTGGGAACGCCGCGAGTTTAGCTGGTCTTGCGATATGCCCAACGTGAAGTCAAGGAACATTCCCGACTCGCTGCGACTCCGCCAAACCGTTTGCGCAACCAAATCGATGGAGCTTCGAGCGGGCTTGCGTCGGGTCGGAATCCCGCGACCGAGCTCTCAGAGCCAGCTTCGAGCTTTGCCGAGGACGGGAATCCGAGTTTACCGAGCGTACGAATGAATTTCCGCAGCAAGGTGCAGTTCTCGGCAACATTTGTCAGATCTTCCCTCGGATCCTATACCTTCGCCTCCCGCTCAGGGGCGAAGCGGCCACCAGGCCCGGGTTTATAAAGTCGAAGCCCCGTAACCTCCGCAATTGCGGCGAAGTGTTTGTCGATGCTGTAGACGCGATTCCCATCGCGGAAGGCAATAGCGGCTATCAGCACGTCGTTCCAGGGGAGATTCAATCCCGTGTCGCGAAGTCTCCATCCGATGTGCAGCGCGCGCTCCCAGTCCTCTTCGTCGCAGGCGCGATAAGGGACAACGGTAAAGTAGTGGCTGATGCGGCGTCGCTCAACCTTACGAGCTCCTCCAAGAACTTCGAGGCGAACGGGTGAACACCACTGTGCCTCGTAGGCCTCCAAAAGGCCTTCGAGCGCCACTTTTACCTCCAGGCTGCCGTTTCGGCGCAGGCCCTGAATCCAAACGCAAGAGTCGACGAGAACCATCCGCCCTTAACGCTTTCGCTTTGCGGAAAACGGAGGCGCCGGCTCAGCAGCAGCTGGCTCCGCGACCTCTTCGCAATCGTAATTGAAGGCACCTTCCCGCATCAGCCGGCCGAATTCAGCGGCTTTCCGCCGACGGACAAATTCATCTACGGCTTTGCCCACGGCGGCGCTTTTGGTTCTTTCGCCGGTAAGGCTCAAGGTTTCGGCGATTGTCTCATCATTGATGTCTACGGTGATCCTCATAAACCGGATGATCAACCACTCCTTGCATCATTTCAAGAATTTTTTGATGCACCCTTAGATTTTCTTCAACCGCTTTCGATGCTGAGCCTCGGAGTCTAGTAGCCGAGGTTCGGCGAAAGCCACTTCTCGACGGTCTTCAGGTCACGACCCGTGCGCGCTACGTAGCGCTCGATCTGATCCTTGCCGACGGGGCCAACGTTGAAGTACTTTGCCCGCGGGTGATGGCAATAGATTCCGCTCACCGAGGCTGGTGGATTCATGGCTCTAGATTCGGTCAACTGAACGCCAGTGTGTTTTTCCGCATCGAGAAGCGCCCAAAGGGCGTCCTTTTCGAGGTGGTCGGGGCAGGCAGGATATCCGGCAGCTGGACGGATTCCCTGATACTTTTCACCGACCATCCACTGGACGTGCTTATTGACCGAATTCTTTGAAGAACGAATGAGCGGATCCCGAAGTTTGAATCCTTCCGCTTCGCCGTAGCCATGCCAATCGCGAGTCGCTTTGTGCATGTACTCCGCGAGGGCTTCGGCCAGGCGGTCGGCTAGCGCTTTGACCATGATTGAGGTGTAGTCGTCGCCTGCCTCTTCAAACTTGCGCGCGTAAGCGTCCGCTTCGAAGCCGCAAGTCACGCAAAAACCCCCACAAGTGTCCAGTTTCCCGCTACCTACAGGAGCGACGAAGTCCGCGAGGCTGTAGTAGGTATCGTCGTCGCCAACCTTTTTTTTCTGCTGTCGCAAGAAGTGGAGCCGGCCGAGCTTTTTCGAGGTGTCGGCGGCGCCATTTTCGGTGTAGTTGTAGATGATGACATCATCACCGTCGCTGTTGGCCGGGAAGTAACCGGTTACCGCGCGCAGGCCAAACGGCTTTTCCTTAAGGATGCGATCGAGGACCTTAAGGCTATCGGCGTAGAGCTTGCGGGCTTCTTCGCCGTACTTTTCGCTTTCGAGGATCTTCGGGAAAACGCCCTTGAGTTCCCAAGCGTGAAAAAAGGGCGTCCAGTCAATGTATTCGGCGACTTGTTCCAGTGGAATGTCGCTCCAGACGTTTACGCCGAAGCTCTGCGGCAAGGGCGGCTGGTAGGCGTCCCAGTCGATCTTGGGCGCTTTGCCGAGCGCTTCGTCGTAGGGCAGGAGTTCGAGCTTTTGCTGGCCACGCTCGAAACGTTCCCGCTGCTTTTGGTGCTCCTTGTTGATCTGTTTCAGGTAGTCGTCCTTCAGCTTCTCGTTGGTAAGGCTGTTGCAGACTCCGACGACGAGTGACGCGTCGAGCACGTGAATCGTGGGATGCTCGTACTTAGGGGCAATTTTGATCGCCGTGTGCGCCTTCGACGTTGTCGCTCCACCGATCAGCAGCGGTGTGGTGAATCCCTGGCGCTGCATCTCCTCGGCGTTGTGAATCATTTCGTCGAGACTTGGCGTGATCAAGCCGGAGAGCCCGATAATGTCCGCGCCGATCTCCTTGGCTTTTGCCAGGATCTTGTCGCAATCGACCATGACACCCATGTCGACGACGTCCCACGAATTACACGCAAGGACGACGCCGACAATGTTCTTGCCGATGTCGTGCACGTCGCCTTTCACCGTGGCAATCAGGAAGACGCCCTGTTTCTTAGGGGCACGTCCCTCGGCCTCGAGCTGCCGCTTTTCCTCCTCCATGAATGGGGTCAGGTAGGCGACGGCCTGCTTCATAACGCGCGCGCTTTTAACGACCTGCGGAAGGAACATTTTACCTTCGCCGAACAGGTCACCCACCACTTTCATGCCGTCCATCAGCGGGCCTTCGATGACATCAAGCGGACGATCCAGCTTTTGGCGCGCCTCTTCAGTATCATCCTCGATAAACTTCGTGATGCCTTTGATCAGGGCGTGCTCGATGCGTTTTTCGACGGTTGCTTCGCGCCAGGCGAGCGCCTCGCCTTCCTTTTCCTCCTTTTTGACGCCCTTGTACTGCTCGGCGAAGTCGATCAGCTCCTCGGTTGCGTCGGGGTGAGAGTTGAGTACCACGGCTTCGACCTTTTTGCGCAGCTCGGGCTCAATATCGTCATAAACGCCGAGCATGCCCGCATTGACGATGCCCATGTCGAGCCCTGCGCGAATCGCGTGGTAGAGGAATACCGTGTGCATCGCTTCGCGCACGATGTTATTGCCCCGGAAGGAAAATGACACGTTGGAAACGCCACCGCTGCAGCGCGCACCAGGACACACCTGCTTAATTTCGCGAACACCCTCGATGAAGTCGACGCCGTAGGTGTTATGCTCCTCGATGCCGGTCCCGATAGTCAGGATGTTCGGGTCGAAAATGATGTCTTGTGGATCGAATTCCAGCTTCTGAGTCAGCAGCTCGTAGGCACGTTTACAGATGCGTACCTTTTCGTCCTTGGTCGCAGCCTGGCCTTCCTCGTCGAAAGCCATCACAACTACGGCCGCGCCATAGCGCTGGATAAGCTTGGCCTGTTCGAGGAACTTTTCCTCGCCTTCTTTGAGCGAGATCGAGTTGACGATCCCTTTGCCCTGAAGGCACTTAAGCCCTGCCTCGATAACCGACCACTTTGACGAATCGACCATTACGGGCACGCGTGCAATGTCCGGCTCGGCGGCAATGAGGTTAAGGAAACGCGTCATGCATGCCTCGCTGTCGAGCAGGCCTTCGTCAAAATTGACGTCAATGATGTTAGCGCCGTTCTCGACCTGCTGGCGCGCGACAGCGACGGCGTCGTCGAAACGGTCTTCCTTGATCAACTTACGGAAACGCGGCGAACCGGTGACGTTCGTGCGTTCGCCGATCATGATAAACTGCTGGGCAGCGGAAATGCTCATAGGACTTAAATGTAAAAGGCCTGATGCGGAACGGTCAAGTAAAACGCATCAACGAATTCGGATGTGTTGATATTAGCAGAGGTGTGACAATAAAGAACCC
>JBHJGW010000084.1:0-5173 GCA_050331415.1 Opitutales bacterium | reverse complement strand
TCGTCGAAGGCGGCGATCACGTGTTTGCCAACGTCGATTTCCAAGTCCTCCCGGACTTCCTTGAGGCGCTGCATCGCGGGATGGTTCCTCAAGCCGCCGTTAACCTCGATGTGCTCGAGGGTGTCGATACCTTCGAGGTGTTCGACGCCACCTTCCCAGAAAATCGCGTCGTCGCGAAAGCTCCACAGCGCAAGGACCTCCAGGTCGTCGAGCTCAGCGATGGCGGCGAAGCACCCTGCGTCGAAAGCTCGTCCGGCCGGCTTGATCGCAAACCGGCGAAGGTTCGGCAGGTAGCTGACGGCCTCGGCAATTTGTTCGTTTGTCCATCCGGAGCGGTGTAACTCGAAGTCGATAACCTGCGGATTGGCCTTCAGGAGCGGAAGGGCTTCGCTCTGCGCCGAAGCGTTGTCGAGCTCCAGTCGGACAAGCTTCGGGAGGTGGCCAATTTCGGCGACGGTCGTGCCACCGAGCTGGAAGAGGTGCTTCAGCTCGAGCCACTCGAGCTGGTCCATTCCGGCGATCGCCCGCATGAAAGACCCGGAGTCGTCTCCCTCATGGTACTCGACACCCAGTACCCGTAAATCCTGCTGACCTTCGATCACGGTCGTTAGAGCAGTTTCGCTCAAAGGCAGCTTCAAAATTCGCAGGCGCTTCAAGCCCGGCAGGTACTGCGCCTGCATAAAGAGCTCGTCTTCGGGCCCTTGGCGAGCCTTTTGGTAGGCGTCCTTATCGCTGACGCCCGACGGAACATCGACACCGTGATTGCTGATGTGCAAATTCTCGATCTCGCCATCGCCATCGTAAGTCACCTGACAGCGATAGACTTGACCGGCGATCGCGTTGGCCCACTCGCGCTGAGCGGTCTTGGGCTCGACACCGTCGGGAATCGACTCGATTAAAGCGATGTCCGGATCGAAGGCCAACAGGGACGAGGCAAATGCTAAAACGGCGGCAACAACGGGGATCAAGCGAAACATAATGCGGACCACAGCGCCCTTGGGCGATGGTTTCAAGCTTGTTCGCGGACGCCCCAAGGCGGCCAGGTCTGAACGGATTGACGGTTTCCGCGGCAGCGACGCCTTGTCTTTGCTTGTGGGGGCGGGCAGCGTCGGCGGCGGTGCAAATCGAATTTCACGGCAAGGCGTGGCCGGTGCGGGGCGTAAACCTCGGAAGCTGGCTGAACATCGAACACTTCATGATTGGCCTGCCCGGCGTCGATTGGGAGCTGCGTGTGAGCGCGCGGGAGCTCTGGGGCCAGGAGCGCGCCGAAGCGTTTTTTCGCGGTTGGCTGGAGCATTTCATCACTGCCGCAGACCTCGCACACATTGCGCAAATGGGCTTCAACACCGTGCGCCTGCCTTTCGCCTACCGCCACTTGGAAAGCGATGACGCACCCGGCGTCTACGACGGCGAAGGCTGGCAGGCAATCGCCAACTGTCTGGACTGGGCCGAGGCCAACGGGCTTGCGGTGCTGCTCGACCTGCACGCCGCACCGGGCGGCCAGAACACGACGCAGCCTGCCGACAACCGCACGGGCTTTGCGCAGCTGTGGCAGTATCGTCATTTTCAGGACCAGACCGTTGCGCTCTGGGAAGAGCTGACGCGCCGCTTCCACCGCCACCCGGCACTACTCGGCTACAACCCCTTTAACGAGCCCATCGTCAACAACCACGGCCCGCAATCGACAGAAGCGCAGGCGGTTGCAATGAATACCCTCTACGCGCGCATCCTCGAGGCTATCCGCTCCATCGATCCGAAAGGATGGCTTGTGATGGAAGCGCCGGTGCGCTCTTCGGGTGGCTGTCGGTGGCTGGAGCCGCATCTCTTCGCCGACCCCCGAACGGCCTTCAGCTACCACCATTATCCCCTGGCTTCACACGAAGCCTCGGCGAACTTCGAAGCTCATCAGGCGGAGCAGTGGACGCCCGAGGCGCTCGACCGCTTTCTCCGCGGCGAATTGGCAGACGAACGGGCCTTCGCCGACCGCGTGAAGCGGCCGGTTATCCTCGGCGAATTCGGATGGGGCCGTCGCTGGCCAAATGAACACGCCGAACCGATGATCGCAGCTCAGTTGCGGCTCGCCGAAGACCTCGGTTGGGGCTGGCTGCAATGGAGTTACAAAGACGTGGGCGCCATGGGTTTGATGCGCCCGTACCCGAACTGTGCGTGGCGGCAGTTCACCGACGCCCCCGACTTCGACGCAAAACGCACCCAGATTGCGACCGAGTTCAAACGGTTCTTCGATCATACCATCATCGCCGAACTCGACAAAGGCCCACACAACTTTCGCGTTTACGACGCCGCCTACGACGACTGTACCCGCGGCTGTAACCGCGCCCTGCGCGACTTCCGCATGCGCCAGCTGGCCGACAAGACCCCGGAAGAGCTAGAGGCGTTTACCCGCGACTTCCGCCTCGAAAATTGCGTACGCCACGAAGCCCTGTTCGGTCTGCTGAAGCGGGAACTCCCAAATACACCGTAACGGGTGCCAAAATCCGGCGCCTGAAATCCCCAGCCCGGTTTGAGTCCTGCTCCGTTTGCCGCTACTCATCGCAAATGAGCAACGACCAACGCCGCCGTCGGATCGAGAACGCTTTGTGGGGTTACTTCATCGCCGACGCCCTGGCGATGCCCGCACACTGGTTCTACAACCGCGAAAACCTCCGCCGGACCTTTGACGGGGGCATCACGGGTTTCGCGGATGCGCCGCACCCGCACCCCGAGAGTTTCATGGTGGGGATGAGTTACGAGCCGGACGTTGCCAAAGCGGACGCGCTCGGTCGGCCCTACGACATCCTGCATGAGCACGCGCGGTACTACGAGACGACCTATAGCAAACTGGAGATCGAGCGGACAGAGCAGGAAAGCGAGCACGGCAACGCCACTCCTGCCGAGGACGAGCGTTATCACTACCACCACGGGCTGAAAGCCGGCGAAAACACCACCGCCGCGCAACTCGTCAGGGTGCTCCTGCGTTCGGTAGTTGCGGAAGGGCGCTACGATGAAGGCGCATTTCTCGAAAACTTTGTCAGCTATCTCACCACGCCTGGCCGCCGGGACCCCTACCTCGAAATCTACCTGCGTAGCTGGTTTGAGTTTTACGCTGCAGGTCACCCCGTGACCGCTTGCGCGGAGCGGCAGCGCGAGGTCTGGTCGATCGGCTCCCACGGGGGCATGTTGCGCCCGATGGTCTTGTCGCTGCTGGCGACCTCGCCGTATCAGGGCCTTGGCTTTGCCCTCGAACACCAGAACCTGACGCATCGCTCCGAAAACGTCGCCGCGGCGCTCGGGGTCGCGGTCCCGCTGTTGCACGACCTCGTGGACGGCCGTCCGGCGCTCGAGGCCGCCGCAGACCACGCTTCCCGTATCCGGCTCCCGAAGATCTCGGGTGAGGAAATGTTCGCACAGTATCGCGAGCACGACGGCCCCGGCAACATCCCCGACCGGGAGATGTGGCGCCTCCATACGGAGCTTTCCGAAGAGCCTTTCGACCTGCGGGTATTCGCCCGGCAACCGGAAGAGGCGGTCGTCTTGCAGCGCCTCGCCACCGCCTGTTACCCGGAGCAAGGCCTGCCGCTAGCCCTGTACTTCGCCGCGCATCACGACTTTTCCTACAGAGCCGCTGTCCTGGCGGACGTGAATGCGGGGGGTGATAATGTCCACCGCAGTAGCATGCTGGGCCTCATCGCCGGTGCGGCGGTCGTAGACCACCTGCCCGCAAACCTCATCCGGGGGCTCGCTGAGGCCGACGCCCTTGCCGCCGAAATTGAAGGCTTTGCCGACGTTGCCTTAAAGGCCTGTCCCTGGTAGATTCGCAAGCAATTCCCGGTATGGCTTTTGCGCAGGGAATACACTCAACAGTTTACCTTAGCGAACTAAGCTTGCGTTTAACCGAGCCAGAAAACAGCATTATAAGCTCTATCTTATGTGCGGAATTGTTGGCTATATTGGCTGCCATGCGGCATCGCCTGTCTTGCTCGAGGGCCTGCGGCGCCTCGAATATCGTGGATACGACTCCGCCGGGGTTGCCCTTTTGGATGAGAAACAGCACGGCTTCACCCTACACAAGCGGGTTGGCCGCGTGGCCAATGTCGTCGACGCAATGGGCGCTGAAACACCGCCGGCCAAGGTGGGCATCAGCCACACCCGGTGGGCGACCCACGGGGCCGTTACCGAGCACAATGCGCACCCCCACCTGAGCTGGGATGGCCAGGTGATGCTGGTGCACAACGGGGTGATCGAAAACTACCAGGTTCTGCGCCGAAACCTCGAACAGCAGGGTGTCACGTTTAGGAGCGAAACGGACAGTGAGGTGCTGACCAACCTGATCGCGCTTTCCTTCAAACAACTCGACGGCGGCCGCCCTCCGCAGGAGCGCCTGCTCGAAGCCGTTCGCCAGTCACTGGCCGTGGTCGAGGGCACCTACGGCATCGCCGTGATGGCCTGGCAATGCCCGGACCGCATCCTGGTCGCCCGCAAGGGCTCGCCGCTGTGCATCGGTGTCGGCAATGACGAATACCTCATCGCCAGCGACGTTTCGGCTTTCCTCGGCCGTACCCGAAGCGTGGTCTACCTCGAAGACGGCCAGGTTGCCGTTGTCGGGGCCAAAGATTTCCAGATCGCCACAATCGCCGAAGCCGCAGCGGTAGAGGCCGTCATCCAGCAGATCGACTGGCAGGCCGAAGACGCTGAGATCGGCGGATACGACCACTTCATGGAAAAAGAGATTTTCGAGCAGCCCCAGGCGCTCGAAAACGCCATGCGGGGCCGCTTTTCCGATGATGGCTCGACCGCGAAATTCGGCGGCCTGAACCTCGCGCCCCGCGAGTGGCGCCAGATCGAACGCCTCGTTTTCTGCGCTTGCGGTACCGCCCGCCACGCCTGCCTGGTGGCGGAGCACCTGATCGAGACTTACGCCCGCATCCCGGTAGAGGTCGAATACGCCAGCGAATTCCGCTACCGCAATGCCCCGCTCGACAAGGACACCATGGTCTTCGTCATGAGCCAGAGCGGTGAGACTATTGACACGCTGGAAGCGCTACGCGAGGCGCACCGCAAAGGCCACCGGGTCCTCGGGATCACCAACGGCGTCGGCTCGACAATCGCCCGCGAGACCGAGGGCGGCATCTACCAGCACGCCGGCCCGGAGATCGGGGTGGCGTCCACCAAGGCC
>JBHJGW010000083.1:0-7805 GCA_050331415.1 Opitutales bacterium | reverse complement strand
TGCCGCCGCCCGGGAACGCATTCGCGAGGAGCTGGATGACGCTCTCGGCAATAACCTTTACGCCGTCCTAGCCGAACGCCGCCGCAAGCGGCGCAAGCTCGCCCTGTTGAAACAAGCCAGCCCGTCATGATCCGCCCCGCGCTTCGCATGTTGACCGAGCCGGACCCCCGGCTCCTTTGGAAATTTTGCTACCGCTTCGGTTGGCAGGGCATACTTTCGGTGCGCCGTTTCGAAAAGCGTTGCCGCAACGGAAACGCCGCCGAACCCGCCTTCCTTTTCATCTCCCTGACGGACGCCTGCAATCTTACCTGCCAAGGCTGCTGGGTGGGCCTCAACAGCGGCAAAGCCAAACGTCGATTGGCCCGCGAAGACCTGCTCAAAATCGTGGGTGAGGCCCACGGGCGCGGCATCCGCTTCTTTGGCATCCTCGGCGGCGAGCCGCTGACGCATCCAGACCTTCTCGATCTCTTCGCCGGGTTCCCCGATTGCTATTTCCAGCTCTTTACCAACGGCACACTGCTGGACGCCGCCATCGCCAGGCGCCTTCGCCAACTCGGGAACGTGACACGGCTCATCAGCATCGAAGGCAGCCAGCAGGTCAGTGATGTACGACGGGGCGGGCAACGCGTTTTCGAGCGCTCGATGGCTGCGCTCAAGGCCTGCCGGGCCGAACGGCTCATTTTCGGGGTCGCCACAAGCGTATGCAAAAGCAATTACGACGACCTTGTCAGCCGGCGATTCGTAAACGATATGGCTGCGCAGGGTGCGCAGTACCTGTGGTACTATATCTACCGGCCGGTTGGGCCACGACCGACGCCGGAACTCTGCCTGTCGGATGACGAGGTTCACAACCTGCGGCAGTTTTTGGTCGATACCAGGATGGATGCGCCGCTGATGCTCGTCGACGCCTACTGGAACCATCTTAGCGAGGCACTGTGCCCTGCCGCGACTGGCATCAGCCACCACGTGGGCCCCGGCGGCGACGTCGAGCCCTGTCCACCTATTCAATTCGCCGTGGACAACCTGCTGGGCGCGCGCGAGGGAGCCTCGCCGCTTGAGCGCTCAGAATTCCTCGAAGCGTTCCGCCTCAGCAGCGGGCAGACACGTGGATGTCGTGCTGCTCGACTGTCCCGAGAAACTGCTCGACTTCGTCGAGCAAACCGGAGCCCGAGATACCAGCGGGCGCGGCACCGGGCGCGCCGAATTGGCGGCGATGCAACAGCGCCCGGGCACCATCAGCCGGGTCGTGAAATCAAGGAACGCAACCCCCTGTATTACTTCGCAAAGAAGCATTGGTTTTTCGGCTTTGGCGCTTATGGCTGACTCCGCTTCCCTCCTCTCGCAGCGGCCGGACTCCGACTGGCATTCGCAAATCCGTCCCGCACCCTGCCGTGAATGCCGGCTGGTTCCAGCCACCCGGGAACTGCGCGCGCGCCGAGGAACTCGCCGGCGCCTACGCTGCGGAGCTGCGCTTGACGGCCCCGATGGAATGGGCGGAACTGGAGGAGCACCGCGACGAACTGACCAAGCGCGACAGCCTGCTAGCCGCCTATCCCGACTTCACCGCGATTGCCCTCAGCAATGCCGTCTGGCAACCGGTCCTGCGCAACATCCCCTATGATCGGCGCGTCCTCCTGCTCCCCCAATGCCTGCGCCATCCGATCCGTTGCGAAGCGGAGATCGACGAATTCGGGCTGCTTTGCCTCGAATGCGGCGGCTGTTCCATTGGTACGCTGCAGCGCTACGCCGAAGATCTCGGCTACGAAGTCGTCGTCGCAGAAGGCACGACCATCGTAACACAAATGGTTGAGAGCGGTGCTGTCGAAGCGGTCATTGGCGTCAGTTGCATGGACACGCTGGAACGCGCGTTTCCGTCAATGGCGGCTCATGCGATTCCCGGCATAGCCGTCCCACTCCTGCGCGAAGGGTGTGTTCGGACCTCTGTCGATGTCAGTCGACTCAAAGGCTACGTCAGCGATTACGCGCCGGAAAACGCCTACCAACGCCTTGATCTCGAAGCCCTTCGCTCTGAAGTGGAGACGTGGTTCTCCCACTCAGAGCTTGACGCTTTCCTCAACCTCCGCGGTACCACCACTGAACGACGCGCGGCAGGATTTATGGCACCGGGCGGCAAACGCTGGCGTCCTCTGTTGACGGTTGCCGCGTACGCGAGTTCCCTTCGCGCTCCGACAGATTGCGCTCGCCGTAGAGTGTTTTCACAAGGCGTCGCTGATCCACGACGACATCGTGGACGGGCAGGACCTGCGCTATGGTCGGCCCGCCCTCTACCGCGAGACCGGCCCGGATATCGCTATGAACGCCGGCGACCTGCTCATTGGCGAAGGCTATCGACTTCTCGCCGAATACGACCTCGCTCCTGAGCTGAGCGCCCGCATGCTGCGCGTCGCAGCCTGCGGCCATCGCAACCTTTGCCTTGGCCAGGGTGAGGAGCTCGAAGCCGTCGTCCACCGCGTCGGCCTTTCCCGGGAAACCGTGCTGGGAATTCTGCGCTGGAAGACCGCCCCGGTTTTCAACGTCGCCTTAAGTTTGGGCGCGATTGCCGCGCGGAGCGACGAAACGACCTTGAGCGCGGTTCAGAGCTATTGCGACGCCCTGGGTACCGCTTACCAGATCCAGGACGACCTTGCGGATGTTTCCGAAGATGGCGGCGGAAACGAAGGCGGCCCGGCCCAGTTCTCGATCGTCCGCCAGCTCTTTGAAGAATTTAGAAAAACACAGACGGCAGACGCCGCCCTTGAGAACGCCCGCGAAAGCGCGCGGCGCTTACTCGATGAATACCGTGCAGAGGCGTTTCGGGCCATTCGCGGGCTCCGCCAGACAGCGTTGAAAAGCCTGCTGCACCGCCTCTGCACCAAAATTCTTTCCGATGGCTGAACGGGGCATCAGTTGCGATCATGTGTATCAACCCAAAAGGCGGCGGCGACCTGACCAAGCCCACGATCCTCTGGCGCAACTCATAGCTGGGAGTCCATTCGAGGCCGGTGGCGCAGGTTGGCGAGTAGTGATATGCGCCTACCACGGCCCGAACTTCAAATTCGCGGCTAATCAGTAACGCCCGAAGATCACCATGCGTCTTTCCACCCTTTCCGTTTGCCTGATTGCAGCGAGTACCGTTTTCGGGGCTGTTGAACCGTTCGCCGCACGTTACGGCAGCCCCTACGGCAACCGCACTATGCCCGACAGTGTCGCGATAGCCGGCACCGACCAGCCTGAGGTCCACCGCTCCCTAGCAGACCGCCCACAAGCTTACCGCTTTGCCGTGCAACCGGGTAAGGTCCTTGTTCGGGTGTCGTATTTGGACGCCGCAGAGGCCAACAACGGAGCATTCGTGGAACGCATTGACGGTGAAACGCTAATCCCGGTGACCGCCTGCCTCGCCAAGCCGCCGAAGCAGGGGGGCACGGAGGCGGTCGTTCGCACGGTGGTTTGCGAATTCCAGACTACAAGCGAATTGATCGAGCTCCGCTTTGACCGGACGTCATGGGGTACTGGGTACGCCATTTCGGCGCTGGAGGTTGCCGATGCCAGTGGTCTGCGCTACAACATTGATTGTGGCGGCAAGGGACCTTCTGCCAACTGGCAGATAGTCGATCGCTATGAAGCTCCCGGCGTTGCGGCGCCCGGAGCCCTCCCGATTCAAACCGGGGCCTGGGTTGACCTTTCCGAAACTGTCTTGGATGCGCTCGAGACCAACGGCATTTATCCGACTCCGAAATGGGATGGCCATTACACGCGCAAATTCAACTCCCTCGTCGTCGATCACGGTGCCAACACCTACCTGAACTTTGCCGGTCATGGACTCTGGACGCTCGATTTTGACACCAACACGCTGCATCGGGCAGACGCAGGCGCGTACACCGAAGCCCCGCTCGATAACCAGATCAACCCTTACGGCAGCGGCTTTTTCCTCTTCAGCAGCCATGGGTTCACGCCCGAATCCTACCAGTTGCGCAGCTTGGACGGCACCCCCGAAACCTTTGCGAACTTCCCCGGAAACTTCGATTATGGCGCCGTGGACTGGACCCGCTCCCCGTTGCGGACGATTATCGCCGTAGATCACCATCGGCGGAAGCTTTGGGTCAGCACCGATGGCGGTGAGGAATTTTCTGCCGTACTTGACGCCCCGCCCTATCAGCTCGGCCAAGTGGGCGCCTTGCCCGGGGGTACCTTGATTCATTGCCTGATGGGCAACCGGCAGGGCGAGGTGCTGCCAAACACGGGAGTCTATCGCAGTACCAACGACGGTCGATCTTGGGAAAAGGTTTCCGAGCCGCAGACGCCGCACGCCTGCTTCGATATCCCTGTGTATCAGGATCGCGCTTACTTGTACACGGTCGACGGGCTCGCGATCAGCGAGGACGACGGCCAAACCTGGCGCGTCGTACCGAACTCTCCGCGGTTCGAGCACCCGGTCGTTTTTGGTGCGGACGACAGCCAAATGCTGGGCTTCAACCGCGAAGGCGGCTTTGCCTCAACAGATCGGGGCGAAACCTGGAATGCCTTTCTGCCGCCACCCCCGGTGGCCGACCGCTACATTCAGGACCACCGCTGCTATGATTTTGCGTGGGGCCACCAACGCGGAATCGTCTATGCCTACGCGCCGGACAAGCTGCTAGCTTACCGGCTGCCGTAACAACCCGGCTCGCTTAGCGGCGGAAACCCCTTGTGTTTCGCCTTACAATCCGGCGTGATCCTCAGTTTACATGAACCAAAAATTGTCACTTTCGACCGGTTGGGAACTCAAGCAGATTCCGAAATCGGTATCCCTCGATCCCGGTGCGATCGCCTCCGTCGCTGCGGATGACACTGGCTGGCGCCCTATCGCCTTTCCTCGCCAAGTCCAGGAGGCCCTTTGGGAGGCCGGTGAGATCCGCGACCCGGCCGAGTATGGCGCCGCAGCGGAGTGCGTGTGGGTCGGGGAGCGCAACTGGATCTACCGGACGCGATTCGATTGCCCGGCCGGGCGGACCCAGCGATTGCGGTTCAAAGGCCTCGACACGCTCACGGATGTCTACCTCAATGGAGTTGCGATTGGACATTTTGAAAATTGCTTTCTGCCCCACGAGGTCGACATCACCGGACGCGCCAACGAAACTGGAAACGAACTCTGGCTCGTCTTCGAATCGCCGTACGCATGGATGGACCGCCAAACCCTGCCGCCACATCTGGAAGGGGTCCTTAACGGAAAAAACCGCCTGCTGAGAAAGCCGCACGAAGATTTCAACTGCTTCAACGGGGCCCACCCTCACTACACGACCATTGGCCCGTACGACGACATCGAGTTGCACGTCAGCAACGCTCCGCAGCTCGACGACCTAGAAGTTCACGCGCGCATCGACGAATCCCTCAGCCACGGTCAAGTTGACTTGGAAGCCACGCTGCGTGACTCGCACTTTGCTGAAGGCAAGGCCCTGGCCGTGCGCTTCGAGCTTTGCGGCCCGCACGGCGAAGTCCAGGCGACAGAAACTGTTGAGGCGCGCGACGGCACGGCAGCCGCGCGGCTACGCCCTACGGAGCTAGCGCTCTGGTACCCGCGGAATTACGGCGCGCAGCCGCTCTATCGCGTGCGGGCCAGCGTGCTGCTCGGCGGCCAGCTGGCGGATGTCGTGGAAAAGACCACCGCGTTTCGGCGTATCCAGGTTTCCAAAACCTTCTCTGTCAGCGTCAACGGGCTTCCTGTAAAGCTCTGGGGAGCTAATTTGACCCCGAATGAAGGCCGTTCGAAACGGAATTTTCCGGATCGGGTCCGGGCCACTTTCGATCTCGTCGAAAACTGTAATATGGTAACGCTTCGGGTCTGGGGTCCCGGCGCCCCTTGGCCGGAGCAGATTTACGACGAAGCGGATCGCCGGGGCATCCTGATGTGGGGCGAGTTCTTTCATACCTGGGGACCGTATCCGGACACACCGGAGTTCCATGAAGCGTGTTTGCATGAAGCCGCCAGCTATGTGCGGAAGGTCCGGAACCACCCCTCAATTTTCATGTGGTGCGGCGGTAACGAGGTCTACATGGGCTGCAACCACGGCGGGCGAAAGATCCAGGTTCCGGGAAAAGCGTTGTGGGAAACAAAATACCGCAAGCTCGTTACCGAGCTCGACCCCGAGCAACGGCACTACATACCCAACTCACCACACGACGGCGACTTTCCCAACAGTCCCCTCGCGGGCGATTCCCATGGCTATACCCACCAGTGGTTCCTCCCCGGAGAAGACTACCCGACACTGTTCACGGAGAACACCCGCGTCTCCACGCCTTTGCTCAAAAGTATGCGGCGTTTCGTACCGAATGACGTCTTTTGGCCAGAGGGCTTTTCCGGGATGGCCAAACCGCTTCAGATGGCAAAAGAAGCGCTTCCTCAGGGATTGGGGAGCGGCGACATGGCCTTCAATTTTGGCGTGATCCCACCGGCTTGGATCAACCTCACGCTTGGGCCTAATTTTATGGTCGGCAGACTTGGCCCCGTAGGTGATTTCTATGACACCGGTGACAGCCCCGAGGGTTTAATTTACCGCCTTGGAGCCGCACACGGAAAGTGGATCCGGCAGAGCATCGAGCGCTTCCGTCGGGGGCGCCCGGTACACGACGCCCAAGGCCCGCGCCGCGTCAATGGCCACTATTTGTGGAAGCTCAACAGCACGTGGCCGATGATATTCTCCGACCTGATCGACTACCTGCTAGAGCCCAACATCGCGTATTACGCCATGCGCCGGGCACTGGACCCCGTTCTTGCCAGCATCGAGGTCGGCGACCACCTCTATCTGTGGGCCGTCAACGATTCCGGCGAGGTTGTAGAAGGCGACTATGTATTCCGCGTCTACGACTCGAAGGGTCTCGAATGCGCCTTCGAAAAGATTTTTCCCATCCGGGTGGCCCCGGGCGACTCCCAATTGCTAGGGAGCGTCGATGAAGCGGGCTCAATCTACCGGCAAAGTTTGGCCTTCGCCGTGATCGTCGATCCGCAAGGGCGAGAACTCACCCGTAATCTCGCCTTTTTCGACATCGAGCGCAACCTCGGCTTCCCCGAGGCAACACTGAGCATACGTCCAAATGCGACGCAGGACGGTGTCATCGTCACCACCGACGCCTTTGCTCACGCCGTGGAGCTTGCCGGCGAAGATGACGGCGACGCCTTCGGCTGGCGCTTCGAGGACAACTTTTTCGATCTAATGCCGAACGAAGCGAAAGAAGTGAAATGGCTGGGCAATGCCCGCAAAGGCACCGTCACCGCCCGCTCGCTGTTCCTCGCTGAACGGGCTTCCACGCAAATTGGCTAATTGCCTCCCGCCCGTACCTCTCCTCACCCCACCAAATCCGCTCTATGAATTACCGTTCCCTCGGCCGCACCGGCGTTCAAGTCAGCCCGCTTTGCCTGGGCTGCATGATGTTCGGCATGAAGACCTCGCCGGAAGATGCCTACGCCATTATCGACCACGCCCTCGACCAGGGAATCAATTTTCTGGATACCGCCAACGCATATGAGCGAGGTGCCAGTGAGAATGTCGTCGGCGACGCCCTGCAACGCAACGGGCAGCGCGAACGCGTCGTCCTCGCAACCAAGGTTCACTTCCCGATGGGTGACGACCCAAACATGCGGGGCAACTCGCGGCGGCACATCATCCAGCAGTGCGAAGCCAGCCTTACAGTAGGTCGCAGTGGCCAACCGCGTGCACGGCGGTAGGCAAGCTCCGATGGGTCAACACCGGATTCGACGGGCAGGGTTCGAACGGGCTGCAGTAGACGCGCCCGCTGTAGCACCGCAGCGTCGGGGCAAAATGCCGCCAGAA
>JBHJGW010000082.1:0-7119 GCA_050331415.1 Opitutales bacterium | reverse complement strand
CGCGGCGCCCCCTGCGGGGGACGGCCTCCGCTCCACGAAGCCCCAAGACCAACCCAACCCACACTCACCGAGAACCACCCGATCAACGGAAACTACCTCGCCAGTTTCAACAACCTTTGGGACATCCCCATCATCCTTCCGATTCCGTTTTGATTCCCCGAGACTGCCGCGCACGCTCTAAGGCGCTCAAGAAATCCGAACTTTTCTTCCACATCTGGGCGAGCGGCGACGGAATCTGGACGGTGACCACCGCCGACGGCCCTTCCAGGCGCAGGCGAGCGTCAGTCGGCTCCGGAAGTGGCGTGCTATTGGCTTGGTCGATGCCGAAAGGTGGCTGTTGTTTCAAACGCAACTGCACCCCGAGGAGATCCGCGACGCCATCATCGTCCGCTTTTTCTGGTCTCAGCGTGTCGAGCTGCGCGCCCTCATCAACGAGCGACCCCGCCGAGCCGCGCCCCGTCACCTTCGTCGGCACCGTGCACCTAATCACCTTCCGCGAAGGCGGCAAGGGGGTCCAACGACCACCCCTCCAACGGCCTCGCGCTCTGCAAAAACCACCACTGGGCAATGGACAAACACTTGATCGCCCCCAGCACCAACTTTACCTGGCGGGTCTCGCCGCTGCTCATCACCAACCGCAGCACCGGCGAAGCCAGCCTCCTCGACCTCTCCGGCAAACCCGTCCTGCCACCTCACGACCCCAAGTTCCGCCCCGCCCCCGAAGGTCTCCGCTGGCGCGAAGAACGACTGCGGGCGTGAACTCTTTGGTGCGAGCGAGGTGCCCTCTCGCTCGCCTAACTGGGAAATCATCGAGTGGCCGGCTTGATGAGAAACGCTTTCCAGCATCCATCTACCGCCTTCAGGTTGGGAACACCCTGAAGGTCATCCTGACGCGATGCGACCTCTGCGGCCTCCTACGGGCGGATCGTTGAACTAAAGGGCGGGGCTTCCGGTCGCTCCTCAATACCAGGGCGCATTCGAAAAGTGTAGCCCCCTACCCGAATACTCGCGCTCTTCAGCTTGAAAATGACATCACTGAGAGTGTCGCCCGGGTCTGATAAAAGCTCAACCCTAATAGTAGAAAGGCTGTTTACTTCAATTTTCTAAAAATCGTCGTCCTGGCGTATTGCGATCAGGCGACTCCAGAGCGCTGGAGGAATGTTGTTTCTTTCGAGATGTTCGAGATTGGCTCCAAAGAACCGGCCCAAAAGTTCATCACTGTTCGTCGGCTTCCATTTTACTCCAAGTTCCGCCCGCTGATCCTGCCACCAAGCACCTATAAATTCTTGGAGCCTTGCCCAAGGATATGTACGATAAACTTCATATGGACCATTCGGGTCTTCTCCAAGAGGAAAGTCGCTGCGAAATAGATAAGTGGAAACGTGATCCGAGGCAGCGAAGCCAAACTGAGTAAAATGCTTGATCGCAAAATCCTTCGGTTCATCGCTAAGGCTGAGAACAAGATCACCTAGCGCACCGAGCGTCCGTTCAAAGTCGATCGAAAGGAGGTCCTTAGGCACCTTGACACCAGCTTCTGCAAAGTGGCTGCTAAAGCGTGAACCAGACCTAACTTTAGGGGGTGCCTCGTTTGCGAGGATGTCCCCCGGAATTGTCCCTAGATCTAGGAAATCAAACCAATCTTCGGTGGCTGGCGACCAGTAAGCAATATCAACCTCCCCAAGTTCATCTGGATGCTGCCGAAGGGCGAAAAAGTGAGTTGAAGTTGAGTGCCCTTCGACGCGGACAAGGGTAAACTGGCCGCCCTTTTGGGCCTCCCGAATGATTGCCTTCATCGTGGGAAGATCGTCTTTAGAGCCATTTGCGTTGTCCGCGAGTACTTCGCCAGGAAGGAGAAAGCCCCTGAGCTTCCCATCTGAAGGAAGAACAACAGCGACAAAGTTGTCAGCATTGCTTGAACTATCGTCGCCGGCTAAAGTATTTCTTGATCTCGTAGTCGCACGGCTCCACCGAGGCATAACCCACACGTACGAATCTTCTGTAGCCTCCTGCTCGTCCGAGGATGTCCAATCATAGAAATAAAAGTTTGCGGTATTGGCAGTGGCGTCACCACTCCGAAATAGTTCATGCCCAAGCAAGCAGGCGGGCGCGAAATGGTCTTGCTGAGCAAGGTGCCTTACTTTTTGTTCATATGCTTGGCTTAGAGTCCCCTCGCCTCTGGACCAAGTATGCAGGTTGTAGTATCCGTCCGTCCCGGAGAAGCGGAAAAGGTGAGCGAGATCCCGCGATCCTGTGTTGCCATCATTGACATCTACGTTTAGCGAATAATGTGCAAAGCTAGGTTCGGGTAATCCGCCGGAAATTTGCTCACTTTCTCTCGGCGCGAAAAGCTCCGAATTCGATCTTAGCAGAGCGACAAAAGCGCTCCACAAGTTGTCCATCGACGAAAAGGCTAGATCGGATTCACGTTCTGGCATAAAACCTTTACTGAGACCTTCGACCCAAGATGTGGGTGACAATTCGAAATTACGGCTGCTGAAACGAAGCACCGGCTTGTCAGGCAACCATATCAGCCAGTCTTCGTCGTCCTCTTTATTTTCTTGTCGTTTTCGCGCACGTATGAAATAGTTCCTGCTGGCGGCTGATCTTCTTTGTTCTTCGAACAGTTCCTCAGTAATTTGCGAAGCGTTCGTTAGATTCCCTCCCCCGCCATTGCTTGAGGGAGGCATCTGGTGGAGAGACCAATGATCGAGCTTGAGCGCGGAATCCTCAAGCAATCCGCTCATCTGATCGAGCAGATCCGGCAACGGGTCGGCGGCACCGCTCGGCAGTGGTTCCTCTCCATCATGATCGGGCGTCTGAACTGGCAGAAAAGTTCCCGGATAAATGTCCGGACCCGCAGGAAGTCCGCCAAGTTCACCGATCTCATGCCATTTCTTGCCCTCCTCCTGCCAGAAAAGGACCCGCGCAGTCGAAGGTGGGTTAAGCGGATTGGCTCGATTTAGGACAAATCGGTTCCCCTCAACAAACTCCCATGCTTGTCGATGAGAGTTTTGGTCCGGTGGATCAAGCGAATAGCTGATCAGCTTATTGATCATTTCGGTAGGTTCTGGCTTGGTAGGGTAACTAACCCAAATCGGATGCCTGGTGTTATGGAGAGTTTCATCATGGTCAGAGGCTTCGAGCGCCAGAAAACCAATCTGCTGATAGCGATTGTTGATCGTGAATCGCGCGATCCGAGGATTTCCGTTCCACTCGTTCCAAGTCGCAATACTATCCCACTCTTCGGTGTTTGACCGGACACGCAGGCTAGCACGCAGGCTATCGATGCGACTTGGAAGCAATGGTAACTTGTGGTCTGGTGTGGGTAAAGGCGTATCTTCCCACAAAGCAATTGCTTCGGCGGGTAGGAGCCGAAGCCATGCAGACCAGATCGATCCGTCAGGACGGGGGGGCGCGGTAACCCACGCCTCGAAGGCGCGCGTGGGAACGCGCTGTACCGTATTGTCCGCTTCTTCGTCCGCTTCCTCTTCCGGTCCTTGCGCCCAGTCGTGGTCGGTCGTTTGAATCAGCCGCGCTGTGAACCGATCGACGTTTTCGGTGCTTGAATCAGGGTAAGCTCGACCAGCTGCGTGCTGAAGCTCCCAGAAACGGGGCGACCACCACTTTGCGAACTGGAAGAACTGCTCTAAATGAGGCTGCCCGTCCGGCGATCGCCGCCGACGCTCCGACGAGACACCGGTGGACTTAGGCTGCATAATAACATCTGCAAGCTCCCAGTGATCATCTTTGGCTTCTAGCAAATGCAGCTCCAGGCGTCGGGAGCCACCGGCTTGGACGTTCTCTGATTGTCCATCGTTGGCTTCTCGCCTCGCAAGCGCCTCACTGTCAATGGCATCGAGGACCACGCGGTAAATCAGTCTGGGAGGCTTCCGCTCGTCGCTCTCCGGCAGCTCTCCCTGTCTCGATTCAGGCTCAATTGCTTCTTCGATCAAATACCACCAGATGAACTTTGTCGCCCCCCCCTTTGAAGCGTCCTCCCATAAAAGTGCGGCGATTGCCTTATCGGGAGGTGCGTGCGCGAGTCCGGTAATCGCTCGGGGAATCGCTTGACGATCGCCTGTTCCGGCGATCGATGCGGGCCCGGTGCCAACAAATAAATCCCACAATGCGCGATGGTCTTCGCCACTTGAGGTAACGCTGAGATGCCGGACTGGAACAAAGTGCTCCCCCTTCCCAAACTCCTGCCGCCCCCAGTGAAGTTTCGCCAAGTATTCAATTATTTCGGAGCTGCCGCCCGAGGAGTCCTCAGCGGGTGTCGCGGTCATTTTAACCCCGCCGCGGAGGGCAGGGCGGCCTGATGGCACCTCCGCCGCTTTTGGCACGCGGAGGAGCACCGGCAGCTTTTGCGGAGATTCGTGAATCCACCAACGGTCGCCGGCTTCGGCGACTTTGTCGGTATCCGTCCATTCCTGCCAGCATTCTCGCCAATCAGGCTCGGTTGAGCTGTGCCCGAAGCGGTCGAGAAAATTCCAGATTGACCGGTGGGGCGGAATTCTCAACTCCCAGCGAATCCCCTCCTTTAGTCGAAGGACCTCGTGCCGCCGGGGTTCGCTGCTGCCAAATGAGGCTACGGCAACACCATGATCAATCCACAGGCTATACAAGCAGGCTGATTGGGGGTCTCGCTTTCGTATACGCTCTAAGCCGGCAGGAAGCTCATCGAAATATCCGTCAGGCGACTCATCGGAATACCACAACATTTGGCCTGCTACGCTGATATTAGCGATCACGAAATTTTGCGGCTCCGTGGTCCATGAACCGGCAACCTGAATAATTCTTGCTTTCTGTGGGTCAGCTTCTTTTGGGTCATTCGGTCGCACCGGAAGCAGCAGCCAGCCACCCTCACAATTTTCACCCGACGCGTTGTTGCGCTCCTCAACCATGACTTGAAACGTGTGCGGCTTGGGTAGACCGTCGAGAATGCTAGGCAGTTCATGTCCGCTCATCAGCATCGCCTCCACAAGCGTGGCTAACCCCTCACCATCTCCCTCACCACCTAATAGATCTCTTGAATCCTTGTCAGAGTAGGGCCTGAAGGAGAGTTTATAGTAGGATCCTCCTTTCCAGAACCAGAAGGTATGGTAGCCATCTTCGCCTTGGGAGTCCTTTTCCCCCTGACGGTAAAGCAACCGCGTATTGAGTTGACTGTCGGGCTGAACTCTGCCGTCTTTAAACGACAAAGCACCGCGTTCTTCCTCCACACTCTCCCATTTCCCATTGGCGCGCTCAAACCAGGTGTGACGATGGAAAACAGGCACGCCATCCTCTTCTTGGAACTGGGAGTATAGAACCGGGAGAATTGGTTCAATACTTGTAATCACGCGGCTTAACGCCTCGTCGCGCAACTTCGGGTTGACCGACTGTGGTTTTTCGGAAACTTCACGAATTCGCTGCAGCCATTCTCCTCTTTGAATGCTCGCGAGTGGCCGAAAGTTCTCCGCGCGGCCCTCGCGTAACCATAGCTTCTGCTTTGTGATTGCGATAGTAATTACGGAATTAGAATCGTCAGAATCGGTCACCGTCGGTGTTTCCCACGAGAAAAGGTATACCTGCGCGAACCTTGAATGCGCGTCGCCATCGGGATGCGGAGTTCGGTGCTCGCTGGCTTGTTTCTCAAAAAGATCAACAAGGATCGGTTTCACGGCTTCGCCAACTTCTTGGGCATCTTGGTCGGAGTCACCGAAGATGCCATCTGCCCACCTCACCTGCGCATGCAGGGGAGGCTGCTCTTCTTGCGATCGGGTAAAAAGTAGGAACTCGGCCGCACCATCGGATGATTCTTTGAGCAACGCTATACGTAGGTTAGAATCCGGATTGTTCAGAAAAACCAGCGAGCGAGGCCTCGATGTAAGCGGAATAGCGATTTCATGATAGTCTAGGCCATAGAGCCGGTCTCGGTAAAATTTTGTGGCAAAATCGGCATCATCCTCATCTTGCTCGCCCATCGGAATTAGAAGCGGGATGCCCTGAGCCCTGAGGCCGTGGAACCCACCGATCACCAGGAAGGCAAAGGTTAATACGACAAGAGAAGCGATGCGGGAAACCTTCATTAGGCAAGGATGTCGGTGCCAAATTTGCAGTTATGGGTGAGGTCAGCGCCACGCTTCTGGACCTCACCATCTTCTGATGTGGAGGGTCTAGGTCGTTTAACGAAATCGGGCAGTCATGTGCCTTCAGCGGAAACTTCATGGGAGTCCGGCTGAGGAATGGAGCGCATCCACTGAAAGATCCTCTTCGTGTCATCTTCCACCTCAATGATCGCAATCTCCTTTTGTGTATCTTCCACTCTGACGGGAGTTCCGATCATACGCATCTTGCGAAATGCAGAGCCTGATGACGAGACGTCCTCCAGCAAAGACGGTAACCAGCTACGGTAATGCGATGCACGTTCTTCATCTTCTAGTTCGGTTTCGGCTATCCAGATTACGCGGCCGCTTTGATGCAGACAGTAAGTGCCGGGCTCCTTATCCTGCTTCAGCTTCATTTCCAAGATGCCGCGAATCTCTCGATCATTGATGTCCCTGAAAACCTTTGGGGTGTCCGCCTTCAGCTGTTCAGCGATATCGTTGCTAGGCGCTGCCCCCGACGCATGACTCCTTGCGGCGTAGAGGGTTGCAAACCCTCCCAACAGGGCGTCCCGATTATCGGGGTCGAGAAGAAACGTGTCGGCGTCAGTCGATTGTGGCCATTCCACCAACTGGACTCCTAAAAGGCTCAAAGACGCCCCTTCTGCCGCCTCGTCTCCGCTATCATCTCCGCCTGATAGACGGAGTCGACCACGCACTATCGCTGTGGTGAGAGTATTCTGCCGGGAAAAACTCAACGGACCGTACTGCAGCACTTGAACGACGTTAGCCGGTGGGTTGGATACTGCAAAAGCGGTTCCGCTCTGGCCAGCTTTAAGTGGCGGGTGATCCGTATTACCGCCTTTCTTAAGCCACTCAGACCAGTAGATCGCGGTTGCGTCATCGATCTTGCTTGGCAGTGTCTCGAGGCCGACCGGGTCAAGGCGGCTTAAACTAGGATCCTGCAGGGTGACGGTAAGACGCAGCGGCAACCGGCGCACGACCGCAGCTGTGCCGATTCGCTCAAGCCAAC
>JBHJGW010000081.1:0-4040 GCA_050331415.1 Opitutales bacterium | reverse complement strand
GGCCACCTTGAAGCCAACGTGGAGCAACTGGCGCAGGTGCGGGTTGTAGGCCGAATTTGCTGGCTCGTGGCGTAGGGCATCCGTGAAAGCGGCGGCATCCCATGCCGTCACTTCGCTCGGTGGGGGTAGCTGGTCGGGGTCGATGTCCAGAACAGTGGCGTAGGGTGCGGCGAGTTCGTCCCGCTTGGCATGCGCGGTGGTGTAGATTTCCCGGGCGAGCTGCAGACCCGCTCCCCCGGCTTCGGCCAGGCCGATAACCTCCTCGAGCCAGGTGGTACCGGCGGTTTTGACATGCAGGCCGGCGTCATGTTTGCGCAGCATTCGGTTGATGATCGGGTACAGCGAAAACTTGTCCGATCCGGAATGCACACTGAGTTTGAGGCTCTCGGGCAGCGCAAACTGCTTCACGGCCCACTTCAGCACGCAAAGGTCGGCTTCGAATTCCCGCTCGAACTGCGCGAAGTCGCCGGCATAGTCGACGCCTTTGTTGAAGCGTCCGGTGAACTTCGGCGCGATGGTCTGCACGGGTACTTTTTCCGCCGCGAGCATCGCGAGGATCAGCAGGAGCTCGACCGGGCTCTGTGGCGTATCCGTCTCGTCGATCGACACTTCGACGACGAACGGAGTGCTGCCCTTGCTCTCGGCAATGTGCCGGTAAATGTCACCCGCCCGGCGCATTGCCGCGAGAAATTTTCCGCAGGCGGCGCTGGCCTGAGAAGCGTCGATGCTGACTCCGCCGACGATGCCTGGGATTTCGAGCGTCCCCATCAAGGGTTTGGCGAATTCGAGGAAAGCCGCGAGCTCCTGGTCCGAGGGCGCCTGCCCGACCGCGTCGGCGACATCGATGGTGAAAAAGTCGCTGGGGCCAAGAAAGGCCTCCACGTTGCCGAGGTTGATGTGGTCGGCGTCGACGTAGTAAGGGCCGGTATAGCCAAGGGCGGCAACAGCCGCGTCGGCCTCGTCGCGAACGCTTTGTGGCTCCGTGCCGACGATGGTGTGTTCGCGGTGGGACTTGTTCCAGACTGGCACCAGCTCGATCCCCGCGGCGCGCGCTTCCAGCACCGCCCGCAGCTGTGCCGGCCCTTCGCTGCCGAAGCGGTCGCCCGTTCCGAACGTCAGTTTCTCGATGAGCTTGAACGTCATAAGGGATACGTTATCGCGACAGGCGAGGTTTGACACCATCAAATCAGAGCTCGGTCGCGCGTAAACCGTTGCACTCAAACCACGCTTGCCCTAACCCAATACCTTTCCGAATTCTTTATTCAGCTTATGTCTCAATTTTGCCCTCACGACCCTTTTAAGGAAGCCCGGAAAAAAGGCCCGGTTCTGCCGGCCGATCTCGACGGCGACCGCATCCCAATGATCCTGCGTCACGCGGACGTCAAGGAAGCCGCCAAGGACTTCCAGACCTTCAGCTCCGATGCGCCCTTCCGCGTACCAATCCCGTCGGAGGAGAAAGTCCGCAAGGTGCGCCAGCTGCCCATTGAAACGGACCCGCCAGAGCATACCGACTACCGCGCCATTGTGGAGCCTTTCTTCAAGCGGCCCAAGGAGCGCGAGTACCAGGCGCGGCTCGACGCCCTTGTCGCCGACTTGCTCGATAAGGCCCTCGCCAAGGGCACGGTTGAGGTTGTGGAGACGCTGCTCGTGCCGCTTCAGTCGCGCGCCCTGACCTACCTGCTCAACGTCCCCGAATCGGAGGCTGACGAGTGGATCGGCTGGGGCACCCATGTGTTCAAAGTGGGCGCAGGCGAAGAAAAGGGCGCCGCACTCGACCGCTACATTCACCGCATGCTCGACAAGGGTGAAACCGAGCCCGGTGACGACTTTTTCAGCGCGCTCACGCAGGCGACCTTTCGCGGGCGCAAGCTTACCCGTGACGAAGCGGCCGGCTTCGCCAACCTCACCTTTGCCGGTGGCCGCGACACTGTGATCAACACCCTTGGAACCGTCTTCGGCTACCTCGGCAGCAACGATAAGGCCTTGCCGTACCTCCGCGAAGACCCCAAGCGGCTCGTGCCGGCGTGCGAGGAATTCGTGCGCATTGCCACGCCGCTAACGCACATCGGTCGCGTCTGCCCGGTTGAGACGGATGTTCACGGCGAAACCGTCAGCCCGGGCGAGCGCGTCGCCTTGTGCTGGGCGAGCGCCAACTTCGACGAGGAGGTTTTTGATGATCCCGAAGACGTTCAGCTCGACCGCAAGCCCAACCCGCATCTCGCTTTCGGCTTCGGCACCCACATGTGCCTCGGCGCGCTCCACGCCCGTCAAATCATCCGCTCTGTGCTTGCCCAACTCGCCGAGAAGGTTGAGCGCATCGAGATCCTCGAAGCTCAGGAACACATCGAGACCGAAAAGGATTACGAGCGCACCATCGCCTACGACGCCCTCACCGTCCGCCTCCACCCGCGGTAGGTCGAGAGCCGCTGTGAAGTGTTTCTCTCCTGCGGATGAAATTCGTTCCGCTGAGTTGCGCTCGAGCCAGTTTCGCGCCAAAGTTTTGAAATGATGAGGATCGTAATCGGAGCCACTGGTTTCGTGTTTATTGGGGCTGCTGCGGCGACTTTGTTTTCGGCCGGGAGCGGCGATATGTCGGCCTCTGAAACTCCCTCACATCAAACCGCTATGGATTCTTCTTCCACCGACCGCTACCCTAGTATCGATCACCTTGGCCGCGAGGAACTGCGCGAGCGACTGACTTCGCTGCAGTACCGCGTTGCTGTCGAGGATGGGACTGAGCCGCCTTTCCGTAATGAGTACTGGGACAACAAGGAGCCCGGCCTGTACGTCGATGTGGTCAGCGGCGAACCGCTTTTTGCGAGTATTCACAAGTACCGCTCCGGAACTGGCTGGCCAAGCTTCTGGAAGCCTGTTGAGCCCGAAAATGTCGTGAAGATCGAAGACCGCAGCCACGGGATGGTCCGCACGGAGGTCCGGTCAAAGCATGGCGACAGCCACTTGGGCCACGTTTTCCCCGACGGCCCGGAGCCGACCGGCTTGCGCTACTGCATCAACAGCGCCAGTCTAAGGTTCATTCCGGTCGATAAGCTTGAGGCCGAAGGCTACGGTGACTACGCGAAGCTTTTCGATTAGGGCCTTTTCGGCTCGCGGGAATCGATAGTGCCGGCGGAATCGATCCCGAGTCCTTCCGTTTTACGCTCGATTAAGCCCTAGAGCTCACCGCAAGATCGCGTTTGCGCTTGCCAGCCGAAAAGTTCGGCGAGCCTTTACGACGCATTTGGAAAGTCCGGCAATTCCGGGCTTTTTTTGGTTTTGCCGATTCGAGCTCAAGCCCGCAACCTGTTTCACTCAAGCCTGCCGCTTAAACTGTGATACCTACGTAATTCCTATGAAAATCGACGTCGATCCCCAAGCGTTTGATCGCTTCCAACACCCGTTCGCGGACAAATTGATTCGCGAGATCAAACAAATCATCGAGCACGTTGAACTTGATGAGGACACGTCGGGCGAACTCATCGAAGAGCTCGCCTTTAACATTTGCTGCCTGATTGACGGCAGCGCAGTGCTCCAGAGCCGGGGCGAGCCCCTGATCCCCCAGTTGTGTTTCCAGGACCCGCAAGACCCCGACCGCCTGATCAGCGGAAACGGCGGTTGGATGCACGAATACGTCCACGGGCTTCTGGATGCAGGGCTGTCCGGTGACTATGAGAACGACGAAGCCGCCGAAGTGAACGAGGTTCCCCAAGAGATCGCTGATCGCTGTTTTTCCCTCAAGATCAAATTCGCCAGCGGAGTTGTCATCAGCGAGCACGTTCTTGCGTTTGAAGACGACGCCGAGGTCGCCGAATCGCTCGCCGAACGCCTCTTCGAAATCACCGCGCCCGATGAACACGAAGACTACCCGATCGATATTCGGGTCGCAGACATCCACCCGCTCTTCCAGGAAATCGAATCGGTGGTCATCGACTTCATGATCAACGAAAAAGTCATCGACGCCACCAAGCCCGGGCTGGCTGACAAGACCGTTGAAGCATTTTATCATTACATTACGAGCTGCTTGCCGGAGGCCGAATAACGCC
>JBHJGW010000080.1:0-7097 GCA_050331415.1 Opitutales bacterium | reverse complement strand
CGTTTTTTCGAGCTTGTTCGCCCTTCTGCTGGGCTTTTTCGTCGGCTACATCAACCTGGCGATGAAGCCGGCGCAGGTGGTGCGCGAAATTCCCGACGAGGAAGAGCGCGTCGACAACACCAACTACCTGGTACTTGGTGGCCAGGGCGGCGGAGGCAGCTACCGCGGGAAGGAGCGGATGATGGCTGGTTAGACAGCCGGCACCTACACTCTCAACGAGCGCGAACTGAATACCTGGGCGCGAGCTTCGCTGGCCTCGCGGCCTGTGCAGCCCAACGAAGGCGGGCCGTCCTTCGTCCAGTTCGAACCCCCGAATTTCCGCATTGGCGAAGGCGAGCTGATCGTAATGGTGCCGATCGTTTTCAACGTCGGCGAAGAAGGCCGGACGACCTACTTCGAAGCCACAGGCGTTTTTGAGAACGAGGCTGGAGGTGTGGCTTTCGTGCCGCGCGAAGTTTATCTGGGTTCTGCCCGAACGCCCACGCCTATCCTGGCCCCACTCTTGCGGGAAATCGTCATGCTGCAGTACCGCGAGCGCGAAGCATACGAAGGCCTGCAGGAGATCTGGCGTAATGTGGAAGCTGTTGACATTGAGGACAACGAACTCGTGCTTCGTTATCTCCCCTAGCCGCTTTCGATGATTTTTGGCTGCCCTCGCCCACTCGTGTGGACGGGTCTCGCCCTTTGGCTGGCCTGCGGGACGGCGGGCGCGCAGGTCGTCGAGCGCTTCACCGCCGGAGACGAGTTTCAGATCTTCGGCCCGACGGCGGCCAGCGCTACCGCGGTAAGGCGCATTGCCGACGGTGTGATCGACTGGTCCGAGCGCGACCTTGGCCTGCCCAAGCTCCGACGACCCGTGGTGGTACGCCTGGTTTCGCTGGAGACCGACGGGCCTCCCGATCCTCCTTTCGGCGTGGATTTCGAGCACGGTGGCCAGATGCGCGTGCGCATCCCCTGGAACGAATACACGGATATCGAGGAAGTGGCTCAGGCGCTGGTCAGCGGGCTGCTGCGGCAATACGCTGCGCAGCACGGCCTGCCGCCACCTCCGGTCTGGCTCGAATTGGCGGGCAGCCTCGAGGTTCAGGCGGAGCTGCGGCCCGCGCTGGTCGATGGCTATGCCGCCGAGGGGCGCGAGGCGGGCCCGGTGCCGATCCGGGATTTGCTGTCGCTCCGGGGACCGTTCACGCCGGAGGCTCTCGGACGCTACCGCCTGCAGAGCTTCTGGCTGGCCCGCTACCTGGCACAGTGGCACGACAACCGGCGCACGGCTCGGGAGCTGTGGCAGCGCGTCCTTGCCGGCCAGACGGTCGCATCCATCCTGGCCCTCAACGGGGCGGAATGGGCTAAAGATCCTGTGCTGCTCGAGCGCGAATGGGCGGTAGGCTACACGAACCTCGTCCGTGGCCGGCGGGCTCCGGCGGGCAGCCTTGGTGACGCCCTGGAAAACCTTCGGCGCCTTGCCACCGTCGTCGTTTGGGACGGAGAACGGGATGTGCGCCTGATCGGTTCGCAAATCTGGGCCAGACGCGAAGACGAGCGTGTACAGGCGGCTCTGAAGGAGCAATTGCGGCGGCTCAAAGTCGAGGTTCTGGCGGTCAACCCGGTCTACCGCAACGCCTACGTCGCCCTGGGCAGTGCCTACGAGGCCGTCTTGGCAGAAGACGCCGCCACTTTCGAGGCAGCGCTTGCGACCTTTTTTGAGGAAGCCCGCGCCGCGCGGCAGCTCAAAGACGACATCGAACGCCTGCTGGACTGGTAGCGCGAGCCGGCAGTGCCCGGGCAAGGCGCTAGGCTCTAGCGTTGCAACACCCGGAAAAACTCCACGCCGGAAACGTCCGTCGGGGAATACTCGGCGGGGTCGCCCGCTTGAGTCACATCGGCCCAGTCGCTTACCGCATCGTTAAGGCTGAAGCGCCTTTGCAAGACGATATCGTCGCCGCCGTTCCACGAAATGCGGAGGGAGCCGTCGGGCAGGCGATTGACTGCAAAGCCGAAATCCGGCTGAAAAACGGGGAAGGTACCAGTGTTGCGCACGCCGATGCGCAGCGTGAAGTTGTCGTCGTAATTAATGATATTTTCGTTACCGAAATCGAAGCGCTCGAACTCCCAGCCGACGAAGAGATCGCCCGCGCCGCCTTTTCCGTCCGCGCCGAGGTGCAGGATGACATCGGTATCACCGGGATCGGACACGGTTACCCGGCCGTTTGCGGTTGTCGTCACCGTGCCGCTGAAAACGCCCTCCGAATTGCGACCGGTGATTGTGCCGAGCCCCTCGTCCACACTAATGGTCGCCTGGGTCACCTCGCCGTCGAACTCCAGCTCGGCGAAAAACGAGTTACCGGTGCCCTGATTAACGCCGTGAACGTGGTCTACTTCGATGGAGACCACGTACCAGTTGCCCTCCAGCTCCTCCAGAGTGGCTGAGGTCGGACGCTTCAACATCAGGGTGAGGCTTTGGTAGTTGTCTTCGGTTTCGTCGACGCCCGTGAGCAAGGTTTTGTCACCGTTGAAGAACAGTTTGCTGATTGGCTCGACCGTGAGACCGTCGCTGTCGAGCGAGTAGGGAACGGAACCGGTGACGCCACCATCGGGTTCCTCCGGGTTGAGTTGATCGACGTCGACCTGTGCGGAGCTCGCGCTCGTCACGTCGAATGTGCCGACCAGCAGACCGACGTTACCTCCGTTCTCACCGGATGAGCCGACCATCGTGGGGGTCTCCATGCTCACAAACGTCCACTCGCCCTGGATGTCGTCGAAAACGGGCAGCGTGTCCGGTTTGCGGCTGAGCACAATCAGGTCCTGAAAATCGCCCGGTTCGATGTTCAGGGCAACCATGGTGCTGAGGCTCGGGGTGGCGTAAAAGTCGAAGGCGATCGTCTCGACGGAATCCGTAACGGTAGCCTCGTACAGGCCCGGTGAGGCGAGGGTAGCCTGGCCCGTGCCGGTTTCCCCGTCGATCGTGATCGAGAAACTGCCGTCGGGCTGAATCGTCAACGGGAGGGAATCAACGAGCAAATCGTCGTCATTGATGAAAAAGCCGTCACCCAAAGGTGTGGACTTAAAGGTCAACTGATAGTCACCGGCCAGTTGGCCGAAACATGTGCTCGTGAGCAGCAGCAGGCTGAGAATGCGGATCATAGCGCCTCAGTACAATGACCAACCCGCCCCAAAAGTCGAGCAAATGACTGCCAATCCCCGATTTACTTATTGAATTCCCCACCACAAACCACCCATCAGCGCGATTCGCGTGGAAAGTCCCCGGGCTTGGAGGGGCCGCGACCTGAACTCCTGAAACCCGCTCGGTGACCCGAAGAAAGTCGCCGCTGAGGCCAGTCGCGGATGAATTCGCCCGCCAGCGAATTCAAGCCGGGGAGCCTCCGCTGGATTTCCGCCAGCCTCGGCGGCCCGCCGAAGCTCCGCTGCTGCGCCTAGCCCTCGCGCTCCCGCATGCGGACGTAGTCGCGCTTGTGGGGGCCGGTGTAGATTTGGCGGGGGCGGTGAATGCGCTTGCTGTAGGTCGCGACTTCTTTCCAGTTGGCGATCCAGCCGGGCATACGGCCAATCGCAAACATCACCGTGAACATATCCAGCGGGATGCCGATGGCGCGCAGAATCAGGCCGCTGTAAAAGTCGACGTTCGGATAGAGCTTGCGCTCGACGAAATACTCGTCCTTGAGGGCCTGCTCTTCGAGGCGGCGGGCGATATCCAGCAGCGGGTCGTCGAGGTTGAGCGCCGCGAGCAGCCGCTCGGCGGTACGGCCGAGGATCTTCGCACGCGGGTCGAAATTGCGGTAGACGCGGTGCCCGAAGCCCATCAGGCGGGCCTCGCCGCGGCGGGCGGCCTCGATGAAGCGCGAGCCGTCATCACCATCGTCATTGATCGCCTGCAGCATTTGGACGACGCGGGTGTTGGCGCCACCATGCAGAGGGCCCCAAAGCGCGCACACACCGGCGGAGACCGAGGCAAAGAGGTTGGCTCCCCCACTGGCCACCATTCGCACCGTCGAGGTGGAGCAGTTTTGCTCGTGGTCGGCGTGCAGAAGCAGGAAGAGGTCGAGCGCCTTCGTCACCTCGTCGTGCGGGTAAAACGGCTGGTAGGGCTCGCTGAACATCATGTGCAGGAAGTTCTGGCAGTAGCCCATGTCTGCACGCGGATAAATGAACGGCAGGCCGCGCTTCATCCGGTAGGTCATCGCCGCGAGCGTACGCACTTTTGACAGGAGCAGCGCCGCCGCATCATCGAAATTCTCCAGGTCGAGGTCGCGGTCGTTGGTTGCGAGGTCGCGGTAGTAGCAGCCAAGGGTGTTGAGCATGGCCGAGAGCATCGCCATCGGATGGCTCTCGTGAGGGAAGCCCTCAAAAATTCGGTCCATCCCGACATCGATGCGGGCGTTGCGCAGCACGCGCTCGCTGAAGGCGCTCATCTGGGAGCGGTTCGGCAGCTCGCCGTAAATGATCAGCCACGCGCACTCGATGAAGGTCGACGATTCCGCGAGCTGCTCGATCGGGATGCCCCGGTAGCGCAAGATGCCCTGCTCGCCGTCGATAAAGGTGATGTCACTGAGGCAGGAGCCGGTATTGCCGTAGCCGTCGTCGTAAGTGACGTAGCCGGTGTCCTTGCGCAGCGTACGCGTGTCGACCGCTTTCTCCCCCTCCGTGCCAACAATGACAGGGTAGGTTTGCGTTTGTCCGTTGAGGGTGATCGAAGCGGTTTCGTCTGCCATGGCTAACTACTTGGAGATGAAGCAGCCAACAGGCTCAGGAACGCTCCCGGCTTTTGCAAGCCTTAGGCTTCGGTTTTTTGATCTGCCGCGGAGCCGGGCTGGTTCCCGAATCGCGGCTTGAACGTCCGCCGCCCGGGTCATGCCGGGCCTTACGTCCCCCCTTACGCCATCGAGCGGCGCCCGTCGGGGTCTCTCGTGAACCACGTACGGACCAGCGCATTTGTCGGCTGGCGTATGTCCTCCCAAACGCTCGGGCTTTCCACCTCGGCGCGAATTTCGACCAGGAGCTTGTCCGCTTTGCGGCCGTGCAACTTGATCAGATTGCGGTCTGAGCGCCCGTGGGAAAGGTAGAAGAAGGTGGCGACCCAGCCACCGCGCATTTCGTCGTAGCCGGAAAAATCACGCGAGAAGGTGTTTTCGAGTACCCGCTCCTCGATGCGACGCTCGACCAGATTGACTTCCCACCGGATGTCAGGGTTTTGCGCGAGCTTGCGCGCGCGACGATTGCGTGGTTTGGGCGCTTTCACAGACAGCCAGAGGTTGTCCCAGGCGTGATCTTCGTCGCGATACAGATTCCATGTCGCCGATTCGATCTCAAATGCCTCGAGGCCGCCCGGCCGCTCGACCCAAAGCTCCTCCGGAGGCGGCATGCGAAAACGCGGACTTTGGAAAAACGCCATAGGCTACCGATGAGCGACACTCCCCGCTTTGGCAACTCAAAGCAGGACCTGCGGCTCCCGCATCAGGCCACCAGCCTGCGCATAAAGCGCGGCACCGGGACGGGAGCAGCGCTGCTAGCGATAGTTGATTACGGCGGGGCGCTGCCTTCGAAAGCCGAGCAACAGGGCCAGGGCGGCCAGCAGGGCGGCTGTGTGGGCGGGCTCGGGAACGGTGGGCGGCTCGTCGACGGGTGCATCCACTGTGTGGATACCAAAGTTGCTGAAGTCCCCCTGGCCGAGGTCTGTCCATTCATTGGCGTCGTAAACCGGGGTGCCGGACAGGATGTTGGAGTTGCGGACCAGCGTCACGTCTTCGGCCCAGTCCTCCCGCTCGCCGATGGGCCCGCCGATGATGTCGACGATCTCCCCGTTGTGCCGCAGCACGACCACGTCGTCACCATTGAAGGCGATGGCGACCTGGTCGAGCAGGTCGGCGGCGTTGCGCAGTTCGGTGGCGGAATTCGGGTTGACCACCAGAAAAACCTCTCCGGGAGCCAGCGTGCCGCTCAGTTGGACCGGCGAGCCCTCCACCGTGGTCTTGCCGTTGGCATAGCGCTCCAGCGTGTACTCGGTGAGGTCTGCGGCGGTATTCGACGGGTTGAACAGCTCGAGCGCCTTGTCGGCTCCGTCCTCGATGTATTCAGAAATAAAGACGGTATCGCCACCGCCCGGCGGCGAGGATGCGGTGTCGTCGTCCGTCACGGTCAGCGCGGCGGAATCCGAGGTCCAGCCCGCTGCGGAGACAGTGATCGTGACGGTCTGATCGCCATCGGCGTCGGCATCGTCCACGGCATCGATGGCAAAGGTCATCGACGAGGCGTTCAACGGGATTGTCACGGTGGAGTCCGCCGTAGCTTCGCTTGTGTCGGACACCGAAACGCTGACCTCTAGGGCGGTGGCGGTGCCGGTGTTGCGCGTGACCGTGGCAAAGGTCGCCGAAACACCGTCGCCTTCGGCAATGGCGGTGTCGTTTAGGGAGAGGGTCAGCACCGGGGTTACGCCGCCCCCGAAAATCGAAGCGACCCATTCCGGGTGATCGACAAAGGGATTTCGGTTGTCTTGAAAGCTGTAGACGCGCTGGTTGCGCGCGCGTTCGGCGTTGTCCACCGGATCGGCGGCATGCCACTGCAGGAGCGTGGACAGCTTGCCCATGCGCGACTGGCCGGGGCTGAAGGCGCTGTCTGTCAGCTCAAGGTCGGGCTCTCCAAAGGTGCCTTCGTAACGCACAGCCATGTAGAACATGGCCCGCGCGATGTCCCCTTTGCGGTCGTCCCAGACTTCGAAGGAGTCGCCGTCGGTGCGGTTGACGACAGTGGTGCCGTCGACGCAAAGGGTTTGGGTGCCGCCGTCATCGTAGGCCTTGCTGCCGCGGTCATTGTTGTAGCTCTCCACCGAAGGCCGCAGTTGATGGAGGTCGGTGTAGGGGGCCGAGCCACTGCTCGGAAAGCCGTAGGTATTGGGCCAGGTGTGCTCGCGGTTCCAGGAGGTCGGGCCACCGCCGCACGCGCAACCGCCGGCATCAGTGCCGCTGCCCGTACGCGCGTTGGCATCGAGCGAGCAGTTGGCGTAAACGGTGATGACCTTGCTGCTGTCGTTGGGGTCGGCGTCGATCACCTGGAGGGCGTCCCACGTATCGAACGAGGACGATGAA
>JBHJGW010000079.1:0-24051 GCA_050331415.1 Opitutales bacterium | reverse complement strand
TGAGGTCCCGAAGGTCGACCACGACGACGGACGCACGACCGCCGTCAACCTCGGCGAAACCAAACAAGTGCGTGACCTCAACCTCCAGAAGGGCGACGAGGTAACCATTACGGGTACGCTCGGCCAGATCGGTGATCAGCGCGTCTTTGTTGCACAGCGCCTCGGCCACGAAGGTAAGACCACCAGCGTCAACGGTGCTTTCCTGCGCCGTCAGTATGGCTCGGATTCCAACAAGTCGTGGAACAGCGACCAGGAAGAAAGCTGGAACAGCGATAACGAGCAAGGTGCCAACTGGAACAACGAAGCCAGGTCCGCTGACGATGAAGAGTATAGCTGGAATAAAGAAGAAAAGAACCAGCGCGACGCCTCCAGTCAGCGTCAGGGCAGCCAAAACCGTCAGCGTAACCAGAGCGGCATCGCCGCTGGCGCTTCGGTAGGCAGCGCCGGTCAGGCTGGCGATAACGAGCCAACCGTCGAAGTGACGGAACCGCGCTTCAACAACCAGTCGCAGCGCAACGCCAACACGCAGGATCGCGGTAACCGCTTCGGTGGTATTGAAGGTGATCGCAACCTCAATAACAATGCCGAACAGGCAGCAGACGCCGTAACGCTTCCCGAGTCGGAGAGCGAACTGCCCCGCCAGAAAGAAGGCCAGTGGGTGACGGAAACCCGTTGGGAAGAAGCTGAAGACACTGACGCTTCGGCTGATGTCGAAGGCGACACCAACGACGGGCGTGCCGCGACCTCACTCTCTCGGAATGGTCGGCTTCAGCGTGGTGCCAACCGTGATGCGGATACCAGTGCAAGCGATCGTGCCTCGAATCAAAACAATGCTGATATTGTTAGCCGCCACGGTGAAACGGGCGTGAGTAACACGAACCCAAAAACCAGCGTCAGCAACTCTGGCTCGGAATCGGGTGAGCGCAACGCATCGACTCGCTCCAACAATGCCCGCAACCAGCGTAATAACGTCGGTGGCAGCGAGCGGGAGGATTACAGCGACAACGTGAACGTCCGTATTAACGACATCACTAACGACGAGTCCTCTTCTGACTACAACTGGACCGCCGAAAGTGGCGAAGTTGAAGACGAGCAGTAACGTTACTGATTTTTGTCACACGCTAAAGGCGAACGCCCCGGACCGATCGGGGCGTTTTTTTATGTGGTTTAAAGCAGACGGTGAAGGTCGAACACGTCCAGCGATTTTGCCCGATTTTCATTATGTCTTTGAGTTGGCACTTGCCTCATCGGCGACCTTGATTGAAGGGTTAGCCAACCTGCTTCGCCGGTTGAGCGGCAGGGTTTGGGTAGCGAGTCAGGGGCGGGGCTCGCTAAAAGCAAGAGTTCACTCCTTAAGGCAAACGCAGCTCTGGCTGCTGAAGCGCGCCTTGCAGGGCGTGGCGAACCTCAGGATTAAAGTCACCTTCTTCCACGGCCTTGGCGGCGGCTTCGGGTTCGAGTGCAGCCCAGCGGCGGACGAGTTGTTCGAGGTTGCTGGTGCGGTAGCGGCCGGGGCTCATCAACTGCGCCCACTCGAAGGCATAAGCGGGGTCGGTGTCACGCATCACATGCACGAGGCTATCGATTGCGGCGTCGAACTGCGGCCCTTCGGGTACTCGTTCCAGCCAGCTGTGTGCGGCGGCGGGGTCGGTGGCGAACCAGCGGGCGGCCAGCCTGCGGGTGAGGCTATAATTGGGGTCGAGTTCGGGTACTTGTGCCAGCTGACTGGCCACGCGTTCAGGAGCCTCGTCTACCATTGTATCCAGCCACGCCTGCTGGGCCTGTTCACGAAGGCGCAGATCCTCCGTTACAGCAACCAGCTCCGCGAGCCGGTCGGGCTGCGTGTCTGCCAACTGACTGAAGAAGGCACTGATTGCGACGGCGCGCTCGTCACCGTCCGGCAAGGTTTCGATCCAATCGAGCGCTGCATCGGCTTCGCGTGCGGGAAGCGAGCGCGCGAGATCGCGGAAGAGGTTGACGTTTCCTTCCAGAATGCCGCCGGGCTGGAGCTCAGTTGCCCAGTCTACGGAAGCGAGCGCGCGACGAGGGTCGATCTTGGCAAAACGCTGTACCGCCATTTGGCGCAGATCGTAGCGGTCGGGTCCGGGTGGCAGCCCGTCCGCCCACGCGAGCGCCTCGGTAATGCTCGCCCCCGGCCATTGCCGGATGAGCGACTTCAATGCTGCGGTTCGCATCGGGCTCGCGGGCAGGTTGAACACCGCGTCCCTCTGAGCCGCGTCGGAAGGGTCGAAGAAGGACATCGCCGCGTCTGCTGCCCTGAATTGAAGGTCGCCCGCGAGGTTCCCGCTGATCCAATCCAGGGCGGCCAGGGCCCCATCACGCTCGGCGATGGTCTCGGCAATCTGGCTGCCAAGGTCTGCCCTTAGCGCAGGTGTGCCTTCGGCTTCGAGATAGGCCAAGGCGCCTGCCGCGTCGTCGTCGAGCCATTGACGCAGAATACTTTTCTGACCTTGTTGACGAAGACGCGTCGGCAGGCGGTCCACAAAGGCAAAGGCGGCGTCTCGATCGCTCGAGGCAAGCACATCCACGATTGCCCGAGCCGCTGCATCGCGAGCCTCCCCCCGAAGCTGTTCAAAGCTGCGAAGCGCGGCGTCCGGATCGGCTCGAGTCAGCGCTTCGAAAACCGAACTCCCGGAAAGGCTCCCGGCATCTTCGTTGCTCTGGAAGAACGACGTGTTGTGGCGTTCGAGATAGAGTTCCGCCGCCGAAAAAGGTTCAATCTCGGCTAGCACCTTGAGAAAGCCGTCGAAAGCATACCCCGCCACGTTTGGATCGGAAATGCCTTCCAGGGCGAGTTTTGCCGAAGCGGCATCCTGCCGTGCCCACTGCCCGAACAGGCTGCTCACCACGGTGGGAGAAAGGGATACGCCAGATCGTGTTTCGGAGAAGGTTTGCCATTGGCGCCAGGCCAGGCCCGCGTTGGATTCCGCAAGTCCCAGTACTGCGGCGTTCAGAGGCACCTGCTGTTGGTTTCGCTGGAGGCCCGATATCGTGTCGAGCGCTGCATCGAGGTCCAGCGAGCCCCAGTACCTGAAAAACTGCCTCAACTCCAAGTCCTTTCCGACCAACCACGCGTAGGTTTCTTCGGGAGCTTCGTCGGCCAGCCGCAGGAGCGCCAGCTCGGCTGCATTGTTCTCCCCGGGTCCACGCTCTCCGGCCATCGCCGCGTCCTCCAGCGCTAACCGAGCGGTTTTCCGCAGCTCCGTTAGCGACATCCTCGCGACGCGTTCGAGCAGGCGTCGACGTTCGGCGAGGGCTGACCCGCGCAGCGGATCGGAGACGGCGGGATGCCGATCAGTGGCAGCTTCGTTGCCGTGGACACCTGCAGATACGGTGAAGGGTTGCGCAGAGACCGGATCAGCCGAACCTCCGCCGAGGCGGCCAAGGCCAAAGCCGATCAGTCCGGCAGCGCATACTGCGAGGCTGGCCAGGAGCATGCCATTGCGACTCATTACGAATGAGACTAACCAGCACCGAATTGGATCGCAACGCGATTCGCCCGGAGTTCAATGTCCCCGGCCGACGATTTGCTTCAGTTCATTCGTTAATTCTTCGGACAGATCTGTACCCGAGAGGGCGCTTGCCGCTCCTTCCGGGTCGTGGCGCGACCACTCACTCAGAAGGCTGCGGAGCTGATTGGTCTGAGTTTCGCCAGGGCTCATCATCAGCACCCAGTTGAAAGCATACCCCGGGTCGGTCGAGCGGAAGTTGTGGGCCAGCCGGTTAACGGCATTGTCAAAGCCCTGGCCATCTGGCACGGTTTCGAGCCAGGCATGCGCACCGGCCGGATCGGCCATAAACCAGTGGTGCGCCAGCTGGCCCATGGCGTTGGCAGCATTGGGCGCATCGGGGTTGGCGGCAAGGTAATCCGCAGCGGCCCGGGGGTCGTGCTCCACCACGGTTTCGAGCCAGGCGCTCCGCGCCTGCTTGGCCAGGCCCGGGTCTTGGGTCGTGGCGATCACTTCCTCAAGCATGCCGGGATCGTTGGTCCCGATAGATTGGAGGACCCGCTTGCTTGCGACCTCTCCAAGGCGGGTGGCGGGCAAGCGGTTCAGCCAGTCGAGGGCGACCGTGGGGGCCTGCGAAGCCAGCTGGTCTGCCAAATCCCTGACGATGTTGGGATCCGCGGTTAGGCCTTCGCCGTCATCGCGAAGGTCCCACGCGAACCTTTCGAATGCGGCGAGGGCGTCGTGCCCGATCAGCTCTTTCATGGCCAACCGGCTGACCTTCCGCTGCTCCCGCGGATTCTCGAAATGGGTCTCCGCCCACTCAAGCGCGCCGTCGAGGTCGTTGCGAGGCCAGTTATCGAAGAGCCGGTTGAGGGCCATCTCCCTGATGCTGCCGGGTGGCAGTTGCATCAGCGCGCCGCGGACCTCGGGGGCGGCGCTGTTGATTTCGTTGAGAACGCCACTGATGGCATTTCGCTGTAAGTGGCCGCCGAGATGCTGCGAGGCCCAGGTCAGCGCTTCGAGCGTACCCTCGTGCCGGGCCAGCATCCGCCCCAGCTGGTGGGCGCTCTGCCGCATCAGCCTCGGCGAAGCTCCGTTCGCAAAAAAAGCTTTGGCGCCTTGAGCGTCATCATGTAACCATTTATTGATAACAGCCGACTCCGCGCGCAGCCGGGCGGCCCCGTTCAGGCTTTCGGCGAAGGCAAAAGCCGCATCGACTTCCTGTTCCGCAAGGATACCGGCGATGGCGGAGGCGGCGTGGTTGCGATGATTCGCGTTGAGGTCAGCGAAGTGCCGGATTGCGAGGTCGAGATCATTCTCCGCGACAATCCGAAAAACGGTGTTTGCCATATGTTCTCGCAGGGGCAGCGAGTTGTCGTTGAGCAGCGCAATCGCCTTGTTCGGATCGTTTCGCGCAAGCTGATAGAGCAGGGAATTGGAGGCGTTGCGCGCTTTTCTGTGAGGCTGAAGGGTGCGCAACGTTGCCAAAGCGGTGGCTTCGTCCTGCTCCAACCAGTTGACCAGCAGTTGGGACGGGGGATAGGAGCGCGGGTCTTCCAGGAGGCCGAGCTCGTTGTACCGCCGCCATGCCGCTGCGGCGTCTTCTTCAGAAAGCTGCACCAAAGCCGCGCCCCACAAGCGCTCCCGAAACTTCTGCGGAAACGACCAGCCGAGGTTTAGGGCCGACTCTGGATCGTGGCGAGCCAGCAGGTAGAACATGCGAAGTGGAAGCTCAGCTTGCCTGCTGGCCCAGTCGAACAGCGCTTCTGAATCGAGCTCGACCAGGCGCCAAAAGATCGCCTGACTGACCGTATAATCTTCCGCCTCTGTCGCCACCGTCAACTCGTCCATCAGCTCAGGCACCGACATCTTCGAGACGGCCCTTAGCTTTGCGAGGTGAGCGTCAAAGCGGGAGGCCTCATCCGGATTGTCCGCGGAATCCGCGCCAGCCGCCTGCAGGTTAGGGGTGGTCGCGTCTGATGCTGAGGATTGGTCACCGCGACTAGCCTCCCTCTGGAGCACTTCCTCCGAGGCCCAACTCGACCAGCGGCCGATAACCAGGCCGAGGACAAACAAAACTGCGAGCGCCACGGTTAGGGTAACGTTTCGGGGCATGGGTCAACGCTAATGAAAAATGCTGAGGGGTAAACGTAAAAGCAAGGGGAAGCGGTGGATAAACAGGCCAAAGAATACCTCGTCGGGCCCCTTTCCGGCCACCCGACCTAGGATACACAGAAGCCGCTGAAAAACAGCGGCTTCGGGAAATGGTGGTGGGGGTCGGATTCGAACCGACGAACCGTTACCGGAACAGATTTACAGTCTGCGTGCTTTAGCCACTTGCATACCCCACCGATTCGGGGAAACAGTTATGCAAGCAGCTTCGCTAACAGCTGCCAAGCCTTAAATTCGGAAAAATTCCGGAGTGGACGTCGCCCTTGCGGCGCGGCTTGCCCGAACTGCCGCTAGGAAGCTCGGCCAGGACTTGCATTTGCCCTTGACCGTTTTTCCTGAGGTGCGCAGCCTCTCATGCCAACCTTTTGCGCGATTTCGGTAATTGCAGACCATCGATCTTGCCGTGTCCGAGTCCTTTACCGTAACCTTTTGTTTTTATGCCCGTACCTGCCGCCCAAGCCGCCGCCGTTGCTTCCTACATCGTCAAGCAGAAGCTTTCCGGGAAGAAGCGCTACCCCCTGGTTTTGATGCTGGAGCCGCTGTTTCGCTGCAATCTCGCTTGCGAGGGCTGTGGCAAGATCCAGTTTCCGAATGAAATCCTTAAAAAATCGCTGACGGCGGAGCAGTCCCTCGCGGCGGCAGAGGAGTGCGGGGCGCCGGTGGTGTCCATCGCCGGTGGTGAACCTCTGATCTGGCCGGATCTGATGCCGACAATTGAGGGGCTCATTCAGCAAAAGCGCTGGATCCACCTGTGCACGAACGCGGTATTACTGAAGCGCAATCTCGACAAGTTCGAGCCCAATAACCGGCTCGCCTTCACGATCCACCTCGACGGGCTCGAGGCCGAGCACGATCGCAGCGTTTGCCGAAAGGGCGTTTACGAGATCGCGGTCGAGGCGATTAAAGAGGCCCTCGCCCGCGGCCATCGGGTGACGGCCAACTGTACACTTTTCAATAATGCGGACCCGCAACGCGTTCGCGCGTTTTTCGATGAGATGATGGAGCTCGGTCTCGAGGGCATCGTAATGAGCCCCGGATACCCGTACGAAAAGGCGCCGAACCAGGAAATCTTTCTCGAGCGCGACCGCACCAAGCTGCTCTTCAAGCAGATTCTCGATGGCGCCAAGAAAGAATGGCGCTTCAACCACAGCCCAAATTTCCTCGCTTTCCTGCGGGGGGATGTCGACTACGACTGCACGCCGTGGGGCAACCCGTGCTACAACATTTTCGGTTGGCAAAAGCCCTGTTACCTCCTTGGCGATGGTTACGCCAAAACCTTCCAGGAGCTGATCGAAGATACCGAGTGGGAGCGTTATGGCCAGAAGGGTACGGACGAGCGGTGCAAGGATTGCATGGTTCACTGCGGCTACGAGGCATCCGCCGTCGACGACACCTTCAGCCCGAGCGGCCTGATGCGGCACTTCCGCAGCGAGGCCTCTTTCGGGCGTGAGGCCGAATACACCGCCGACGAGCTGGCGGTCATCGCGGGAGATCTGCCGCCCGCCCGCCAGGAGGAAAAGGCCGAGCCAGCAGCCTGATCCACTTGTCGGTTCTTCCTGATTGCTCGCCTGCCGGGCGTCTCCGTGCGCCTGGCAGCCCTTGGGCAACGAGGTATGCAAATTTGGCGTTCCGGCACTTTTTCAACCGGAGCGGTAAGGTTCGAGTTGCAAAGCGCGGGGCGTTAAGCCCGGCTTTCCGCAATTCCGTTGACACTTTTGGTCGTTTCAGGGGTCTTACCTTGAAGATGAAACTGCCAAACGTATCTATCCTCGCCGTTGTCGGCGCATGCGTGTTTGCCTCCGCGGCAGACATTTCCCCGGGAATGACGGAAGCGGAGGTCATTGCCGCACTGGGTGAGCCCCAGTCAGAGATGTCCTTGGGCGCCAAGAAAGTGCTTATGTTCGAGGGCTACAAGGTCGAGCTTCGCGAGGGAAAGGTGCGCTCCTACGAGGTCCGCACGGACGTGAGTGCTCAAGCCGCGAATGCAAGCGGATCCAGCGCTTCGGCAGGCCAGGCGTCGCCGGCAGTTGCTCCGGGAGCGAACGGAACGTGGATCGAAGATTTCGATAAGGCCAAGCAACTGGCCGAGCAGACCGGGCGGCCCATATTGATTAATTTCTCGGGCTCCGACTGGTGTGGCTGGTGCATCCGGCTGGATGGCGAAGTCTTCGAGACCGAGCAGTTCGAGGAATTTGCCGCCAAAAACTTTGTGCTTTTCAAGGCAGACTTCCCTCGGCGCTCTCCCCAGCGCGAGTCGATTGCCAATCAGAACAAAAAGCTGGCTGAGAACTACGGAATCCGTGGTTTCCCGACAGTGCTGATTGTGGATGAAAATGGCGAAGTGATCGGCAGGACCGGTTACCAGCGTGGCGGACCCGAGCCCTACATCGACAATCTCAAGAGCTACCTCTAATACCTCCTTACCGAATAGATCGTTAGATTGAACGCCGGGTGGCGGCTTCGGATGCTCTTGGCGCAGAGCGGCGTTCGCGACGACGAGGCGGGGCCTACAGGCCCAGCCGTCGCCCTCGCTGCCTTGCTCTGCATCCAAAATCATCTCGATCAATTTACCGACCTCTCCGGCAAGATGGTATAAGGCGCATTTGACGAAATTCGCGGGACGCTATTGCGCGTCTCGGATTGAGCAGCGCTTACGAAGTCGAGACCAGGGTTCAGCCCAGCCGGCGCCATCGCTTCGTTGGTCAGTATCGCCAATCGCACGCCGTTTTACGCGCCTTTTCGCCAAATCAATTTTTGCAGGTGCTTTCGAAGTGGCCATTTCTCCTAGGGGTGGCCGTTTTTTCATAGGGATCGCGAGGCGTCTCGCGTCGGCCACAGGCGCACATCAAGCGCCCTAGCCCTCGAGCTCCGTCCGAAGCGTTTCGAGTTCTTCCCACCGGGCGAACGTTTGCTCCAAATTCGCTTCGATCTCGGCGAGGCGCGATTGGGCTTCCGCGAGCTTTGCCGGGTTGGCGGCGACGGCCGGATCGGCCATGGCTTCGCCCAATTCGGCTTGTTCGTTTTCGAGGGCCTCGATCTCGCCGGGCAGGGCCTCCAGCTCCCAGCGCTCGCGGTTGAGAAATTTTCGCGCTTTTGGCGTCTTTCCCTTCTTTTCGGGCAAGTCTTTTGGTTTAGGCGGTGCCACAGCTTCGGGTGCGCGGGTGGCAGCAGCCTGGCGCGCCCGCGTGGCAAGCGCATCATGGTAGCCGCCGACGTACTGCCGGATGCGCCCATCGCCTCCGAGGAAAAAGGTGCTGGTGCAGACGTTGTCGATGAAGGCGCGGTCGTGGCTGACCAGCAGCAGCGTGCCGCCAAAGTCGACAAGCAGATTCTCAAGCAGCTCAAGGGTCTCGAGGTCGAGGTCGTTGGTCGGCTCATCCATGACGAGGACATTACACGGCTGCGTAAAGAGCCGCGCGAGCAGCAGCCGATTGCGCTCGCCGCCGGAAAGGCTGCGCACCTTGCCGCGAGCCTGTTCCGGCGCGAAAAGAAAGTCCTGCAGGTAACCCATGACGTTTCTCGAAACGCCGTTAATGGTCACAGTCTCGCGGCCATCGCCTATGGTATCAACCAGCGTCGCTTCGCCGTTGAGGTCATTCTTTAGTTGGTCGAAATACGCCACCTGAAGGTTCGTGCCGTGCTTGATCGTGCCGCTGTCGGGAGTCAGCTCGCCGAGCAGCAGTTTTAGCAAGGTTGTCTTACCGGCGCCGTTGGGCCCGATGAGGCCAACTTTGTCGCCGCGAAGAATGGTGCAGGAAAACGCTTCGACGATGGGTTGGTCATCGTAGGCAAAATCGAGGTCCTCAGCGGTGAGGACCTTGACGCCCGTGCGGTCGGCCTCGCCAAGTTCCAGGTGGGCAGAGCCCTCGCGCTCCCGGCGTTCGCGGTAGGCTTCGCGCATCTTTTCCAACGCGCGCACCCGCCCTTCATTGCGGGTGCGGCGGGCCTTGATCCCCTGTCGAATCCAGGCTTCTTCTTTAGCGAGTTTTTTGTCGAACTGCGCCCGTTGTTCCGCCTCCGCGAGCAGCCAGGCCTCCTTTTTTTTGAGGTATTCCGCGTAGGAGCAGTTCCAGCTGATCAGCTTTCCGCGCTCGAGGTCGAGAATGCGCGTAGCGACGTTTTGCAGAAACGCGCGGTCGTGCGTTACAAACAAAAGCGCGCCACGAAACCCCGGCAAAAAGCGCTCGAGCCATTCGATAGAGGCCAGGTCGAGGTGGTTGGTCGGCTCGTCGAGCAGCAGGGCCGCTGGCTGAATGGCGAGGGCGCGGCCGAGCAGGGCCCGGCGCTTCATGCCGACCGACAGGGTCTCGAAGTCAGCCTTTCCCGACAGCTCCAGTTCGCGAAGCAGCTTTTCCAGCGTGGCCTCCCGTTCCCAGGGTTCGGCTTCGGGCGGCAGCTGCGCGGAAATGACGTCGGCCACCGGACCGGAAAGGCCGTCTGGCAGCTCTTGTGGCAGGTAGGCCACGCGAGCGCCGGGCGTTAGGAATACCTCGCCGTCGTCGGGCGTGACGAGACCGGCCAGGGTTTTCAACAGCGAGGACTTGCCGGCGCCGTTACGCCCAACGATGCATGCGCGCTCGCCGGGGTGTACCTCGAAGCCAATCCCTTCGAACAGAGCCGGACCCCCAAATGCCAAGTGCAAATCACGCGCCGCAATCATGAAAAAGTGGAGAAGGTAGCGCGTCGCCAACGGCCTTGCCAAGGCTCAAGACGCCGGTTGGCAAGGCGGGCAGTCGCCGAAAAGGGGAGCTTTCTGATGGAGGCCGGAGCTCCATCAAACGGTTCAGAATGGGTCTGGTTGTCGCCCATGGACGCCGTAAATGCCATGTAAATGTTGCGAAACTGTTACTTTGAGTTTTATCAGCGGCGGTTTCGAGCTAGGATATCGGTAGTGAGGCCGGACATCCGCCATCATACCCTTGCCCCGACCTGTCAGCAGCGGTTGGAGGCGCTTTACGAATGGGATGCTCTTCAGGCCCATTATCGGGTTTGCCATTTCGTGCGTCAGCTGGAGTGCGCGTACCTCGATGCCTGCGGGCAGGTGATGTTGTTTTACATTGTCCAGGGTGAGCCCGTGCCCGCTTCAGTTGCAATGTACGATTTCCCGGCTCCGTTTAGCGTTGAGGCGTTTGTCGACCGCGAATTCGCGCAGATGCTGCGAGCTCAGGTCCGGGCGCATGGGCCGGTTTACCAGCTTGCGGGTTGAGCGCCCGGTGGTCTCCGGCTGTTGTCAGTAGACGTTGTTGGAGGTCAGGCGGAGAAAATCGTCGGAAGTTTTGACCACCGACGGGCTTGGGTGCGCTTCAATGGTGTCCCGCGCCCGCCGCATGGCAGGTCCTTTTGCCCAGCCAGACACAAGGGCAACGAACCCTGGCGTTTCGGGGTCGGTGAAGGTGAAGGTGCCGGAGAAGCCGTCGGTGCTTTGGAGCATATCCCGACGCCGGCGCAACAACACTTCGGCCTCGTCTCCCTGTTGCTCCAGAGCGAGCTGCTCGATCCACAAAAAGCGCGCATAAACCAGATCGGCGAGGCGCTCGCGGATATCGTGTGGAGCTCGGTAGTACTTGTGGGCTTCGACCTCGGCGACACTGTCCGAAAAATCCTGAAAATAGTCCGTCTCAAACCACTCAGCCATTGCCCGGTGAGCATTCTCGCCATCCGCCCAGGCAACGAGCGCCAGCCAGTCGTGCGGCTTGGCCATGACCGAGGCCTCCAGCGAGGCAATGAAGCCAGGCGAGGTCGACTGGCGGTGGACGGCCAGTGCCAGGCGGTTTTCAAAATCTTTTTCAGATTTAGCCGTCAGACGCAGCAATTGCAGGATCGGGGCGTTCGCTTTTTTCATGATGCAAAGAGATTAGCCCCGGAACCCCACGCATGCAACCCGTCCACGAGGGGGATCGACGCAAGTGGGTGCGCTGTCTCGGCTAATTTGAGCTCGCGCCGCCGGGTGAGAAATTTTGAACCTGAGCAGATGAACGACACCCCGACGGATCCCTCCGAAACCGCCAGCTCCTTGACCCCCGAAGAAGCACGTGTCCTGGGTTGCCTGCTGGAAAAGGAAGCTGCTACGCCCGATGCCTACCCGCTGAGCCTCAACAGCTTAACGCTGGCGTGCAACCAGAAGACCAACCGCAACCCGGTAGTCGACTACGGCGAGGACGATGTCGCCGAAGCACTGGAGGGCCTTCGGGGCAAAGGACTAGTCTTCCGGGTCGATGTCAGCGGCTCTCGCGTGCCAAAGTACCGGCACCGCGTCGAAGAGCGCCTCGGGCTCGACAAGCCGCAAAAAGCCGTTTTGGCCGTGCTGTTGCTCCGCGGCCCGCAAACCTTGGGTGAGCTCCGTACGCGCACTGAGCGGCTCTACAGTTTCCCGACCCGCGAGGCGCTCCAGACGGCAATCCGGGAGCTGAATGTGGAAGGCGAGGCGCCGCTGGTCACGACCGTGCCGCCGGCGCCGGGACAAAAGGAACGCCGTACCGCCCATTTGCTGTGCGGAGAGGTCGAGCCAGAGCCAGCCGCCGCAGCGACCACGGTACGCGCCGACGAAGCCGTGGAGCGCGTCCGGGAGCGCCAGAAACGCATTGAAGCCCTCGAAGACCGGGTTGACGAACTCGAAACTCAAGTTCGTGAACTCCGCGAGGCCTTCGCCTCCTTCCGGCAACAATTCGAGTGAAATGCGCCGCGCTTCTCCAGTTCGCGATTGGAGCTGAAAACAAAAGCATCGGGCAAGAGGGATTCGAACCCCCGACCCTCTGGTCCCAAACCAGATGCGCTAGCCAGACTGCGCTATTGCCCGAGCAAAGGAAACGTTAAGAATTTCGACGTGACAGCGCCCTGTCAACCTTTTGTAGTGGGGGTGAGCGCTTAAGTTGGCCTCCGCCATGAAAGACGACGATACCGACGAGCTTTGGGAAGATGACGAGGAAGGCGAAGTCTGGACGGCTCCCGCATCGCATGCCGTTGGTCCCGGGACGGGTGACGGCAACGGTATGCAGTTGATGCCGGTGGCCATTGGCGTGGTGGGCGTGCTGATGGGCGGCATGGCGCTCTTCCTGAATTTCGGCGATTCCAGCCAGATCGACGTAACCCGCGGCGCGGTTCTGGAGGCGGCCAACAAGATGGACGCGGTGGAAGGCCACTTGCAGGGTCTGGACGACCGTCTGACCGTGCTGGAAAAGCGCATGGACGCTTTTGAAGCCACGCAAGAGCGTCTCGCCGAGGACACCGATCGGCTGGCCCGGGAGACTCAGCGAGCCTTCGATCGCTTTGGTGAAGAGGTGCAGCGCAACCGCGTCTTGATAGATGGCCTCCGCTCCGGTTCGCCGGGAGCCGTCGCCCGCAGCTCGGCGCCTCCGCGCAACGCTGCTGACTCTAGCGAGCCAAACCAGCCGGCCCCGGTACGCGAGGCACCGGAAACGGCCCGGGAGCCTGAATCCACTGCTGGCGATTCTGACCAGCGTGTTCACACGGTGCAAAGCGGCGACATCCTCTGGAATCTGGCGCGGCGCTACGATGTTTCCGTCGATGCGCTCATCGTGGCTAATCCCGGGATCGATCCCGATCGCTTGCGACCCGGGATGAAACTGGTCATCCCTGAACCATGAGTCTGCTACGTTTTCTGGCTGCCTTGGGAGGAATGCTGCTGCTCGGTCTCTTCGGCGGTTGCGCAACCGGCGATGGCGCTGATGTGCCGACTACCGTTGTTGAAATCGGCCCGGAAGGCGGGCTGTATGTCGACGGCAATGCCGTGACGCTGGAATTCCTGCCCGGGGCCGTCGAGCCCGGCAAAATCGTCATCGACGCGCATCCGGACGTTCCACTCGAGCGTATCGACGCGGTGCTCGATCACCTTCGGGAGAACGGCTTCCGCGATGTTGCCTTTCTCCCGGAAGCCGCGAACTGAGGTACGGCTGCGGAAACGCGTTTTGGCCGTTGCCACGCCCCGGCAATTGCCCTACCGCAAGCGGGAATGGCAACTCCTTCCAAGCCTCACCTTTGGAAAAGCGTGTCGAGCGCTCGAATCGCGGACTGCAAGGTTTTCGACGTCGTTAAGCATCGGTTCCAGCACCCTGCCGACGGGCGCGAGGGCGATTTTTTCCTGATCGACTGCGCCGATTGGGTCTTGGTGCTACCCATGACCTCCGCCGGCAAACTCGTGCTGGTCAATCAGTACCGTTTCGGGGTGGACAAGCTGTCCTGGGAGCCTCCGGGAGGAGTTGTCGACCCTGGTGAAGAGCACGACATCGTCGCCGCGGGCCTCCGGGAAATGCGCGAAGAAACCGGCTACCGCGAACGCGTCGCGCGCTACCTCGGCTGGGTCCATCCGAACCCGGCGATCATCAGTAACCGTGCGCATTTCGTTCTCGCCGAAGACTGCGCATCGGTGGGCGAGCAGCAGCTCGACGCCAATGAGGAGATCCAAGTCGCCGAGTACACCCTCGACGACGCCTTTGCCATGGCGGCCCGCGGTGACATTCACCACTGCGTCGCTCACGCCGCGCTGTTCGCCCTCTGCCGAGCCTTGGGTAAGGGGCCGGGTCGTTAGGCAGACCCTGGTCCTATTCGACGGCCATTTTGTCAAATGGCTTTCGCCTTCCGGGCCCGTGCTCGGGGCTCAGAGCGTGTCGTGGACAATGGAAACGTCTTCGGGGGCCACCCAGGCGTGCCTGAGTTCGGCGGCGGGGCGCCGGCTACTCCGCGGGTTGGCAGTCGTGATTTCCAGCTCAATTGAAGGCTCCGAGGCCCTCGTCGGTGAAAATCGATAAGTGGCGAAGCTGCCATAGTAGCGGACCCGGGTGACGGAGCCTTCAAGGCAATTTTCCTCGGGCGGGTAGGCATCGAGGTTCCAGGCCTCCGGGCGGATGAGCAGCTGTACGGGCGCTCCGGGCGGATACTCTGCTTCCTCGGAAACGATGCTGCCACGCCATTCGCCCAAGGGGCTCTGGACAAGCGCTTCCCCTGCGGCGCATTCGCGCAGGATGCCCGGTAGGGCGTTGACGGCTCCAGTGGCAAGGGCGACGGTGCGGCTGACGGGTCGCCGGTATACTTGTTCGGGAGGCCCTGTCTGGCGGTTACGCCCGGCGTGGAGCACCGCAACGCGGTCGCTCACCGACAGCGCTTGGATCGCAGGCAGCAAAAACGCGGCGACAGTGGTTTCGGATGGCTTCAGGCTCTTGAGGGTCTGCAGCGCGAGTTCGTTCGGGCAGCCTGCGATCAGCCAAAGAGGCGCTTCCAGCGCAAGCGCGCGGGTGGCGTTGAAGAACCAGCGTTTTTCCGCGCTGAGCTCGCCATAGCGCTCCCGGGGAGCCAACTGGAAGAGGGCGAGCAATTCCCGGATGCGCTGGGGCCACTCCTCGCGTGGGGCGCCGCAGCGCGCGAGGTCTTTGTTCAGCAGATCTTCGAGTCGTTTGTTCGGCGCTTTCTCGGAATCGGAAATAACCGCGTACGGCAGCAAGTCCCGGCGCAATTGCTCCAGCGGTTTGCCGTGCCACAAGATCGTACCGGGGCTGAAACGCAGCCGTTGAGTCAGGCAGAGTAACAGGGTGGCGGGCTCGCCGTCCCGTCCCTCCGACGGGCTGATGACGCTTGTCCACTCGTGCGGCGGGCAGTGAAGGTCGAGCCGGTCCAGAGCTCCGCCCGCGCGGTTGCTGATCGTCAGTCGTTGGATCGTCAGGCCGCCTAGGGACATCGCGCGTGGGTCGGGGCCTTGCAGGCTACACCTTCAGCAGGCGCAGGAATTCCTCGTTGCTCGTGGTGCTGCCCAGGCGTTCGATCAGCGTTTCGCACGCGTCGATGGGTTTCATTGGGGCAAGGGCGCGGCGGAAAAACGAAACCTTTTCGAGCACGTCCTTCGGGAGGATGAGTTCTTCGCGCCGGGTGCCGGAGGCGTTCACATTCAAGGCGGGCCACAGCCGCAGTTCGGCGCATTTGCGATCGAGCACCACTTCCATGTTGCCGGTACCCTTGAATTCCTGAAAAATGAGGTCGTCCATGCGGCTGCCGGTTTCGACCAGGGCGCTGGCGAGGATGGTCAGGCTGCCACCTTCTTCGGTCTGGCGGGCGCTGGAAAAAATCTGTCGGGGCTTCTCCAGAGCGCGCACATCCAGACCGCCGGTCATCGTGCGTCCGGTCGAGCTGTTGGCATTGTGGGCCCGCGCCAGGCGTGTCAGCGAGTCCATTAGCAGGACCACGTCGCGGCCGACTTCCACGAGCCGCTTGGCGCGGTCGATGGCGAGGTCGGCGATGCGCAGGTGGCTGGGCAGTTCCTCGTCGTTGCTGCTGGCCAGGACCTCGGCGCCAGCGAGGTCGCGCTTGAAGTCGGTTACCTCTTCGGGGCGCTCATCCACCAGCAGCACGATAACGTGAGCCTCCGGATGGTTGTGGAGCACGCCCTCGGCGACGTCTTTCAAAATGGTGGTTTTGCCTGTGCGAGGCGGGGCGACGATCAGGCCTCGGGTGCCTTTGCCCACGGGGGTGAAAAGGTCCATCACCCGGGTTGTCAAACGGCCATCCGGGTGCTCGAGCTTCAGTTGCTCGTCTGGCGAGGTGGTCGTCAGCTGCTTGAAATCGTAGCCCTTCTTGCGCTCCTCGACGGGCACACCGTCGATGCTCTCGATGAAGCGCAACTTGGGGTTGGAGAAGCGGTCGTCGTGCTGAGCGTTGCCGACAACCCAACTGCCGCGCTGGAGCTTGAACCGCCGGATCAGTTCCCGCGGCACAAAGGGGTCGCTGCGGCGCGGGCGACCGTTGCGCGAGGGGTCCAGAAGCTGTCCGTTGTTGTTCTGCTGCGGCTCGAAGATGCCCGCGACGGAGATGCGCGGGTCTTGGGTGGCGGTTTCACTCATGCAGGGTAAGGTCGATCACGGTAAACCCAGGGCTCACCAATTCGGTTGGTCGCGGCCGGGGTGGAGGGCGGAACAAATGCCCAGGGAAACGTTTCCAAGATTACAGCTTCACCAGAGTTGGCGTCAAAAGCAACCCGGACACTTCAGCGGCCTGGCGCCGTCTCCTTAGAGTAAAATGCAGGAGGTGGGCGTCGTTTGGCAAGAAGATTTTTCCCCGGGTGCGCCGCCTCTCCCCGACTGATATACTTCTGCGCAATGCCCCGAAAATGCCTCACTGTTCGGCGACCGCGGTCTGGTGGCTTCACGTTGGTGGAGTTGCTGGTCGTGATCGCTGTCATCGCCATCCTCGCCTCGATCATCTTTGCCGTGGGCGGGACTGTCCAGGACCGCATGCAAACCGACCGCGCTCGAGGTGAGCTGCAGTCGATTGCAGTTGGCCTTGAGCAATTCAAGGCGCGGTATTCCGACTTTCCCTGGCTCGGTAATGACACCGCTGGCGGCGAACTCGAACCGGGCGGTAACTCGGTCCAGCTTTACCAGGCGCTGATGGGGCAGCTCGGGATGACCCGCAACAGTTCCGGCCAGGTCGTCATGGTCTCCGCGGATACCCGGCCCTTCGTCGATGCCGGGGCGCTGAATGTTGCCGGCGATGGGGACGATCAGTTCTTTGTCGACCCTTGGGGGCGACCGTATTACTATTTTTACATCACTCCGGGTCCGCCCTCCAACCGTGAGACCTTCGTGCGGGACGGCTTCATCCTGGTTTCATCCGGGCCGGATGGACAGATTGACATCGAAGCCCACATCGACGGCGACCTTCCGAGCGGTTACTTCGACGGAAACCCCGCGTCGAGCCCAAACGCGGACAACCTCGTATTCAACTTCCAGCGATAGCCCCATGACCCTTTTAAAAAAATCCCCTGCAAACGCTTCCCGCCGGTCAGCGTTCACGCTTATCGAGCTGCTGACCGTGATCGCGGTCATCGGCATCCTGGCGGCGATTTTGATTCCCACCGTCCAGCTGGTGCAAACCAATATCGACAGGCAGGCTGACCGCGTCGAATACACCAGTGTCGTCAACGCGCTGCGCTCCTACAAGGAAAAGTACGGCTACTGGCCTCCCGTGCTTCGGGGAGAGGGCGACGACGTTGTGACGCCGCTCGGGGAAGACGCAGCTACAGTCGACCTGTTTTTCATCGCGCTGACGGGGCGGAAAGCCGACGGCAGTCCGCCTTCCACCACCGAGGAGATTCGCCAGAACCGTAACCGTACGAGCTTCACCGAACTGAACTCCCTGTTCGACCGGCAAACGGACCAGCTTATGGACCGGTCTGGAAGTTCTCGCATTTTTGTCGCAATCGATCAGGACGGCGACGGGCGCATTTCCGCCGATGCCATCAATGAGTTCATCCCCAATGAAAGCGACCAGTTGCCGGCGGGCGAAAGCATCAACGCTCCGGCAGTGATGTTCAGTGTCGAAGACCTTGGCGGTTCGGCCAACAACGATCCGCTCTGGACGGCTACTTTCGACGTTAATTAACCGGCGTTCAGCCAGCTTTTTCCAACTCCCCATGTCCCGGTCCAAATGCATCCTGCCGCGCGCGCGTGGCTTCACCATCATCGAATTGCTGACGGTCATTGCCCTCATGGCAGTGCTGGCGGGTATTGTCGTTGCCGGGCTCGGCGGTTTTGGCGGGGCGACGGTCCCAGCATCGCAACGCAGTGTTGCGGGTTTGATCGATGCCGCGCGCACCACGGCTCAGGTCCGTCAGAGCGACGCCTACCTGCTCATCTACGCCGGGCAGGACGAACCGAGCAAATACCTGCGCTACATGGGAATCGTGTGGGTTGAGCGGATGGAAAACGGGGAAAACGTGATCCATCCGGTAGGTGACGGTACCTATCTTCCCGAAGGTACGTACGTCATTCCCCGAGCGGACAATGAGACGCCGGTCTCGCTGGCTGCAGGTGCTGATGGCGAGCTCTATGAGAGCGACATCGGGGGCACCGCGGTTGAGGAAGTCGCTTACCCGCAACGAACGGCGGACCCCGACCGTTGGTTCGTCCTCGGGTTTGAATCATCTGGGCAGACGACCCTTCGAACCCTCTCGAATCCAAATACGTTTTACACCGGCTTGCCACGTTCGCCAGTGATCGTGATCTCGCCGGGCATTGCCGAACAAGTTGGCTCGGGCGTGGAGCTCCGAGTGACCGACCCCTTCTCCTCGGCCGCCGTGTTCGTACGGCCCAACGGGCAGACGGTGATGATGAACGACTTCCAGGAAATTTCCGACACCTTGGACGACCAAGCAGATGACTAGCCCGACCGCTGCCATGCCATTCGTAAGCCGCAAACAACGCCCTGCCTTCAGTCTTGTCGAGGTCGTCCTGGCCGTCGGGGTATTGGCCCTTGCCATCGTCGCGCTCGTGGCCCTCTTCGGCCCTACGGTTACCGCCGTTCGTGACGTCATCGACACCGACGAGTCGGCGAATCTAGAGGCGCGGTTTCGCGCGCTCGTCAGCAGTCCGGATCCCACCCCGGACGACGCCGAGCTCGAAGGGCTGACGCTTAATCAGATTGTCACCGCCGTCACCAGCAATACTCCTGCCGAGGATTCCCTGGTAGTCATGTGGACTTCTCGTCCCCTGGGGAGCGATGGCACGTTTGGCCGCACGAAGCTCGAACATTGGCTTGGTCTTGAAGGCTTCAATCGAGCGCTCGACGACCTCGAGGCGGGCGACCTGGAGGGCGGCATCTATGCTGCGCTGATTCAACCTGTGAGCGACACGTCCTTCAATTACGGTGCAGTGTCTTCCGGCGCTTACGTTCCGTTCGACGTAACCTTGTTCACCTTGGACCCAGATGCCCTTCGCACGCTCTTCGATTCGGGTGGGACATTCGAGATCGTCTATACCGAGGAAGGGGAAATCGACTATGAGAGTTCTTCGGTCTCTCAGGCAGACCGCCTCATCGAGTACACGACAGCCGCGTCCCGCCGGTAGCCTTCTTGGGATCTACCGACCCGCCTTTGCTCCGGATCACTCCTTTTTTTTCCCAGCATCCCATGACCTTTTCCCGAAACCGTTCCGGCTTTACTCTGATTGAACTCCTGGCCGCCACCAGCATCATGACAGCGGTCATCCTTGTCGTGGTTGGTCTCAGCGCCAGTATTCTTGGCGTCTGGACAGACTCTGTGGGCAGGCTCAATGTCAATCAGGAAGCCCGTACAACGATGGAGGCGCTCGGCGATGACCTTGAAGCCGCTGCCACCCTGAGCCGGGGGAGGGTCTGGCTGCAGGTCTCGCACCAGGACATCGAGATCGACGGCGCAAGCCAGCGCTTTCCGTACCTGTACCTGCTGTCCAACACGGACGACCGGCCTCGTTTCCACGACCGCGACCGCGATGGCGTGATCGAGCCGGAAGACCTGCTCTCGGGTGACCTGTGCGCGATCGTGTACTCGACGCTCTACCGCAATCCTTTCACGTCGATTACCCCGCCCGAGCCGATCGTGGGCATCTACCGCGGCGTGATTGACCCGGAAAACACGTTCACCGGTGCACTCGCGATGTCCCCTTTTGCGGACAACAACGACCACACCCTCGAGAATTACTTCGCCGGTGAGGTGGCGGTTGGCACGGACACGTTCTTCACTTACGAGGGCGAGGAACGTGACTTGGACTCCGAAGCGGAAGTCCCCGGTGCCGCCTGGTACCAGGGGCGCGACTACTTTGCGAGTTCGAATGTGGTCGACTTTTCCATTACCTTTTACCGCGAAGTCGATAATGAGACCTTTCCGATCACTGGACCCAGCGGCACGGGCACGGAGGATGATGAGCCATCGGATATCATCGTTGCCGACGCCATTTATGCCGGTCCCGGGTTGAATTCGTTGCCTGGCAAAATTGTGTTTGCGGATATCGTCCTGATGGTGGTTCCGCAAGAGGGCATCCGCGCCTACCAAACAGAGAGCGATGGCATCCGGCAGGACCAGGAAGGCTGGGAGCAAATGATTGCGCAGTACGGTCGCCCATTCACTCGACGCGTTTTCATTGTGGCCAACGCCGGCCAAGAAGTAGCCCCCTGATTCGGGCCCGCGGCGGCGGGTCGCGAGCATCTTTCGGTGGCCGCGGCCTGAGCGCCTTTTCTGTCAGAATCTCGAATCTGCGGGGCTTTTGCTTGACGTATCAACCTATCGTGATGTTTTGATGGGTGTATGTCACTCCGAAGCCAAGTCATTGCAGAGAAGCTGCAGCAGGGGAAGCCTCTGCTGTCGGTTGAATTTTTCCCGCCGAAGAACGAAGAAGGTGCCCGCCAGATCCTTCGCACGGCCAACCGCCTGAAGCGTTACGACCCGGACTTTGTCTCCATTACCTATGGCGCCGGCGGCGGTACCCGCGAGCGAACCTTGGCGTACGGTGAGTTGCTGAAGGAAATTTTCGACTTCAACGTCATGCCACACTTGACCTGCGTGGGCCACTCGCGCGATGAGCTGCGCGGCATCATCGGGAACTTCGAACGGGTCGGCTTCCGCAACATTATGGCTTTGCGGGGTGACCCGCCGAAGGGCGAAACGGAATTCAAGCCGCACCCGGACGGCCTTCACTACGGCTCCGAGCTCGTGGCTTTCATTCGCGAGAATTTCCCGGAATTCGGGATTGGCGTGGGCGGCTATCCGGAAGTCCATCCGGACAGCCAGGACGTCGACGAAGACCTCAAGTGGCTAAAGCACAAAGTTGATCAAGGTGCGGACTTCATCACCACGCAGCTGTTCTTCACTAATAATGACTTTTTCGCCTGGCAGCAAAAGCTGCGCGACCTCGGCGCCGATTGCCCGATCATCCCTGGCATCCTCCCGGCTCTTTCCGCCGGCCAGCTCAAGCGGCTGACCCAATTCTGCAAAGCGACGCTTCCACAAGAACTCGTCGAGCAGCTCGAGGCTTGTGGCGATGATGATATCAAAGCACGGGGCGTCGGCGTGGACTGGGCCTACAGCCAAGTCAAGGAGCTGATCGAAAGCGGTTCCCCTGGGGTCCACCTCTACATCATGAACCGCCACGACAGCGCCGAAACCCTCATCGAACGCCTGCAGAACGACGGGTTGATCCCGAAACAGGGCTGAGCCACGGCGGATCGCCGGTTCGCGGGGTTATCGGTCATCGGTGACCTCGCGGGTGCCCGGCACCGCCAATCCCGGCGCCCGGCGACAAGGCACCGAACATTATCCCGGTTTGTAGTGAACCTGCGCGGCAAAGTCTGCCTCATTACCGGTGCCAACAGTGGTATCGGCGAGGCTATCGCCCACGCCTTCGCAGCGGACGGTGCCTCGGTGATTGTCAACGGTCGCCGAGCGGCGGAGAACGAGCGCGTAGCAAAAGACCTCCGTGAGCGTTACGAAGCCGAAGTAACTGTCGTCACGGGCGACGTTGCCGACGAAAGTTTTTGCCTCGAGCTCATCGATAAGGGGTTCGCTGTTCGCGGGCGCCTCGATGTGCTCGTCAACAACGCGGGAGTCGGCAGTAGCGGTCGGATCGCGGACACCACGACTGAAGAGTTCGACCGCGTCCAGAAGATCAACCTGTACAGCTGCTTCTGGCTTAGCCGCGAAGCCTTCAAGCGGATGGAGCAGCAGGAGGAGGTCGAGCCGAAGCTCCGCGGCGCGATCCTCAACATCGCCTCGATCGTTGGTGTCGAAGCCTGGTCAGGTATTGGCACCTACGCTACTTCGAAGCACGGCATGATGGCCCTGACACGTGCCATGGCCGAGGAGGGCGAAGAGGCGGGCATCCGCGTCGCGGCCATCTGCCCGGCAATGGTTACCACCGCCATGACAGGTGCCGAGGGCCCCGAGTACATTCAGCCAGAGGATATCGCCAACACTGCCCGCTACCTGCTCGGTCTCAGCGCTGCTGCCTGGCCAACGGAGGTGGTCGTCCGCAGGCGCGGGGCGGATTGAGGTCATGGCATTGACCGCAGGCGCAGCACGACGAGTCCAAAGTTGACCCGGGTGCGCGGTATTCGTTAATCCGCTGTGGTGAACCTTTTTTCCATTCTGACCCTCTGCCTGGGCGCTCCTTTCGTTCTCGGCGCGACTGTTGCCAGCCCCGCTGCATTGCGCGTTGTGCAGTACCGCGATGGGCTTCTGGAGTCCGAAGGCCAGCAGTCTGCCATGCTCTCCAGGGAGCTCGGCGGCGACCGCCAGTCGCCGAACTGGTCTTCCGCGAAACGGAAGCAGGCACCTTCCGGGGTGCTTTGACCGTTCCCGGTAGCTCAATCCAATTCGCAAGCGAGTTTCTCGGGGAGGTTACCGGGGCGCAGACTCGAGGCCAACGCCTTGGCTTCGGCGACTACACTGTGCTGGCCTACAGCACGAGCCAGAACATGCTGCCAGAGGGTGCTCCCAGCGATCTACCAGCGAATCTCGGAGGTCCCGGAACGTTCCTGCCCTTCTCGCGCGCTCCCATGACAGCCGAGAAGCATTGAGCGAGGCACCTAAGGCGGTGGCTCATCATTCTCAGGATTGAGACTTTCTGAACACCGCCCGCCAGCTGCGGTCGTTTTCGCTCAGCAGAAGAATAACGGCGAAAAAGCCGGCTTAGACAGTCTGCCAGCCGACCAGCGTCCATTCCCCGAGATGGCTCGAGCCGAACAGCAGGGCCGCCATCATCGTCATACCGCCGACGCAGGCCCAGCGAACACCGGTGCCCGCCAGCAGCGCCAGACCGATCAGAAGCTCCAGCGGCGGAATCGAGTAGGCGAATGCCGTAGCCGCCCAGACCGGTACCGCCGTCTCGGCGAAACGGTTGCCTATGCTTTCTGCAAACGAGGGCAGCTTACCCAGCCGAACAGCAGCGTGCATCAGAAAATTCACGCCAACGACACAGCGGAAACCCATGGCGGCAAGGTGGCATTCGTGGCGCTTTGGAGCATAGTTTCCTGCTTGGACGTCCGCAAAGAGTTCGTCAGACGGCACCTTCAAGTCTGGGGTGGGCAACCAGGCCTTTGCCATTTCGAAGGCGGAACGCTCCCAATCCGAGCGCTCTTGGAAAACTACCTCGACAAAGGGAGAGGATCGCAAACTTTGGCCCTGTCCGGCAATCAAGGTCCTGAAAGGCACGCCTTGCCAAAGGGCGGTAACCTGCGGTAGCAAGGCGAGTACGTGGAGACCCTCGGCCACAGCCTCGTGATTCCCGATATCTGGCAGCAGGAGGCCGTCCACTACCTGCAGCAGGGGCTCGACGTGGTCGTCGATGCCCCCACCGGCTCCGGCAAGACGTTTATTTTCGAGCTTTTCGTCGACTCCGGGCTTCGGCGCCAGGCCATATACACGGTGCCAACGCGAGCGCTTGCCAACGACAAGCTCGTCGAGTGGCGCCAGCGTGGCTGGAATGTGGGCATCGCGACCGGAGATGTCGCCGAAAAGGTCGATGCGCCCGTAGTGGTGGCGACGCTGGAAACCCAGAAGAGCAAGTTTCTTCGCGGCGAAGGGCCGGGGTTGCTCGTGATCGATGAGTACCAGATGCTCGCCGACGAACACCGTGGCATCAATTATGAGCTGGCGGTC
>JBHJGW010000078.1:0-2042 GCA_050331415.1 Opitutales bacterium | reverse complement strand
AATGACCCCCGGCTACGACGACCAGCGCTATGGCGCGCATTTTTTGGCAAGCTTGTGGAGCTGCTACCGGACGGACCATTGCATCCCCGCGCTGCTTGATCCTTTTCTCGATAACCTCTGTCGAAAATCAGTCCGGCGGACGCTTGCGCATTGGCTCGGCCGCAATTTCCGGGGACCTTTCTCTGCCGACATCCTGCAGTGCTCGCAACTGCCCGATTCAGTCTTGTCTCCGCAGCTATTGCTCGCATCCTCGCAGGCACCGAGACCGCTTGCACCGATTGTCCAGCAATGGTTGCGGCTCTGTCGCGTTGCCGGAATCCAAGTTTCGGCAAAAAGACCTTTGCCCTTGAATTTTGCATCATGGCAAGAGGCGGTGCAGCGCTTGCAGGCGCAACTGATGTTAACAGGCATTTTACCGTCGCACTGGGATTACGGGCCGCCACCGCCGCCTGGATTTCAAAAGGTCACGGCCTCCGCAGAAGTGGACTATGTCACCGATGCGCATGAGGTCTGCCTAATTCTTTACAAGGGCGACCTTGCAGACGGCGAGCGGGTTGCATACCGCAATCCAACAAATGGGGAGGTCTGTATCGTCAATTGGTCGACCTCGAATTATCAACTCGAGGAACATGTGGGCAGGGCAAACGCATTGGTCAATAATCAAGAGACCATTTGGTTGAAGCGTTGGTTTACGCTGAACCGGAGGGGGAAAGGGCCGCGTGGACTCACTTGACACTTCCGCGATAACGCTTCCGTGTTTTGAACCGCCGGGAAAAACCATTTCGCTCACCTGGCGGGAGCTTGCCGGCCATCTACTGGTGACGGGCGCGACCGGCTGCGGAAAAACGACGCGAATTGTTGAACCTATTCTTGCGCAGCTTACGCGGCTACGCGCTTCAGGAGGAGCGCCTGTTGGGATGTTGGTGCTCGACCCGAAGTCTGATCCGGACCTCGAAGGAAGTCTGCGCTATCACCTCGCGGCAGCAGGACGCGCAGATGCTCTGCGCGTGATTTCCGATGTAGGCGGAAACACGAGTGTCGACATGTTCCGCGCGAATGAATCTCAAAACGCGCGAAAGGTGGCGGACCTTATCGCTACGTGTTTACCCGTTGACGGAAACAATAGGTATTGGGACCAGTTCCTGCGCTCGCTCTTGCGCTCGATGATCGAGGTGATTGCATTTGTGAAACCGGACCGGAGTTACGGTGACTTTGTTGAGCAGCTCGAAGCGCTCTTGTTAGGGCGGCGAGAGGTTAGCGGACTAATCGAGGCGGCCGAGGAGGGAATTTCGTCGGCACCGCCCCACGTTCAGCGCTCGCTCCGTTCAGCGTGTATGGACCTCAACGCTTGGGAGCGACTCGACTCCCGCACCCGAAGTAACCACCAAAGCATGGCAGTGATCGCGCTACAGGCGCTCCGCAGTGCAATGCTGGAGGCGATTACGAAGCCAGCCCGGTACTCCTTCGATGCCGAGGAAATGCTGCGCCAAGGCCAAGTTGTCCTGGGCCGCTCAAACTCGTTCCTCGCCCCTGCCGCGGCCCGACTCTGGATGAGCTACCTGAAGGGAGTCGCCTTCGATGCCCTCATGAGTCGCGCTCCTGGTATCGCAGCGATGAAGAAACCCTTCGCCATCGTCTCGGACGAATTTCCGCTTTCGGTCATCGACTCGGAAAGTCGCTATTCAGATCGCCTGGCGATGCAGATCCTCCGCGATCGCGGTGGAATTGTCATCGCGGCGACGCAGGGGATAGGGGCACTGGACATTGAGATTGGAGAAGCCAGGACCAATGCCCTCCTGGCAAATTTCAACAGCATCCTGGCCGGGCGGAACCGCGATCAACGCACTGAGCAGTATCTCGCTGGGCTTCTAGGAGCGCGTTATCGCACGGTGACGGATGAGTTTCTGGCGCCTGCGAAAGAAATCTCCGGCGGGCGCCGCGAGGTCCAATCCGTCTGTCGCCGCGAACGGCTAGCCCCTGCCATTCGTCCTGGTTTGCTGGCGGAATTGCAGACCGGGGAGTTTGTCGGGGTGCTCGGAGCC
>JBHJGW010000077.1:0-5378 GCA_050331415.1 Opitutales bacterium | reverse complement strand
CCTGGATTTCCGCGCGCACGTGCTGGGTGCGGAGTCAGCGCTGGCAGAAACGGTCTCCGACCTCAAGCTGGAGGCGCCGTCCGTGATCGACGCCGGGTGCGGGTCGGGCATCCTTGCTGTTTCCGCCGCGAAACTTGGCTTTCGGGGGATTTACGCGTTCGATCAGGACCCGGAAGCGGCCACTGTAACACGGGAAAACACGGAACGAAATAACCTGGAGCCAACCGCACTCGAAGTGCGCCAGGCTGGCCTTGAAGACGGGCTTGCGGGGCGGCGGGCAGACCTGATCCTCGCCAACATCATCTCCGACGTTCTGGTGATTTACCGCGAGCCTCTGGTTGCGGCCACAGCGCCTGGCGGCTGGCTGGCACTCAGTGGCATCCTTGCGCCGGAGGCGGACGAAGTGCGTGAGCGCTTCGTCGAAGCCGCTACAGCCGCCTGGGGAAGTGCCCCCGCTTGCCTGGATCAGCGGGTCGACGGTGAGTGGGCCGACGTGCTGCTTGTCCGCGCGGGCTAGGTGCCCGGTCGCGAAGCGCGCACGGGCCGATCAGGCGTCGACGACCACGTCGGTCTTCGGAATGCTGCAGCACAGGAGCGCGTGCCCGGGCTCGACATCGGCGCTGTGGCCTTCCGGGTATTCCACTTCGCCGGAAGCGATCGGCTGCATGCACGCCGTGCAGCTGCCCATCCGGCAGCTGTAGTCCAGGGCGAGCCCGCTTTCTTCGGCAAGGTCGAGAATGTAGTCTTTCGACGGGTCCCAATCGGCTTCGACGCCGCTTTTCTGGAAGGTGACTTTTGGCATAAAAGTTCGAGAGCGTAACGAAGGTTTACAAGGCAGGTTCAGCCATCTCTAGCAGTAAGGGTCCTCCGAGAGCCGAGAGGGTGCAAGCGCTAAGCCAGGAAAAAATTGCCGGCTTGCCGAACGCGCATCGCATGACGATAATAACGGGTTTCCACTCATCGAGCCCGCCACCATCATTCACGGGTTGTCATGTCGCTGGCGCGTCGTGCCCAAATTGGCCAAGCCGCATCGTCTGACCGCGCTTCGGCCCCCGGCTTCCGGTCACACCGACGTAGCCGACGTCAACGGCGGCCCCTTGCTCGGTGGTCATCATTTCTCCCATGTTTATCGACGAAATCACTGTTCACCTCAAGGCCGGCAATGGCGGCGATGGTTGCCTGAGTTTCCGCCGTGAGGCGTTTGAGCCGCGCGGCGGGCCCAATGGCGGTAACGGCGGGCGCGGGGGTGATGTCGTGCTCGTGGGCGACGAAAATGTTTCGGACCTAACGGCTTACAAGTTTCAGCCCAAGGTTCGCGCGGGCAACGGTCAACCGGGGCGCGGAAGCGACCAGACCGGCGCTGGTGGCAAACCGGCTCGTGTCATGTTGCCACTTGGCACTGCGGTGTATGCCGAGGAGGGCGACGAGGCGGTTTCCGAGATCCTCGAGCACGGCCAGGAAATCACGCTGCTGCACGGAGGACGGGGCGGGTTGGGCAACGCTGCCTTCAAGTCCTCGGTCAACCAGACGCCACGCATCGCGACTGCGGGCAAACCCGGCGAAGAGGGTGCGTTCCGCCTTGTGCTCAAGACCATTGCGGATGTCGGCCTCGTTGGCTACCCCAACGCCGGCAAGTCGTCGCTGATCGGCGAGGTCTCGGCTTCGAAGGCAAAAGTGGGCCACTATCCCTTCACGACGATCCATCCGAACGTCGGCATCGTCGAGTTCCCCGAGCACTTCGAGCGTTTCACGATGGCTGATGTGCCGGGCCTGATCGAGGGAGCCAGCGAAAATCGCGGCCTTGGGCATCGTTTTCTCAAGCATCTTGAACGTTGCCGACTGATGCTCTACGTCCTCGACATGGCGGGAACCGAAGGGCGCGATCCTCTCGAGGATTTCGCCAGTTTGCGCAAGGAAATGGCCGCCTACCAGGAAGACCTCGTCGACCGCCCCAGCGTGATTGCCGCGAACAAGATGGACGAACCAGGCGCCCAGGAAAACCTTGAACGTTTGCGCAAAAAATTCGGGCAGCTAAAGACGTTTCCGATCTCCTGCCTTTCCGACGAAGGCTTGCCCGAGCTCCTCGAACACCTGCGCCGAGCCGTCCGCGAGCTCGAGCGCCCAAATTAAAGGCGAGCCCGACCCGGGAACTACGCGGCGTTACCTTGTAAAAGACGTTTTGCGAGGTCTACGGCGCTGGCAGCGTCCCTCGTGTAGCCGTCGGCCCCGATTTCGTCGGCGTAGGCCTGGTTGAGGGGTGCGCCGCCGACAAGTATCTTCACGTCGGCGTGCCCGGCAGCGCGGATCGCCTCGACGGTTGCCTTCATCGCCGGCATCGTAGTGGTTAACAAGGCCGAAAGGCCCACGATGTGCGGCTTGTGCTGCTCAACGGCTTCAACGAACGCAACGGACGAGACGTTCGTACCGAGGTCGATCACCTCGAAGCCCGAACCCTTCCACATGGTTGCCACGAGGTTTTTGCCGATATCGTGAAGGTCGCCTTCGACAGTCCCGATAATCGCGGTAAATTCCGGGCGGATCCCGGCGGAAATCAAGGCAGGTTCGATGATCTCCATCCCCGTCTTCATCGCGCGGGCGGCGACGAGCATCTCGGGTACGAAGATTTCACCGTTTTTGAATTTTTCGCCCACAATGCCCATTGCCGGAATAAGGGCATCGTCGAGGATCGTTCGGGCGGCCACGCCTTGCTCCAGGAGAGGCGGCACCAGGGCTTTCACGTCTTTGCGTTTCCCGTTCACGACGGCTGTTTTCACGTCTTCGAGGCTCATGTCGGTCAAAATTTCAGGTGGCTTGCACGGGGCAGGTTTCGCCTTAGTGCTTGCGATGCTATTGTCTTAAAACTTATTCACCGGATTCTGCCAATCAAAATTGCTAATCGATAAAACTTTTCTTAATGGCACAAAGCTGCCAGGTTTCACCGTGCGCAACGCCATTCAAATGGGGGCAGCCCGAAAATCTGCCGGTGACTCGGCGGAATCTACGGGGAGTTACCTTGGGCACCCTCAACGGGTGCGCGGAGAGATCAGCTATTTGCGGAGGCGGTAGTAAGGCGTCGCGTCGTTGCCGCTATCGATAGCGATGTCGCCCGCGAACGAACGTGAGGTTTTGACAGCCGTCGCATCCTGATTGAGCACGTCGATCGTGCCCCGAAAAGGAACCGTCAGCTTGGCCACGACGGGCTCGAGGCGCAGCGGCGGTGTTCCCTTTTCGAGGACCCTGTTGCCTGCCTCGTTAAAGACCATTCCGGTGTTCCGCGCCCGGGCCATCGCGATCATCACGATTTCGCGGTCGCTTGCCAGGGTTTCCGTCTGCCCGGCGGCCGTGAGCACGATGACCGAAAAGCCGGCCTCAGGTGCGATCGTAAATCCGTCGCCAAGGTCGAAACTTCGTCCGCCGGGGGCGAAGCCGACGAAGGCCTTCGTTGCTGGTGTGTCGATGAGCACGTAGCCGCTGGTCGTATCGCCTTCCGGTCCATCCATCCAGCGCAATTGGCCTGTGCTGGAGACCAGGTAGCCGTCCTGAAGGTAGGGGCTGAGATCGAAGGGCTTCGTCTCCTTGTAGTCCTCGGTAAAGTCAATCGCGACGCGCGTAGCGGCAAGGGCCTCCGGCGGTACTTTGTCCGTGCTGAAGGTCTTTACGTCATGCTGTTGTACGGTTTCTCCGCGAAAGCTCATCCTGCCCTCCTCGAGCGAGGGCAGATGAACGTTGAGGTGGTGTGTTTGCGGTGCCTCGGCAACATCCATCCGGCGGACCATCCGCGAAACCGCCGGCATTGTGGCGGCAATGGCGGGGTTTTCGATGTCCCAGGGGTTGTTGCCGATCTTGTCGGAAAGATGGCCGAGCGGGTCGCCGCTGAAGGCAAAGTTGTAAGAAACGTCCCAGCCTTGCAGGCCCCAGCCGTAAGCCCCGAGGAGCACCGGCCCCTCGGCATACCACTCATTTGGCTGTACGTGGGTGTACTCGCTGATCATGAAACAGGCACCGTCGACCTGCTGAAAGCCCGCGCTGAGGTTGCCGCTGCCGGGGTCGGCCAGGAGGCTCGCGCTGCTGAAGGGCTCGCCGCTGTTGAGAGCGCGACGGCCCCCGCCGAAGTAGTTGTGGCGGTCAACAATCCCCGTTTGCGCGTCGGTGTGGAGGTTGAGCAAATGCCCGATCGTGCTTCCGGCCTGCCAATTCGAGGTCACGATCTCGCCATCGAAGCCCGTTTCGCGGATCGCCTCGATAAAGCGTCCGTAAAAGGCTTTCTGCAGCTCGTTGAGGTACAGGGCAGTGTCGATCATCCGGCGCTTCAGGAAGGCCTGCTCCGTGCCGGGAGTGACCGCCTGATCGATGAACCACGGGTTGGCCCACGGGGCCACCGTCCCCGCCGAGATGCGTTCCGGAGGAAGCTCGCCCCGGCATTCCTCGGGACTGACGAGCCCGATCAGATGGCCTGTGGCGGTGGCAAAATCGTTCACAATCGCTTTGTCGCCCCAGGCCTCGCGCCAAGCTTCCTCGCTGCCGTAGCGGCGCAGTAGGAACTCGCTGAACTCATTCGCATGGCGCTCGCGCAGAGTCGGGGATCGCTGCAGGACAGAGTTGGTTCCAAAGAACAGGGCCGAGTCTTCGTTGAACAGTTCGACCGCGAAAACGTAAGGGTCCTCTGCGTAGGTCGTGTCGGTGTAGGGGTTCCGGTGCCGCAGGAACTTCACCGTCTGCTCGATCTGAAGGTCCTGAATTTCCTTGCCTAAATAGACGGCGCCGTGCGGCGCGCGAATGCGAGAATTGCTGCGCCCTTCCTGAAAGGTACCGAGTTCTTCCCAATAGGGGATGCGGTCGACGTCGTCCCGACCGAACCTCACCCCAAAAGTCGGCGAAATCAGCAGGAAAACGCCAGCGTCCTTCAATTGTTTGTTGTAATAGTCGAAGCGATCGAAGCCCTCCGGCTCGAACTCGACGAAGCTTCGCTCGCTCTGGAAGCCCGCCCAGTCGGGGCCGTCGAGGTGCTTGTGGTGACGCAAGGCATTGTAGCCGTACCGGGCAAAGAAGGCCGCGGCCCGATCGGCGTCTTCTCGAGACGGCTTACTGTCGGAGTAGCCCGTGTTGGTACCCCAAAACTTAAACTCCTCGCCGTTGTAAAACAGCTTATCGCCGCGTACTTCGACGCGCCCATGCTTGCCAGCAGGCTCCACCCAGTCGTCGAGCCCAATCAGGCTCGAGTTGGCGTAGTCATGCTCCGGCGTTAACGGATACCATTCGTCAAGGTCAACATCGGTACCTTGGGCAAAGGCCAGGCTGGCTGTCATGAGGGTCGGGCCGGTCAAGATTCTCAAGCTCATGGTTCGGGGAGGGGGGGCGGTTGTTTAGGAGGAGCGTTT
>JBHJGW010000076.1:0-16131 GCA_050331415.1 Opitutales bacterium | reverse complement strand
GTGGTGGGTCCCGCGGACGTGGTGGACGGGGTGGCGCCGGAAGCGCTCTAGCAGGCGGCGGACGAGGTGGAGATCATGGCCGTAATGGGGCTGATGGTGCTAATGGTGCTACTGGTGCGAGAGGCCGAGACGGTGCTATTAGAACCATTACATTCTAGCGTTCCCAAAAATGTAGCATCCTTGCGGGGCAAGAGCTTTACGGATTTACACACGAAATCTATCGCGAAATTTCCTTATGGTCTTCCTGAGCTAGATCGGTGCTGAAAATCTGGGGTTCCAGGTTTCTTGGTATCTGGATACGGTTTAGCCAAAAATACTGATCCTCGAGTTCATATCAAGCACCCAGCAACGTCTTGCCGCAGAGCGGCAAGCGCCGTCGGTGAACTTGATAAATGCACCGCAGTCGTAAATTCGTGAACAATTAAAACTCGGAAAGCGTTGAGGACCGTGCGAAGTTCTACCGGGCACGAAATTTAGTAAAAGCCATGTTTAAAGGAGCCTCCATTTTTATAGTCATATATATCTGTTTCCACTTGATCAAGGTCACGCACGCTTCGTCTGAAATCGAGGATGACGGGAGCACGGCTTTAGTAGAACGTCTATTGGAATCTGCCGACTCATTCGTAGTAATTCAGTCTGGAGAACAGGTTCGCATAGTTGGTGAGTACCTAGAAATTTCCGAAGAGGAGATGCCATTTCTGCTGCGCCAGCGAGGACAGTGGTTGACTAAAGTCAATGAGCTTACTTTTGACGCACGCGAGATTGTTTCACGGATGCCGATAAGAATCGCCGACGGGCATGTCAATTTTCTAGCGGAACGTATCATTTTTCACAACGGCGGAGGTGTTCAGTTCCGAGACAGACCTGAGCGCTCGGAGCAGCAACGCTTTCAAATCATTTGCGATATCTTGGATCTCCGCGAGCTGCAGCCCGCGTTCCCGGTGCCCCTCATGCGTAATGCGACGCAGGATTGGAATGGTGACCGGTGGCCGGAGCAAGGGCGTCAATTCGAACTCTTCGCCAGGGAGATTCTTCTTCCCGAAAACGCAGATACTATCCATAGGAATATTCTAAGAGACCGGCCACTTCGATTCGCGTATAATCTTACCGGTGACCGAGGAATGGCACCTTATGAGAGTTGGGAACGTTCCTACTCCGCAGAATTTAAAGGTTATGTTTATAGTGATGCAGTTATTCACCACTCTGAGTGGCCTCGCTTCTCCTTACGTTTGACTGAGGAGGTGCTCAACGCCGCCCCGTACGATCAGTCTGTACGCGCTTGGGCACTGTCCCGCATCACTGAGATGAATTCGCTGAAGCAGCTTCGTAACAGGCAAGAGGAGCGGTTTCGTTGGCGGGAGCTTACCACACGGCTCCGAGAGGGCACGGATTCTTTTGGGCGCACTCAGTACGATATCCCTTCCATTTCTTTGCGCGATCTCAAGGGCATGCTTGATGAGCGTGTCGATAATTTCTTTGGTGAAGACGGCTTGCTCGTCGCGATTGATCAAGCTGTTGCTACCTCTTTAAGCGGGCCAACACTTGACCGAGAAGCTATTGACGAGGTTGACAGTCAAATCACGCAATTGAATGACCAGCTGAGATCCTTGGATACGAACATTGGGGAAGTTCAGATTGAGCTGCAGATTCTGCAACAGTCATTAGCCGACCAAGCTTCCAGTCTTTCCGGACTTTTTTCTTCGCTGCAAGCTAGCTTTGAAGCCTTAGAGAAACGGCAGAGGGATGCGGCACGCATCAAAAAATCTGTCCAGGTAATACAGCTGGGCGCGGCTATCGCAGCGACTGGCGGCGTCGCTGGTGCTGGTACCTTGATGACACTTTCAGGCGGTGCCGAGCTTCTTGGTACAGTCGCTACTCAAAACACTCTGGGTGAGCCAATCACACTTGAGGACCTCATGCAAGCCTACGCCGATGGTACCCGGAATTTCGAAACGCACAGGAACAGCATCGATAAGCTAGTTCGTCTTTGGGAAGGGCCAGAAAATAACGCGACCGCATCGGAGCGGAATGATGGAGAAAGCGATGATAATTTGGGATTACGTCAGATTGCCGATAGAGCTTATGACCGCGTCCTGCAACATGGCTTTAGCATGAGGGACCGCGAGATAGTTGCTTTCCTTGAGAAGTCTGAGGAAGCCAAGCAGCAGGTCATAGCGCTGATTCAAAGTTTAGAGACAACTCCCTTCCAGCAAATTCAGTTGAATGACTATTATGCGCAGAACGATGAATTGCAGGAACTGCTGGGTTCCATCGACGAGACTCGGCGTCGGGAGGGCGAGTACCTCGAACAATTGGTTATACTTTATGAGCGCCGTGAAGAATGCTTGGGCGATTTGGTAGAACTAATGATTCAGAAGGACGCACTAACGGCATTTGTGCCCGATAACCCCATTCGAAGAGCGCGTCTACTTGAGACAAGTCTCTGGTACCGCGAGCGCTTGATAGCGCAACTGGAACGCCAAATAGCCGATGCTCTTCGCGCCTACGAGTATCGCGCGGGCCAACCGTTCGATCGCCCATTGCCGAGTCGATTTATAGAGACACGGCTCGAGCTGCCACAAGATATTGAGATCCTGCCTCTAGATGTGCTGGAGGAGCGCCTGCGTGATAATCGCGAGAAGCTTCGAGTCTCTTTTGCAACAATCGTTGGATTATTACCTCAGGGTCCAGTCAGAACTACGATTCCAGATTTTCAGCAGGAGCTATACGAGATTCCATCGGATGTCTTAGCCCTGTTAAATAAATCCTTGCAGGACCAGGTGCGATCAAATGAGGGTGAAAACTCTTGGGTTTTTCCAACTGTATCCTCAGCCGCCTTCAGTTTTCGCCCTCGACATCAGAGTACTGGTCCAGTTCGCGTCCTCAGCGTGAGGGTAGATAACATTAGCTTCACCCATTCACCAAACTGGAATATACGTTTTGTTATTCAGCACCAAGGAACTGGCCTTTACGCGCCGACAAATCCAAGCGACCTAAGACGGGTAAATATACGTAACGAAAGAAACGATCTAGTTTTCCGTACTTGGAATACGCATTGGATAGATGGTGCGCTTCAACCTCCTGCTAATGAGGCGATTTTTGATCGTGACCCGTGGGAGTTTACTCACCCCATCACCGGCCTTTATACAATCAAGGCGGAACGCTTCGACCACGGTGATCCCTACTTTGAAGACGAGGCACCTGAGATCTCCAACTTAGTCCTGCGATTTGTATTCAAGTAAAAGGCAAGAGACTGCCTCATGTGACATTTGAGGCGGAGACGTTGAGACGCATTTGGTGAAAATGGCACACTGCTACCAAAGGCGTCGAGGACCTTCTGCTTCAACCTGATCCTCGGTCTCGTCTGCAAGGAGGCTCATAAAGTCCAGGCCCGTAGCATCTTCGATTTCGTCGATACTCACGAGGAAGCGCGAGGCTTCGCTAAAATCCTCTGCCTCCTGCGGCACTACCACGGACACCATTCGGAGCTCTCCCGAGTCGGTCAGATCGACGACGATCTTGAAAAAGGCATCGGGGATTGCCACTCCCGACGGCAGGCGTCGCACGGGTTCCTCGTAGACTGGTCCCGAAATGATCCACAGCTCTCGATAATCTGGAAGCCAATCGCGTGCGACCTCCTCTTCCAGCAGCCTCCAAAGGCCCCGATTTAGCCCCGGCGACTGCGGTACGATGTTGGACATCAGAAAGGTCTCGAACTGCGCCTGAGGCCCGTACACGACCCCGATAGCGTAGTTCGGGGCCATGTGTCCACGGTCGTAGCCGGAATGGGTGTAGTCGTCGTGGTCCACCCGCGCCCGGGTGCGTCGATCTACGTCGAAGTCATCCGGTCGCTCCGCCGTAGTGCCTCCGGGGGTGTAGGTGAGACGGTAGGCTACCCAGGCGGGGTTTCTCATCTCCTCGTCGTAGCCGACGATAAACGCCGTGTTTTCGAGGATTTTCAGCCTTCGGTCGCTGACGGGAAGTCCACCAATCGCGAACCGCTCGTCGCCAAAGGCCTCGGGATCGACGAGCACGCCCTGGGACTGCGGGATGATGGTGATCATCCAGTCGATGGCGCGGTCCGCTTCCTCGGGAGTCGCGTCCTGATCACGGAGCCACTCCAGGGCACTGACGCCCTGCTGGGCGACCTTCTCTTGGGTTTGATCGTCCTGCTGAGAGAACCAGATCCGAAAGCCCGCAACGCCAATCAGCGCGAACACGGTCGCCGCCATGCTCTACTGCAAGAGCTTGACCCGCTTGCGCTTGGCTTTCGCTCCGCTCTGTTTCGATTTCCGTCGCGCCGCCATCACCCAGAACCCCAACTGCGAGGAAGATGACAAAGCAGCGGGTCGTTGCAAAGATCGTTTCTGTCCTCCTCCGCCGTTTCTGGATCAGGCGGAGAGAAGCGTCCTACCGCTTGGTGATCTGGTTGCCGAAGAACATGCCGATGATGGTGATGAGGATGTTGTTGGTCACCGGGCTGATCACGAGCGGCCGCACGCCGGAGCCCACCGCCACCCAGTTGATGGTTTCGTAGCTGCTGGACCAGGGCCAGAAGCCTCGGGCGGTGTCGTAGTAGCCGATCACGATGGTGACGTCGGGAAGGAAAGCCGGAATGATCACCGGTAGCAGCACCACCGAGACGACGACGATGATCGCGATCAGCCGACGCGTGAAATGAAACCCCCGGTCACCCTTGAAATCCCGCGCTGCGGTCTGCGAGGCGTCGCTCGCTTGATGCCGCTGGAGCGCGACTTCCAGAGCGAGCTGCTCCCGGTCGGCGCGGTCCTTGATTCCTAACGGAGCCTGTCAAAGGTCGTCATCTGAGGTCGATTTCCTTAGGCGTCTTGTTCTGATCAACCCCAGCATGACTCCGGGGAACGGAGGAAACCAACTCTTTCCTTTTCAACAACTTACAGGACGCTGCCTGATCGACTATTGGTGGGCCTGGTGGGACTTGAACCCACGACCAACGAATTATGAGTTCGCTGCTCTAACCGATTGAGCTACAGGCCCTTACGAAACTTTGAGGGGTTAATCAAAGGATTATGCAAAGCGTCCGCCGAGTTGCGACCAAAATCTTCTGACCACGCAGCGCCAAGTTGACTCGCGGAGGCGCATCACAAAGCCCAACGTCGCGAGGCGCAAAATGGGATCAAACAGCCTTCTTAACTGGTGCGGCCAAAATTTTGGGCTGATTTTCTCGGACAAATCGCATTTGTAAGCGGTTCAATGAAAGCAAATTGTAGATCTGTCTTCCGGAATCGGTCCAAAAAATCGCGAGATAAGGGTGAAGATTATGAGTCCCCTGCTCTAACCATTGAGCTACAGGCCCGCTCGGTTGCGATCTGTTGTCGCTGCTCTTTTCGTTTCTCGCAGGCCGTTTGGCGATGCTAAAAGGTTGGGAGCGTGCCTTTTTGCGCCTTGCTTCAGCGGCTGCCGGAGAAGCCTCGGTTTCGACGGCGGGGGCGGTCGGTCACGGCGCTACCGCTGGCGAGGTCGGGTTCGATGCGGTAGCGAAAGCCTTCGAGCTTACGGCGTTCGAGCGGCTGACCGAGGTAGCGTTCAATGGCGGCTAAATGGCCCGCTTCTTCGCTCGAAAACAGCGTGTAGGCTTCGCCTTCTTTGGCGGCGCGGCCGGTGCGCCCGATGCGGTGCACGTAGTCCTCAGGGTGCTCGGGCACGTTGTAGTTGATGACGTGGGTGATTCCGGAGATGTCCAAGCCGCGCGAGGCAATGTCTGTGGCGACCATGATTTCGATTTCGCCGCTTTTAAAGGCTTGCAGCGCCTGTTTGCGTTCGCCCTGGGTTCGGTCGCTGTGGAGCACGGCGACTTTGTGTTCGTGGTCCATCACCCATTGGGCGATGCGGTCGGCGTCGCGTTTGGTCCGCGTAAAAATTAGGACACTGTCGTACTCGAAGCTGCGCAACAGGGCCAGCAGGAGGTCGTACTTCTGCATGCCCAGCACCGGAAAAATCGCGTGCTCGACGGTTTCCGCTGGAGCGCGGCGCACTCCGGTGTCGACGGTCGCAGGATCTTTGAGCGCCCAGTTGGCCAGGCGGGCAATCTGGTCGGGAATTGTAGCTGAAAAGAGCAGGGTCTGACGCTCTTCCCGGCAGGCTTTAACGATTTTGCTCACTTGCTCGATGAAACCCATGTCGAGCATCCGGTCGACTTCATCAAGCACCAGTACTTCGATGTCTTTGAAGTGGACGTTAGCTTGTTCGAGATGGTCGAGCAGGCGGCCTGGAGTAGCGGCAACGATATCGGGCTTGGCTTCGAGCTGTTCGAGCTGTCGTCCGTATTTGACACCGCCGTAGAGAAGGGCGCGGCGCAAGTCGGTAAATTGCGTGTAGTTAGCGAGGTTTTCGTCGACCTGTTCAGCGAGTTCCCTAGTTGGCTCGAGGATGAGCGCGCGGGGTCCGCAGTCCTCCCGGTGCGCATTGAGCCGAGTGATGGCGGGCAGGGTGAAGGCAGCGGTCTTACCGGTTCCGGTCTGCGCAGAGCCGATCATGTCGCGCCCCTGCAGCACGATCGGGATTGCCTGGGCCTGGATGGGCGTCGGGGTTTCGTAGCCGCAGGCTGCCACGGCTTGCTGAACGGGCTCGGAGAGCTCGAGATCGGAAAAAGTCATTAGCGTTAAGTGTTGGGGCACATTTGGGTAACGCAAAGCAAAAGCAACAGGGCCCGAAGGCGGGCAACTCGCTCGTTATGAAGACGAAGAAACGGGCGGGAATGCGGCCGTGGCCCCCGTCCGGGTGGCGGCCATGCGCAGCAGTTTTTGCAGGACGCTTTGCCGAACCGGGCGCTCGAGAATGCCGTCGAACAGCTGGGATCGAAAGGGAGCGCGTGTGATGGCCTTTCCATGGGCAATCAGTACCGTCATTGGGGGTGCCACGCCGCGCTCGCTACTTGCCTGGTGTACTAGCTGCCTGGCTTGGCGAAGAACGGTCTCGGGTGCCTGCAGGTCGATCAGGACTAATTCGTAGCTACCCTTTTGAAGGCACTCTGCCAGTTCCTGCAAATCGCAGGCGAGCGATAGTTGGTAGCCCATGTTGTCGAGCATCCGCGCACACGAAGTCTGCTCTCGCCGGGATGAGGCGACCAACAGGATCGAGACTGGGTAGTGCTCGGCAAAGAAACGGAAGGGCGAGGTGGAGTTGGTTTCGGGAAAGGGCGCATTGGTCGAAGACTCGCCGTCGACCACGGTCAAACCGATTTCCGTGATAAACATGCTGCCGCCCTCGGGGTTTGGCTCGTACCAGATACGCCCGTCCATGAGTTCGGCAATTTTTCGGCAGAGAGCCAGCCCCAGGCCGGAACCGCCATAAGGTCTGCGAGTAGCGGCATCCGCCTGTCTGAATGACTGAAAGATATGCTCGCGGGCTTCCGCTGGAACTCCCGGGCCGGAATCGATCACCTCGAACCGGTAGTTGCGGCTGCGTTGGCTGCCCCTCAGCGACTGGCTTCTCACGCGCAGGAGCACGCCGCCTTCGGAGGTGAATTTGACGGCGTTGTCCAGAAGCTTCAGCAGTAGGTTTCGCAGCTCGTTATGGTCGGCAAAGACGGTGGTGGGCATGCCCGGCTGGATCTCCAACTGGAAGGTCAGTCCTTTTTCCTCGGCCTTAAGGCGGGCCATTTCCGAAACCTCGTGCAGCAGCACCTCCAGGTCGGTCTCGCGCATGGCCAGAAAGACACGCCCGGAATCCAGGCGCGAGTAGGCCAACACATTGTCGACAAGATCGAGCAGGGTCCGCGCGTTCGCGTCGATGGTCTCAAGCATGGTTAGACGCTCGGCGGCATCGTCGCAGTCTCGCAGCAGGTCCGCAAAGCCGATTATGCTGTTGAGCGGCGTCCTCATCTCGTGATTCATGAGGGTCAAAAACTCGTCCTTGCTGCGGCTCGCCTCCTCGGCGATAACCCGCGAAGTGCGCAGTTCTTCTTCCACGCGCACGCGATCTGTGATGTCGTTTGCCAGCGAGGCGACACCGACGATTTCCCCCGTGTCATCGAGTAGGGCGGTATTGTGCCATTCGCAGATGATCGTGCGTCCGTCTTTGGTGAGGTTTTCGGTGGTGGACTGCTTGCCCCCAGTTTGCTGGAGGATGTGCTGAAAAACTTCGGCTACCTCGGAACGGGCGGCCCTCGGTACAATGACTTCGATCGACCTCCCGATAACCTCATCCGCCTTCCAGCCAAACACCCGTTCCGCTGCGGGATTCCAGCTGGTGATGACGGCCCCACAGTCGAACTCGACGAAGGCCAGTGGGGTGCGTTGAACGTGAAACGCCAAACGTTGCTGCGCCTCGTGGCTGCGTCGGAGCGCGTTGACCCGGGCGCTGATATCGCGCAGGGTCACTATAATGCGCTCGGGCGAGCCATCCTGGCTCCGCATTAGCGTCATCGCAAGGTGACCGGGGAAGGTTTCACCCGCCAAGGGCTTCAAGGTCTGCTCGAATTCATGGCGCCCGTCGCCCAGCAGGGACCGGACAACATCCCCCGACATCAAGGTAACGGCGTCGCCATTGAAATCGTCGATCCGGTACTGGTCAAAAGTTACCTCGGAAAGGCCCAAGAGCCGCTGCGCGGTTTGGTTGGCGTCGAGGAGTCCGCCCTGGAGGTCGGTTTCAATGATTGCCTCGCCGATGGCTTCAAGGGTTTCCCGGTGGCTGTGATCAACGGCGGAGGAAAGCCGCAGGCGCTTTAGCAGTCGGGCACAGACATCCGCTTCGAGCAGTGGCCAGATGCCCGCGTTGAGCGAAGTCAACACCGCGCAAGCCTCGCTGATCAGGGAGGGGTCGACGAAGACGATTCCACGGCAGCGGTTGGATTCCAGGAAGGCGTTGACGGGCGAAAGGTGTTCGCTGACGGTGGCAACGATGATCAGCAAATCCTGCGGCCCGAGCGATTTCCCCGCCTTCTGAAGGCTCCCGAGCTCGAAAACGGTCAACGGCACCTTCGGAAACGCTTTGCGTAGCCCGCCCGCGAGCGGCGGAGCTCCGGAAGGTTCGAAAAGCGCTAAGCGCGACGGATGGTGGAACGGGTCGAGGGTCAAGGCGGGAGAATCAGCTGTCGTTATCGAATAGCGGAAGAATTAGGTGAATATCGGTAGTTGCCTACCGGAATGAAGGGCATTTTCGAGAAAAGCAAGGGTATCAACCCGCTCATGCAAAGATGAAATCGTCTTTTCCAGCTCATATACAGCCTCGCTGCCTTTCAGGTTGTCCGCGCGGTAATCCAGACGATTGTGCAAAAAAACGTTCACTTTGCGATGGCGAGGCCATTTTGGCATGCCGGAAGCTGAACCTGTTTTGTTGACCACACGCTAAGTGAGAAACTAACTGCCAGCCAAGGCGGTAAAAAAATATGGGGTCCGGCGTTTTTCGGGGTTACGCCGGACCCCTTTTTTATGGGCAAATAGCTTGCTCTTGGCCACAAAAAAACCCGCCGAAAACGGCGGGTTTGTGAAAAAACGTTAAGATCGAAGCTTAGTAAGCAAAACCGATCGAAGCGCCCCACCAGAGGTGGCTGTCGTCGTCGCTCGGGGATCGGTCGCTGTCTTTGTCGTTGCCAGCATAGCGGGCCCCAACCGAAGCCGAAACGTTTTCGCTCAGAGCATAGACGAGATCGACATTGATACCCCAGTAGACACGGTCTTGCTCACCATCGGTCTGGTCAAAGACAAAACCGAGGTAGCCACCGGTGTCGATCGAAGCACCGTCAACGCCAGCATAGTCACCGAGATCGAATGAGTAACCGGAGGACAGCTCGATGGTAAAGGTTTCGAGAGAGAAATCGTAATAGAAATAAGCGGCCGGGCTCAGAAGCACGTCAGCACCAATACCGGCGAAGATTTCTTCGGTTTCTTCGTCACCACCGAAGGCGGGAGGGTTACCTGCGTTTACCGTGGCTTCTGGAAACCAGTAATAGGTGAAACCAGCGTCGAGCGAGATAATGTCGGTAACGTCGATAGCGTAGCCAGCATAGAAGTCGATCTCGTTTCCGTAGATAGCTGGGTTCCCTGCAACAGCATCTTCGTTGTCGTTGATGGGCATGTTGGCCCAAACCCCTCCGTAGAGGGAGCCGCCGACCACCGGGAAGGCGAGTTCGACGCCCGGCTGGAAGCTGTGCTGGGCGAACTGTTCACCGCGGAAGATGTATTCGCTTTCGTAAGCAAAGGTGCCGGAAACGGAGAGATCTCCGAGACCGCTACCGGTCTGTGCGCTGAGGGCGCCAACGCCTGCAAAGGCGCAGATGAAGAGAGTCTTTTTCATATCAGTGATGAGTTCGAACTTAGGTTTTGGTTTGGTGATCACCCGTTGGTTGGTAAGACCAGCGGTTGACTGAGGAAATCGCGGAACGTTCAAAAAAAGACAAGAAAAATTTTGTATTTTTTTTGAACGCCCCGGTGAAACGGCTGGAATCAGCTCTATCTGGGGCCTTGCGCCGACTTCTTTTTCCGGATTACCTCGGTTTCAGAATGCCCTTAGATCAAGACGAAACTGATTTTTTTGGTGAGCTGGATCACCCTCTGGCTGAGTTGTGCGGCCGCGGGCCCTTCGGGATTGTGATCAGCAAGGCAGACCAGGAACGTGATCCAAGCCCGATGGCCATCGGAATTCTTGATGGGATCGTGGATAAGCTTGCCGACATTGTTGCCGCCACAGAACGGGCTCTCGTCCAGCAAACGGGCAAACCCCTGGAGCAACTGCCCGCTATGATCGGACAGCCGGTTATCTGGATCGACAGCCAAGGCGATATTCATGACCTCGCTCAGCACGAGTGGACGCTTCTGGTGCCCCGCGGGGGAGCCAACGCCGATGCGGCATGGCACCTCGAGTTCACGGGCGATGAACTCCAGGAAATCTGGGAAGGCGAGGGCGTCTAGGTTTCGCGCTTTTCGCTTGCCGCGGCGCGTGGCTTTGTTGTTCCCTTGCCGGTTTTATGGCACGACACATTCGCAAAGGACGTTCTCAGGATCTCAAAGGCCGCAAAGGCGGTGTTCGCCCGGCGCCTGGCAACCCGCTCAATCCGCACCGCCAGCGCGCCCTGGGCGCCAAGCGCCGGAAAATCCGCGAACGCAATGCCCGTGACGCTGAGCGCGCCCATCGGGCCGAATACTGGGGAGCCCGGGCCAAGGCAGCTGCCAAGGCGTAACCGAACGACGCTCACCGCCGTTCGCGAACGCCCTCGTGGGCGGCGAGAAACGTTTCCAGGCCTTCGGCGCCCATGTAGTTAGTCAGCAGGCGGCGGTCGGCTTGACGAAGGTCGACCACGATGAGCCCGTCAAGGCAATGCCCGAACGACGGGTCGACATTGAACGCGAGCAATTGGCCGTTGAGTTTGAGGTAATGCCGCAGCAGGGTGGGCACGCCCTTGCCGTCGTGCTCGATCTCGCTGATGAGCGCCGAAACGTCGTCGAGGTCTCTGCAAAGGTCGATGTATTCGCCGGGTCCGAGGTCGCGCAGGCCGCGCAAGCCCCGGTGTGGCCGTCGCGCGCGAACAAGCGCACCAAGAGCACTGTCGAAGCGGTTGGCGCTGAGGAACTTGACCATGAGGTCACGCGAAATCGCCTGGTACTCCTGACTGATCGACACGGGGCCGAACAGGGTGGCATAGCGCGGATTTTGCACAACGTAAGCGCCGATGCCTCGCCAGAGCAGGGCCAGGCTGGCCTTCTTGCGCTGGTACTCGGGCACGATAAAGCTGCGTCCCATCTCGAGCGCCGGCCCAAGCTTGTCGAGCAGTGGCTGGCGAAAGCGAAAGAGCGTCGAGGTATACAGGCCTCCGAGCCCGAATTGTCCGACAATTTCGTCGGTCCGACCGATGCGGTAGGCCCCGGCGATACGTTCCGCCGCCGCGTCCCAAAGAAAAAGGTGCCCGTAATGCAGGTCGAAGCGGTCGAGGTCGCTGGGTTGCCCGGTGCCTTCACCCACTTCGCGGAAGGTCAGCTCGCGGAGGCGACCAATTTCGGCGAGAACGCTTGGCGCTTCGGTGGCGTGCGCCAGGAAGACGCCGATCTCGCCGTGGCTGGCCAGGCGTCGCTCGGGCGGCAGCGCCTCGATCTCCGCTCGCAGAAGCTGCGTCGGCGTGGAAGGCGACACCGGGGCACGGCGTTCGCGCTCAGGCTTGACCGGCGGCGGGAAGGAGACCCGGTGCCTGGGGCCGGTTTCGACCTGTTGTGCGAGGAGGTGGCAGCGCATCCGCAGGAACTCCGTCAGGCTGTCCGGATCAGGAAATTCCGAAAACTGCGCGGGTGTAATGGGTCTGCCGATACGCAACTTGAGTGTCGTGCCGCGGCGCCTCGCCATTTCTCGCGGCAGCATGACCAGCCGTGCCGACGGGCCGAAGGCTCCCGCCATCTGAAAAAGGCAGCTGTTCCGTCCTTCGAAGAACAGCGGGAGAACGGGGGCCTCGGCTTTGCGGGCAAGGCGTGCGATCGTGGTGCTCCAGGCAGGGTCGGTCACCCGGCGCTGGTCCCACTGCCAGTGGGATACGGTGCCCGAAGGAAAAGTCACCAGGCAACCGCCTTTGCGCAGATGTCGAATCGCCTGTTTTAGCGGCATGTGGTTGGCCGCTCTGGCTTCGGGGCGCTCGAAGGGGTCAACCGAGAGTAACCACGGTCGCAGCCCAGGGACGCGCCCGAGCAGGTAGTTGCCCATCAGCTTGGTGTCCGTGCGGATGCGGGTCAAGACAGCCCCTGCAACGATGCCGTCGAGTGCCCCAAGGGGATGGTTGGACACGACGATGAGTGGCCCCGACGCCGGGATATGGCCGAGGCTGGCTTCGCTGAACTCGTAGCTGACGCGCAGCGCACGCAGGGCACGGGAAAAAAAATCGGGCGACTGCCGGTCGGCCTCGATCGCGCGATGCGCTTCGTTCAGCGCTTGCACGCCGAGGAGCCGGTCGAGGGCACCACCGAAAACCGCATAGGCCGAGCGCTGCCACTGCCGTGGCAACTGCCGGCGCAAGTCAACGAGGGTTTCGGTACTCCCCATGGCTCTAAAGACTGTTCATTCCCGCTGGCAATTCAAGCGCATTGGCGTGAGCTCCGTCGAGATTGCCGGGTGGCGTGTTTTGCGCCGGGTTCAAATGCAGGGTGATCCTCATAGCGCAAGAATGAAGCTTTCCACTTGCGGGCGTTTCTCGAATAATCCCCACGGTGAGTGCGCCCCCTAAGCGATCCAATTCCTCTTGCGAGTATCGGGGACGCTTGGCACCGACGCCGACGGGCTACCTTCATCTCGGGCATGGTCGCACGTTTTTCCTGGCTGCCAAGCGGGCCGAAGAGGCGGGAGGGGCGCTGATTTTCCGAATCGAAGATCTCGATCCGCAGCGCTGTCGGCCTGGGTTTGTGCAGGCGGCCCTCGAGGACCTGCGCTGGCTTGGGCTCCGCTGGCACGAAGGGCCTGACCGCGGTGGGCCGTGTGCCCCCTACGCCCAAAGCGCGCGAACGGCCAGCTACCTGAAGGCGTGGGCGCGCCTGCGGGACGCCGGAGCGATCTACCCCTGCCGGCGTAGCCGCCGGGAATTGCGGGAGACGGCAGCGGTGACTCCGCCTTCGCCGCTGGACGCCGATGAGCAGGACGCCGAGCCGCTGTATCCGCCCGCTTGGCGGCCGCCGCTAAGAGCTGGATGCGAGGTCGCCGAGCCGAGCGACGCCAGCTGGCGTTTCCGCGTGCCGGATGGACGGGTGATTGCTTTCGATGATGCCGTTTTCGGGCCATGCACCTTCGTGGCCGGTAGGGACTTCGGCGATTTCGTCGTGCGGCGGCGCGACGGTGTGCCGGCTTACGAACTGGCGGTGGTGGTTGACGATGCCGCGATGGGGATCACCGAAGTCGTACGCGGCGCCGATTTGCTCCGCTCGACCGCACGGCAGATTCTGCTCGCTGAAGCGCTTGGATTGAAGTCGCCAAGCTGGTGCCATCTGCCATTAGTCCGTGACGCCGATGGACAGCGTCTGGCAAAACGAACTGCGGGCCTCTCCCTGCGCGAGCTGAAAGCAGCCGGTCTTACGCCACAGGAAGTGCTGAAAAAAGCCGGTGTGGGATTGGGTACGGATGGCGCCGTGGTCGGGGCGCTTCACAACCTGCGATGAGGGGCGATGAACTCGGTCCGAAATCAGATCTAGGAATCGCAGGCGAGCGCGGCTCAAGGCGGTTTCCATAACCAAGTGCGCCGCCAATCCGGGCCTTCGACAAGGGCAATGAGTTGAGTGTTGCGGCGTCGATCAATCGACGTTCGCCTCGCCGTGTTCTTCGATGTAGTGACCCCGGTACCAGGCTGGCTCTTCGAACTCGGCCAGGGCGAGATAGGCAGAGATCGGACCGAGATACTGATCCGGGAGTGGCATGGGGGGCATCTTGCCGAAGCGGCGAACGGCTCCCGGCATCAGGGTCGGGTGCTCTTCGGGTGCTTTCACATACGCCTGGATCGCAGCGATGCGTTGTTGCGGGTCGGTGTGGACTTGGCGGTAGTGATGAGCAACGGCGAAAGCCGGGGGAGCAAGCATGCTGCCCGGCTGCGGCTGGGCCGGTACTTCCACCTTGTGGCAGGTGGTGCAAAATTGGTTGTAATAGCGCTCGCCGGTATGGAAGTCGCTCGCGGATACACCTGCCGCGCTAACCTGTTCGGGCGCGTCTGTCTGCGTGGCTTCGGAGGCTCGATCCTCGGCTTCGCGGTCGATCTCACGGACTTCGCAGGCCGTCAGTAACAGGCAGGTGGAGACCACCGTTAAAGGCATCTTTCGAAGGTTCATCCAAGCAGACTATGAGGTTTCGTGCGCGGAGGTGCAATGGGCCAAATGGCAGCGCAGGGGCTCCCTCCCGAAGTATCATACGGAGAAATTGGCTCGATTTTTGCGGCTTCTTTCGGCAGGTTTTTAGCAATGAACGAGTTTGTGGCAGATCCCAACACGATGCAAACGCTCACGGCGGTCGCCGCTGGTTTAGGCTTGAGTGCCGCAGCGGGGTTCCGCGTGTTTGTGCCGCTGTTCATCATGAGCGTCTGCCAGAGGTTCGGCATCGCCATCGATGTGCCCTTGGCCGAGGACTTCGAGTGGTTGTCGAGCTGGCCCGCGATGGTGATGTTTGGCGTTGCGACCCTGGCGGAGGTCGGGGCGTATTACGTGCCGTGGGTGGACAACCTGCTCGACACCATCGCAACGCCTGCGGCGATCGTCAGCGGCACGCTGATTTCGGCCTCGGTTATGCCGGCGATGCCAGACGCCGTGCAATGGGCGGGCGCGCTGCTGGTAGGCGGCGGCTCCGCCGGTATTGTGCAAGGTGGTACGGTTTTGCTGCGCGCTGGCTCGACGGCCACGAGCGGCGGCCTGGCAAACCCTGCGGTCTCTACGGGTGAAGCCGGCGGGGCAGTCGCGACAAGTATTCTGGCCATGCTGATTCCGCTGATCCTGGCAGTCATCCTGCTCATCGCGTTCGTTTTCATCGGCATCCGGCTGATCAAGTTCTTCCGGGACCGCAAGCGGACGCCCGCCGGCCCGCCGGCGCCGGCGGGAGGCTAACGCGGATTTTTCCTTTTCGCCGAGGCTCGCGGGCTTTGTGCTGGGGAAATGTTTCTCTGGATAGACCTGGAAATGACGGGCCTCGACGCCACCACCGACCGAATTCTCGAGGTCGCGGTGGTTGTGACTGACAGCAATTACATGGAACGCGAAACGTGGGACACCGCCGTTTACCAGCCCCCAGCGGTTCTCGAAGCGATGAGCGCGTGGTGCGTGGAGCACCACGGAGCCAGCGGCCTGACCGAGCGCGTCCCTCAAGGGCTACCGGAAAAAGAGGTCGACGCCCGTCTTGCTGCCACAATCCATAATCATTGGGGGGAGGAGCCTGCCGTCCTGTGCGGCAATTCGATACATCAGGACCGGAAGTTTATCGACCGCTGGCTTCCACTTACCGCTGGAAGGCTCCACTACCGCATGCTGGACGTCTCGGCGTTCAAGGTGCTCTTTCGTGAGCGCTACAACGTTGTTTTCGAAAAGCGAAACACCCACCGAGCCCTTGACGACATCCGCGAGTCCATCGCTGAGCTTCGGCACTACGAGAAATTTATCCGAGTGCCGACGGGCGAGGGAGGGTGACCGGAACAGCGCCTTGTGCCACGCGCCC
>JBHJGW010000075.1:0-3696 GCA_050331415.1 Opitutales bacterium | reverse complement strand
CACCGAGGTGTCGGTAGCGCAGGACGGCCTCCGCATTTCCCGGGTTGAGCCCGCCCTTCTGAAGGATGCTCCGGGCCTCGCCCAGAGCCTGTTTCGCGGGATCGGGAGCCCACCCAATGTCAGCCGCGAGCCCCGAGCTGTTGTCGAAGAGCAAACGGTGGGCGACAAACTCGCTAACCACGGTACCGCGCGCCTTTTCGGCGCTGCCCTGCACGCGGGCAGTGGCCTCCCGCACGCACAGCGGCCAATCGACGCGTGCCATCTGCTGCGGTTCGCGCAGATTGGCGGCAATCGCCGCGCGCAGCTCGTCGATCCCCCTGCCCTGCTTGGCGTTCATGGTAATGACATCCACGCCGAAGCGCGCCTTGAGCTCGTCGACATCAATCCGCAGGTTCTGCCGAACCGCGATGTCCCATTGGTTGAGACATAGGATGATCGGCAGACCGCATTCTGCGATCTGCGAGGCCAGAAAAAGGTTTCGCCGGAGGTTCGATGCATCGAGCACGACCACAACGAGGTCGGGCCGCGTCTGCCCCGTCAGAAGACCGGAAAGCACCTCGATTACGACCCGCTCGTCCGGTGACGTGGCATCGAGGCTGTAGGTTCCGGGCAGGTCGAGGATCTCGACGGTTTCGCCTCCGATCTCCGCCTGCCCGGCTTTTTTTGCTACCGTCACTCCGGGATAGTTTCCCGTGCGCTGGCGCAAACCGGTGAGGGCATTGAATACCGTGGACTTTCCCGTGTTCGGGTTCCCCGCAAGCGCGACGAGCTTAGCCATACAATCTGCTCTTTAACAATTATCCCGCGGCAGCGCCGTCGGAAAGGAATCAGGCGATACGCGTTACCTCGACCGCGCGAGCATCGAGACGGCGCAGCGCAATCTGCTGATCGGCGACACTGACCGTGATCGGGTCGCCGAAGAGCGTCTCATTCACCACGCAAAGCTCTCCTTCGGGCATAACGCCAAGCGTAAAAAGGCGCTGACAGAGGCTGCAGTCGTCCCTGATGCAATCGATGCGCGCGCGATCGCCGGGTTTCAATTCTGCCAAGGTTAAACGAGGAGAGGCCGCTTCCATAGTGTCAGTTTTGAGGGTGGGCAGGCGGGCGTCAACATGCAAGTGCGTCTCAGTAACGGAAATTTCTCCCCTGCTTTGCGCTCGCACTCCTGCCGGCGCGCCCCGAAAATGCTTGCGATGGCAGCAATGACAACCACGCGCAGCCCGATCCATGTGCCTGTCAAACAGTTCTCCATCTTCGCGGATAACAAGGTGGGCAGACTGCACGACATGGTAAAGGTTATGACGGAGCGCGACATCGCAATACTGGGATTCTGCACAGTCGACACGACCGACTCGGCCATTATTCGCCTGGTCGTCAACTACTGGGAGCGCGCCAAAGCGGCCTTTACCGAGCTCGGCATGACCTACACGCTCAATGACGTGCTGGCCGTCGAGCTGCCCGGCGAGCACCAGCTGCACCGCATCACGACCGCCCTGCAACAGGCCGAAGTGAACATCCATTACGCTTACCCGCTCATGGTGCAGCCCCGCAGCTGGGGGGTGCTTATCCTGCGCCTCGAAGATCATGACCTCGCCACCGAAGTTCTTCAAACCACCGGGCTGCGTCTCTTCGACCAAAACGACCTCGCCCGCTGAATGCCGGGAAAACCGCATCCCACGAAGTTGAGGAATCGACCGCTGCCTTCAAACGTGCCAGAAGGCGGAGCGTCGTTTCCAAAGGTTTCGCCGAATCGCACTCTGGACCATCGGCTAGCGGTCCACCTTGCCCCGCCCGGCTTTGATTTGGCTGCGCCGGGTTTTGGCGTCCATTCGGCGCTCACGGGCGGCGCGCGTGGGTTTGGTCGGCTTTCGAACTTTGACGGGCCTCAGGGCGGGTAAAATGAACTCCCGCAACCGCTGTTCGGCGTCTTCGCGATTCTTGGGCTGCGAGCGGTGCTGCTGCGCCTTGATGGTCAGCACGCCATCCTTGCTCAGGCGGTGGTCGCGGGTGTTGAGCAGCTTGGCCTTGAGCCAGCCCGGAAGCGAACTGTTCGCGATATCGAAACTGAGCTGTCCGGCGGAGGCCACCTTGTTGACGTTCTGCCCACCCGGCCCGGACGCCCGGATCGGCGACCAATGAAGCTCCTCATCGGGAATCTCGATTTTGGCATTGATGCGCATGATGGCTTCGGGAGCGGCGGGGAACTTGTAAATTTTAAACCAGATAAAAGTACGCTAGCGTGGCCACCCGAAAGCGTGCAAACACACGCAGCTGATTAAGGAAAGGCAATGCGGTAGGGAATGGTCTCATCGAGGGGCTCGAAGCCGAGACATTTGAGAATGGACCTGCTCAAAGGCGAGGCCTCAACGATGAGAAGGGGGCAGCCCCGCCCACAGCAACCTGCTGCCGCTGTCCAACCATCGCGCGGAAAAGGCCTTTGCTCCGGAAACCCGGGCGTGTACAACCCCCGAACAGGCCTACGACACCGCTCGGATAGCAGCGCAGCCAGCCCTGAGCGACGAGCAGGCCCCTAGTGAAGACGCCGTGGAGCGACATGTGGCTGGGAGCACGGGTTAGCTCCTGCCACAAACTTTCGCTGAGCCAGGCAAAGTCGCGATCCCAGATTTCGGCCTGCAGCGAAGCGACTTGTGCGAGGTCCTCGCGCGTCTCCAGGGGGCGGATGCTAAAGTTGTCCGGCAAGACCACCGGCGGCGGAACCGCTCCGGCCAGATCGAATCCCAGCGCGACCTCCCGTTCGCCGGGCACAAAGCCCGCCGCAATCAGGGCGGTCTCCGCGCCTTGTGGGGAGCGGCCCCGAACGTATTTCCATTCGAAACCTCCTCCACGCGCTTGAAAGAAGGCGAGTTCCTCGGCGAGGGCAGTTTGAAACGCTGCCGGGTCGTTTGCCGCGCCCACATAGCAAACGTAGTTGCCCTCGCTCGCCGGCCCGTACTGCCGTACGACGTTGCCACGGCGGACGCAGGTGTACGTGGGATCAGGAAGGAAAGTGTTTTCCAGCCAGCGGTGGTAGCCGGAGAGCAAGGTGGCATTGGGCATCGGGGCTGAGCTTGAACTCCATTCGGTCGAAAACGAGCCGATTGTCGCACAGGCCTCTCCAGGCGCATCGAGATGCGTGATGCGCTTTTGCCCTCGCGTTGGGCTGTGGCGCGAGCCAACCTGCCGCGCATGGCTGTCGAGTCGCCCCTGCGTTGCGGTGTGGCCGGGGTGGGCTACCTCGGCCAGCATCACGCTCGCCTGTACGCCGCCTTGCCTCAGACCGATCTCGTCGGCGTGTTCGACCGTGACCCCAAGCGCGCACGCCAGGTCGCAAAAGAACATGGCGGGGAGGTCTTTGGGTCCCTCGAAGCACTCGGTGCCGCGTGCGAGGCCGTCAGCGTGGTAACGCCCACGGATACCCATGCCGAGGTCGCGCTGAAGCTGCTCGCGCAGGACTGCCATCTGCTCGTGGAGAAACCGATCTGCCCAACCCGCGAGGAGGCCCGCGCGATCGTTGAGGAAGCCCGTCGACGCGAGCGCATCGTGCAGGTCGGCCACATCGAGCACTTCAATCCCGTGATGGCCTTTTTGGAGAAAAACGTGCGCGAGCCTCGGTTCATCACCGCCGACCGGCTCGCCCCGTTCAAGGAACGCGGCATTGAGGTCAGCGTGGTGCTCGACCTGATGATTCACGACATT
>JBHJGW010000074.1:0-2109 GCA_050331415.1 Opitutales bacterium | reverse complement strand
GCCGAGACGGGGTTTAAGGCACGGACGACGGGCGACGATAGCAAGGAGGTGGCGGCACAGGATATCCCGTCTTTTCTGATCGCGACATCCGCCGGGGAAGTCGGTGTCGATATGGATGCGGACCATATGGTTTGCGACCTCGTGGCATGGGAGCGCATGGTGCAGAGGCTTGGCCGGGTAAACCGCCGCGGGCGGGGGAGCGCCGACATTACCGTGCTTGTCCCTCCGCCTCCGGACAAGAAGGGCAAGCCCGAAGACCATGCCGCCGACATGAAGCGATTGCGCGCGCCGCTTGAGGGTTTGCCCGATCTCGGCGACGAAGCGCGGGATGCAAGTCCCTGCGCGATACTCTCGCTGAAAGAAAAGGCGGCTGGGGATTCTGCGCTGGCCATGGTTCTGAATGCTGCGACGACATCCGTACCGCTTCGACCGGCCCTGACGCGTCCGCTCCTTGATGCCTGGTCGATGACATCTCTAAAGGACCATGCCGGACGACCGGAGGTCGGGCCATGGCTTAGGGGCTGGGTTGAAGAGGACCTTCAGACGGCTCTCATCTGGCGGCACCATCTGCCCGTGCGGGACGGAGGCGCAGCCGATCCGGCCGAAGTCGTCCGGTTCTTCGAGGTCGCAGGACCGCAGCAGGCGGAACGTCTCGAAACGGAAGCCTGGCGAGCGCTCGATATCCTGACGAAGCGCGCTAAGGACGCTGTGCGGCGGTTGCGGAAAGACGCGGCAAAAGGCGATGCGGCCCCATCCGAAGAGGCCAGTCATCGCAGGGTCTTGAAGTCGGAGAATATCGTTGTGCTCGTTCTCAGCGGCGCTGGCGAGCTTCATCAGGCTATTGATCTGGAATCTCTGGCAAGTCTTCCCGCTTATCGGAAGGATCGCATGATCCGGGCGATGACGGAAAGGACCGTCATTGTGGACGCGGCGCTCGGCGGTCTTTCGAGTGACGGTTTGCTGGACCCAAAGGCCGATGGACCGGTGGCAACGCTCGATTTGGATACGCCCTTTGCAATCGCCGGAGATGACGAGGCGGGTGCGGGCGATAAAGGTATGCCGGATATGCCGTTCCGTGTGGAACGCAGGACGCAGGCGGACGACGCATCGAGCAGTGGTCCCTACAATGATGGTTGGAAGGCGGTTTTCTCGCTTCCGGTCCGTTTTGATGAGGGCGGCGAATCCATTGAAGACCTGATTGTCCATGTGCCTCGTAAGCGGCCCGGAGCGTCTGAGGGCGACCCTGCCGTTGCCAGGTGCGCGCAGCGCTTGACCGAGCATCTCGATTGGGTGCGGGATTGTGCCGCTGCCCTTGCCGATGATATCGGGCTTGGCGAGGATCTTAAACAAGCGCTTGTGCTCGCGGCGCATTTGCACGACCGAGGCAAGGACCGGGAGCTCTGGCAAACTGCCATGAAGGTTCCGGTGAAAGACCGTCCGTATGCAAAAACGGCCTGGAGTGGAAACGGGCGGCTTCTTGGCGGTTACCGCCACGAGTTCGGATCGCTGGGCGATGCTCAGCAAGATGGGCGTTTTGAGGGACTTCAGTCTGAGATGCGGGATCTCACGCTTCATTTGATTGCCGCCCATCACGGTCACGCCCGGCCGGTCATTGCCGCCTTGGATCCAGACTTTCCACCGGACGCTCCTTTACTGCGAGCGCGTGCCCGAGAGGTCGCGCTCCGTTTCGCGGCGCTTCAAAAGCGGTGGGGGCCATGGGGGCTTGTCTGGCTCGAAACCCTGCTCAGAGCTGCCGACCGGCGCGCCTCCGTGCTGAACGATCGGCAGCAGGACGATATGTCCGAAATGAAGGAAGCGGGCTGATGGCGCAGGCATCCATTCCCGTCGACCTGTTCAATCCGGGCCAGGTGTTTGCCTGCCTCGGATTTCTGGAAGCAGCCGACGTGCTCCTCGGCGGCGCCGAAGGCGGCTTCGATTGGACCAGCGAGGCGGATGTTCGCTTCCGGCTTCACACGGCCGGAACCAAAGATCCAGTGGCAGCGGTTCTCGATTTTTTAAGGCAAGCGGATGTCACCGCTCTCGCACCCGCCGGTTCCGATCTGAGCACTGCCAGCTGGAAGATCGAGACCCATGTGCTTGATGATCCGG
>JBHJGW010000073.1:0-16305 GCA_050331415.1 Opitutales bacterium | reverse complement strand
GTGCCGGGCCGGTCCGCGTCCGGGCCCAGGCAGTCGAGCTGCTGTTCAGCGGTCGCCTCGGTGAACTCAATGGCATTCGAGAGTTCGGCTTCATCCAGGCTTGCACTTTTCTTGTCCAGGTGGTCGCGAAGCTTCTTCGCCCGTTTGACGACGTCGGAGCTTTCCGCGCCTTCGAGGTGCGCAGCGTGGCCGACCAACACGCCGTCGAGCTTTACCGGAGCCAGAAAAACCTGGTCGGCCCGGTAGCGCTTCTTGGTCTCCTTGCAATCGACCATCGGATCCGAGAAGGAATCGACGTGCCCCGAGGCTTTCCAAATCGCCGGGTGCATGATGATCGAGCTGTCGAGCCCGACGATGTCTTCGCGCCGGTGGACAAAGTCCTTCCACCAGGCCTGCTTGAGGTTGTTTTTCACCTCTACGCCAAGGGGGCCGTAATCAAAAAAGCCGGGGTAGCCTCCGTAAATGTCGGACGAGGGGAAAACGAAGCCACGCCGTTTGCACAGCGCGACCAGGGTGTCCATGGCGGGGATGGAGCTCTCGGGATTGGCGGACATCGCAGCGATCTAGAGTCGCGAGCTCGCGGCGGCGTCAAGGAACAAAAGTGGCGTAATCGGCGAGCCGGTTCATTTTTGCTTAGGGAGTTTTTTCCAATTTTTTTCCAAGATTTTATTTATTTGATCTTTTCGCCATCGTCATCTTCTGAACTAGTATCCCCGATAGAACTGATTCACGTTCGACGGGGGTCGGTTTCGATGCCACTTTAGACATATCCGCTACCTCCGATTCATATGAACCCCCCTAGGCAAGAGCCGGGTGCCGATTGGCTCAAGGACTCCCTCCCGCTGCAATCCGGTATCGACCCGGAACTGGAGGGGGCCCGTGTCGCCTGCGACAGCCTGCCCGACGCCGTGTGGGTGTTTGCAGGCCCGCCCCTGGAGGACGTTGGCGACCAGCTGCGCTACGCCAATCCCGCCTCCGAAAGCCTGACCGGCTTTCAGCGCAGTGAGCTGGGCCGCCACGGCTGGCGCCTGCTCCTGGGGGACCAGGTCAACCAATCCGCCTTCGCCTTTCTGCGCCAAGGGGTCGAATCCGAAGTACCTTGCGACCAGCGCTTTCTCATAGAGCGCCGCGACGGCACCCGCTTTTGGGGCCACCTGGAACTACTGCCCAGCAGCACCAGGCAGGGGTGGTGGACAGCCGTCCTGCGGGACCTGACCGAATTTACTGAAATCACCTGGCAGCCGGTGCGCGAGCGGGACCAGCTCGCCGAAGTGTTGCAGGCTCTTGGCGAGGCCGTCATCACCATCGATCTCGACGGAAAGCTGAGCTTTCTCAACCGGCTTGCCCAGGAGTGGACCGGCTGGCCGGAAGGTGAGGCCTATGGCAGGCGCTTGGATGAAGTGCTGCGGTTGCTCGACCGCGAGCGACGGCCACTGGGGCTGCTCGCCATGGACCCGGTGCTGGAGGAAGGGCGCGAGAGCGAGCCCGACGAAGTTCACTGGATCGAATCGCGGGCCCGCGCACTCCGCCGCATCCGTCTGCGAATCAGCCCCTTGCGAGATCAGCGTCGGCACATTTGCGGCGCCAGCCTCGTGCTTCGGCCGGTATCCGCGATGCTCTCGAGCCCGCCACTGCCAGGGCGTTCCCCCGCGGCCTCGATGCTGCCCTCGGGCGTTGCCCACGATTTCAATAATTTGCTCACGGGCGTCCTCGGTAATATCACGATGTTGAGGGAGCAGCATTTTGACGCCGCCACGGTGGACCGGATGCTCGCCGTAGCCGAAAGCGCCGCCCAACGCGCCCGCGACCTCAGCCGCCGAATGATGAAGGGAGGCATAGGAGCTCAGCCTCAAACCCAGCTCGTACGGGTTCCCGAAATCGTCCGCGAATGCGTCGGCTTCGTAATCGGCTCATCCAACTGCCGCGTCCGCCCGGAGTTCGACAAGGCCCTGTGGCCGGTGCGGGTGGACGAGGGGCACCTGTGCCAGATATTGAACAACCTGCTGATCAACGCCACTCAGGCGATGCCGGAAGGCGGGTTGATCCAAGTGCGCGTCTCGAATCGGACCTTTTCCGGCGACAGCGGAGGCCCGCTGGTCGGGGCCTATGTGGAACTCGAGGTTGCCGACGCGGGCCCGGGGATCCCACCAGATGTCATCGAGCGGATTTTCGACCCTTATTTTACCACCAAGAAGCAAGGGACCGGCCTCGGCCTCGCCAATTGCCTGGCCCTGGCCCGGGCGAACCACGGGGATTTGACGGTGGCGAGCCCGCCGGAGCAAGGTGCCATTTTTCGCCTGCTGCTTCCCGCCGAACCTGTCTCAGAGCCGGGACCGGAAAAATTGAGCAAGAGCGAGGAAAGCTATGCCGGCAAAGGCCGCGTGCTTGTCGTGGATGACGAAGCCATGATCCGCCAGATCTCTTGCGACATGCTCACCCACCTCGGATTTGCCGCCGAACCCGCGGATTGCCTTGAGCGAGCCTTCGATTGTCTGCGAACCGCGGTCGCCGACGGGCGACCGTTTGACGCGGCTCTGCTCGACCTCTCCATCATCGGCGCTGAAAAGGCTTGCGAAGCGCTCAGGCGCCTTCGCAGCTACAGCCCGGGTCTCGCTGTCGTGCTGGCAAGCGGCTACGACGCCCACCCGCTGATGCAAGCTGCTGAAGAAAAGGGCTTTGCTGCAGCGCTGGGCAAGCCTTACAATATCCACAGGCTCGGTAAAATGCTCAACGAAGTGCTCTTGCAGGAAGAACGCGGCGACGACAGCGACGGAGAAAAGTAGATACGGGATCGCCTGGGCCAGCCACAGGAATGCCTGCAGCCGCCGAGCGAAAAACCGGCTCTTTTCAACCGGCAACTTGCGCGCACAAAAAATCTTTGCCCCGAGGAGGGGAGAAATCGTTACATTTGGGCGAGAAAGCGATACAACCCCACTACATGACCCGTTTGGCAAAACTCTTACTCTCTGTGTCCGCGGCAGTTACCCTGTTGGCGGTCTCTGGTTGCTACAAGGACCCGGCTGCCGAAGAAGGCACGCTCTACGCCCGGGCAGAGGAGCAGCGCCAGTATGCGAACAATCTCATCCAGCACCCGATCAACTACGCGCCGCCGTTCTCCAGCTCCGAGTCGTCCTACGCCCAAGTCTATCCGACCTCGATTACGCTGACCAGCGAGGAAGTGTACGATGACGAAGAGCGGTTAAATGTTACGGGAGACCAGCACACGTTTCTCTTCGGACTGTTCAGCTTCATCGACTACTAAACCGGCTAGTGGAGCACGGGGCTTGCCTCGGACCGGCTGAGCCCTTGAGGTTTCGGCCATGCTTTCTCATAACGTCGCGCGGCATCTGCTCAATGCCGCCCAGGCCCGCCCCGAACAGGCGGGCCTTATCGTGCCCGGAAATTCGGAGGGGCAGAAAGTCATCCGTTTTGACCGTCTCGAGCGGCTCACGGCGGGTGCCGCCGCCCGAATGTCGGCCCGCGGGATCAAGCGCGGCATGCGGGTCAGCTTACTCGTTAAACCGGGCCCCTCGCTGATTCTTGCGGTCTTTGCCCTTTTCCGGATCGGGGCGGTGCCCGTGGTGATCGACCCCGGCATGCCGCGAAACAAATTTCTCGCCTGCCTGGAGCGCAGTGAACCGGAGGCCCTCGTCGGAATCGATTTGGCGGTCTGGCTGTCGCGACTGCCCTTGAACGCCTTTCGCAGCCTACGAGTCCGCGTGGCCGTCAATCGGGCTTTCATGCATGATGTGGAAGCAGCCGCCACCAGCCCGACGGACGGGCCTGCGGAAACCGCGTCAGACGAGCTGGCCGCCATCCTTTTCACCTCGGGCTCGACCGGCCCGGCGAAGGGCGTGCGCTACCATCACGGAGCCTTCAATGCGCAAGTTGCGGCCATTCGCGAGGCCTTTGCGATGGAGCCCGGAGAAGTTGACCTGCCGATGCTGCCCGTTTTCACCCTGTTCAACCCGGCGTTGGGCATTACCACCGTAGTGCCGCCGATCGACCCGAGCCGTCCCGCGAGAGCCGACCCGGCGAAGGTCTTCGCGACCCTGCAGGAGCACGGCGTCACTACCAGTTTTGGCTCCCCTGCCCTTTGGGCGCGCCTGGTCGACTGGTGCGAAGCGGAAGGCAAAACCCTGCCGCGGCTGCGGCGGGTCCTGATGGCCGGGGCACCCTCACCTTTCCGTCTGCTCGAACGCCTGCAGACGGTGCTTCCCAACGCCCGCATCCACACGCCCTATGGCGCGACGGAGGTGCTCCCGGTCAGCTCGATTGAAGCGAACGAGGTCCTCGCCGAAACCGCCGCCGCTACCCGGCAAGGGGCGGGGACGTGCGTTGGACGCCCTTTGCCGAGCGTCGACGCCCGAATCGTCGCTGCAAGTCGTACCGAAGGACCTGCAGGCGCCTCTGCAGCGGCCGTTGACCTTCCGGCGGCTCTGCCGGTCGGCGAGCGCGGCGAAATCGTCGTCACGGGTCCCACCGTCACTTACGCCTACGACCGCTTGCATGAAGCGACCGCGCGGGCAAAGTATTACGAAATCACGCCGGACGGGACACGCCGGACCTGGCACCGGATGGGCGATGCGGGCTATGTCGACGCCCAAGGGAGACTGTGGTTTCTCGGGCGCCTCGCCGAGCGCGTTAACACGCGTCATGGGCCCGTCGATACCGAACCGGTCGAGGGCATCGTCAACGGCGTTGACGGGATTCGTCGGAGCGCGCTGATCGCCATGGCGCCCTCAGCGTACGAAGTCGGCCTGGCCGTCGAAGTCGAAAGGTCGAAGCGCCCGGACGGCGAGCAACGGGAAGCCGTCTTTGCAACGGAGATATTCCCAAGGCTGGAAGCGATGTGGCCGCAGCTTGGTCCCTTGCTTTACGGACTGCCGTGCCCGGTGATGCTCGTTCCGGGAATGCCGGTCGATGTCCGTCACAATGCGAAAATCCACCGCATCACCCTGGCGAAAAACCTGGCGAACGCTCACAGTGACCGGTTCATCCTCGGACGTGAGGCGGAAGCGCAATCCCGGGCCTCGCGGGAAGATTGACGTGCCTCCGCACCCTCACCCGAGGTTGCCGTCAGGAATCTTGATGTCATGGCCGGGGGCCATCGGGTAGATGCCGTGGAGGGCAAGGAGGTACCAGCAGGCCATCTCGCCATTGTCTTCATCTCCGCAAAAGCTGTCGGCAGTATAAAGCTCGCGACAGACGCGGTCGACCCAGTAGCGAGTTTTCTCCGGCTCGCCAGCAGCGGCGAACAGGTACAGCAGGTGGTGCGACGGCTGGTTGGAGTGCGCATACTGCCCGAAGTCGACAGCAGCCATCTCGGCCATTTCGTGAATCTCGCTGCCGTAGGTGCCTATATTGAAGTGCGGTGGCGTTGCGAGCAGCGTATCCAGTTTTTGGAGAAACGCCTCGCGGCCACCGTGAAGCTCGATCATGCCGGGGATGTCGTGCTGCACAGCCCACCCGCACTGCCAGGCCCCGCCCTCGACGTACGGGTTGCCCCAGTCCAGCGGGTCGAAATGCTCGGGAAAGGAGCCGTCCGCGTTGCGCCCGCGAATGAAACCCGTGCGCGGGTCGAAGACCTTGCGATAGTTCTGCGCGCGTTCCATCAGCACCGCACAATCGTCCTCTCGACCGAGTCTGGCGGCGATCCGGCCAATGCAGAAATCCCCGTAGGCGAAATCGCAGGTGCGGGAGGCGGCATGCTCATAACGGTCCGCCGGCACGTAGCCGAGGCGCAGATAATCCTCGATTCCAACCCGCCCGTACGCACCTTCGAGATCGCCCGGTTCATGGGCGTGCTTCCAAAGGCCTTCGTAGGCGGTTTCTACGTCCCAGCCCTGGATGCCGCGCTCCACGGCATCGGCGAACACGGCGTCAAGGTGCGTGCCGATCATGCAGGCGCGGTAACCCGGACTGGCCCACTTCGGGAACCAGCCGCCCTCGCGGTAAGCGTTGACCCAGCCGTCCAGCATTTCGGGCAAGACGTCCGGGTAGAACCGGCCCAGAAACGGGTAAACGGTCCGATGGGTATCCCAAAAACCGTTGTCGGTGTAGGCCGGCCCGGAGCAGACCGAACCGTTGTAAGTGCTGTAGTGGACCGTATTGCCCGAAGCATCGATCTCATGGAATTTGCGCGGAAAGAGGAAGGCACGGTACAGCGCCGACGCGAGTACCGTTTCGTCAAAACGCTTGCCCGCGGGGGCGGGGTACCGCTCCATCAGCGCATTCCAGGAAGCTTTGGTGCGCTCGCAAACGGCCTCTAAAGTGAGGTCCCCGATTTCGCGCTCGTGATTCTGCGCCGCCTGCTCGGCCGAAATAAAGGAGGTCCCGAGCTTGAGCACGATCGGCTCGCTTGTTGTCCCCCACGCGAACTCGACCACCAGCACCGGATTGGACCCATTTGCAACGATTTCGGCTGATTCGATCGTGGCGTTCGTTTGCAGCGCGAGGTGTTCCCGAAAATTTTCAGGCACGCCACCGTGGTTAGCACTCGTCGATGCGTTCAACCCGTGCGCACCGACGCTATACAGCGAAGCGGTCGGCTCGAAAAAGCGCAGCAGTACCCGGCACGGCTGCCCCGCTGGAAACGTGAACCGAAAAAATGCGCAGCGTTCGGTCGGCGCCATTTCCAGCCCCACCCGGTACCGCGGCAGGTAACAGGAAAACGCATACGGCCGGTACTCGGGATCGCGAAAACTGCAGGCGGCTCCCTCCAATTCCGCGACCAGAGGACCGGACTGCGGCAGCAGAGAAAAATGGCCGTAGTCGCGGATCCAGGGGCTCGGCTGGTGCGTCGCCCGTATCCCTAGCAGTTTCCGATGATCGGGGTGGAAAAACCAGTCGCCCTCCGAGGTCTGGGGGCTCCAATGGGTCATCCCCCACGGCGCGGCGATGAGCGGAAGCGTGTTGCCCCGCGAAAACTCTCGGTCAGAGCGCGTGCCCTGCAGAACGTTGGCTTGGTCGACGCGATTCATCATGATTTATACCACCTTACCGAATATATCGGTAGGTTGAACGCCGCGTGGCGGCTGCGGTCGCATTTCGGGTGTTGAGAACCGGAGCGGCCAAACGTTTGACCAGAAGGTGCTTGCGGGAAGGCTGAAGGCAGCCGGCAGGAAATCCGGATTCACAACGAGCCCAGACTGAAAACCAGAAGCCGGAAATGGCGAGCGTTATTCCGAAACCTTTGAGGAAACCCGAGACCCTCGCGGTTAGCTGCCGGCCTCTCGATGCCGGCGGATCTCTTCGAAGATGAAACCAATTTTACGGGTCACCTCGGGGCTGAGGGCAAAAGGATACACATCGGGCTGCCCCACGCTGCGGTTGAGCAGGTTAGTTGCGCAGCTCAAGCGGAACCAGCCCTCCAGCAGGCGCGGAAAGTCGTCGATTTCCGCGTCGTAAGGGTCCGCGATGGATGGGCAGTTCTGGAAAAACGCTTCGGATGCAGCCGGGAATCCAAGGCCAACCGCGGCGGCGCTTTCCAACGAGGCGAGCAGGTGCAGCAGGTGCGCCCAGCTTTCCGCCCAGTCCTCCCAGGCATGGGCAGAGGCATAGGCGCTGATGTAGTGCTGATGCCAGTCAGCGGGAGGGCTTGATTCGTAATGCCGTTGCAACGAGGCCGCGTAGTCCTCGCGGTCGTCTCCAAATACCGAACGGCAGCGTTCGAGGAAGCCGGCATCGCCGCTCCATCGCAACCAATAGTAATGCCCGATTTCGTGGCGAAAGTGCCCCAGTACGGTTCGGTAGGGTTCGCCGAGGCGCAGACGCATGGCCTCGCGTCGCGCGGGGTCGCCTTCGGAGACGTTGAGCGTCACCACCCCGTCCGCATGGCCAGTCGTGACCGGCTCGTCCGGCAGCGGCTGAAGGAAATCGAAGGCGAGCCCGCCGTCGGGCTTTTCGGAGAAACTGGGAGGCCAGAGGCCGAGGCGGTCGAGCTGGGCAAGCAAGCGCCGTTTTTCGCCTTCGAGCACCCCCCAGTTGCCGCAGGCTTCGGCGTGGTCCAGCGGCGGAACCGTCCGATTGAACGCACAGGCTTCGCAAAGGCCTTCCGGGTGCTCCGGCAACGCGCGCCAGTTACACTTTGCGGCACCTGCGTTGGCGCAGCGCACAACTCCGTCGCCGCCAACTGCCAGGAACGCGTGCAGGCTACGGTCGAAGGCCACTTCGGTACCGCACGAAAGACACCGGTGGTTGTCGAAAAACAGCAGCTCGGAGCAGTGCGGGCAACGGAAGAGGCGCATTTTAAGACACTGTGCTTTAGTCGCCCCGGGGGCGCAACACCCGCAGGAAAACCTGGTGGTTACGGCGTACCTCCAGCAGGACCTTCTGCGGGTCTTGCTGGTAGGCTTCGTACACTTCCTTCAGCTGCTCCAGCGACGTCAGCGACTCACGGTTGACCGCGACGATGTCTTCGCCGCGCGACAGGTTGGCCTCTGCCGCGGGGTAGCCCGACTGCACTCCGATAATCCGCACGCCATCGGCACTTTCGAGCTTCTCCTCGCGAGCTACCGCGCGGGAAATCTTCTGCACCGTGAGCCCCCAGTCTTCGAAAGCCTCCTTTTCACCGACCCGGCTTTCCAGACGCTCGGTGGTCAGCGTGATCGTCTCGGTGCCTTCGCCGTCTTTGATGGTGAGCGTGAGTTCGCTGCCGACCGGCCGAGACGCGATACGATTCAGGATGGGCGGCAGCTGCTCCGGAAAGCGCCCGTCAACTGCGTTCCCGTCAATTGCCAGCACGATATCTCCGGCGGTCAGGCCGGCCTCGTCCGCTGGCGAGCCGGGATCGACATTCTGCACGAGCATCCCTTGGTTGGTCTCCAGCTGGAAAAAATTTTCGAGATCCTGCAGTGGCCCGGGGACGAGCCCCACGTAGCTGCGCGTTACCTCGCCCTCCGCGATAAGCGTGGCCATGACCTCCCGCGCGACCTCGCCCGGAACGGCAAACCCGAGATTGTTCGAGCCCAGGTAGCCGCGGGTGTTGATGCCGATGACGCGCCCATCAGGCAACACGAGCGGCCCGCCGGAGTTACCCGGGTTGATGGCGGCGTCGGTCTGCAGCCAGGTATTGAATTCGCCGGTTTCATAACCGCCCGCCACCGTACGCCCCTGGAAGTAGCGGTCGGTGTTGGAAATGATGCCACGGGTAACGGTGCGGGTCAGGCCGTTGGGAGTGCCAACGGCGTACACGGGATCCCCTGGCTCCAAGCCGGAGGAATCGCCAAAGCCGGCATACGCGAACTGCAGACCCCGTTCGCGGGCGTCTTCCATGTCGATTTGCACTACCGCGAGGTCGGTCCAGTGGTCCCAGCCCACAAAGGCCGCGTCGACCGTTTCGAGACTGTTGAGCGTCACCCGCACCCGCTCCGCGTAAGGGTTGGCAACGTGGGCATTCGTCAGGATCTGGCCGTCTTCGCTGACGATGACGCCTGAGCCGACCCCACGCTGAGTGCGCTCGGCTCCGCCCTGGAAAGTGGTTTCCCAAACGTCCAGCCGGACCACACTTTCAAGCAGGCGTTCGAAGCCGACCCGAGGCATCGCAGCGTCACCGACATAGGAACCACCCGTCTGGCCGTTCTCGTCTGCTTGCGCGCGAGGCTGTGGCGTCGATGGCAGCGTGGGACCGGCGTCCTGCGCCCGCAGCGAAACGCAGCTGAAAGCCGCAAAAGCGGCGGCCAAGGCAAAAAACCCCTGACCGGGGCGCGAGGTCCATCGAGAAGGCATCACCGAACAGACCCCGCTAAACCCGGAACGTCAAGCGAGCAGCCGGGACGGCTGCGCTCGGTGCCGCTACAAAGCGGCACCGAGGTTTGAACCGGACAGGCGCGCGACCTTGCCAGATCGAGCGGGATCTGCTGAGATCCCTTGTACTCCCATGAACCGTACAGACCGCAGCCCTGCCCCCGAAATCCTCGCGCCAGCGGGTTCGTACGAGTCACTGGCGGCGGCCTTGAATGCGGGAGCCGATGCGGTTTTCTTTGGCGTAGGCACTTTAAACATGCGAGCGCGCGGCGCCGCAAATTTCGCTGAGGGGGACCTCGGGGAAATCGTCAAGCGCTGTCGGGATGCCGGCGCCAAAGCGTACCTGACGCTCAATATCCTTGTCTACGACGACGAGCTGCCCCTCGTCGAACGCCTTTGCCACCTGGCTGAGGCCGCCGGCGTCGATGCCGTCATCGCGACGGACATCGCTACGATCCAGACTGCCCGGGCGGCAGGCCTGAGCGTCCACCTTTCGACGCAAGCAAATGTTTCGAACCTGCCCGCGGTGCGGTTTTTCGCGCAATTTGCGGATGTGGTGGTGCTCGCCCGCGAACTGGACCTGGCGAAGATTCGGCACATTGCCGAGGCAGTCGCCCGTGAGCCAATCCTCGGGCCCTCGGGTGAGCCAGTGCACCTGGAGGTCTTCGTTCACGGAGCCTTATGTGTTGCCATCAGCGGGCAGTGCGGGATGAGCCTCGCCACGCATAACCAGAGCGCGAACCGTGGCGCCTGCGTGCAGCCCTGCCGCCGCAGCTACCGGGTGATCAGCGAGCAGACCGAAGCGGAGCTGGTCGTCGATAACAAGTACGTCATGAGCCCCCGCGACCTCTGCACCATCGGCTGCCTGGACCGCCTGCTCGAAGCAGGCGCGAGTCTGCTGAAGATCGAGGGCCGAGGGCGGGCAGCGGATTACGTTGCCGAGACCGTGTGCTGCTACCGTGAGGCCGTCCAAGCGATACGCGACGGTGTTTATGACGCGAAGCGCGTCGCGGGCTGGCGTGAGCGCCTGCGCCGGGTCTACAACCGTGACTTCTGGGAAGGCGGGTATTATCTCGGCGAGAAAACCGAGGTTTGGAGCGGCGCAGCGGGTAGCCAGGCGACTACCGTCAAACGACAAATCGGTCGCGTTACGAATTTTTTCTCACAAGCGGGCGTTGCCGAAATCTGCGTGACGAGCGGCCCGCTCAGCGTTGGCGATACGGTCCTGTTCGTTGGCGGAACCACTGGCGCGCATCAGGAGCCCGCTAGGTCGCTCCGCATCGACGAAAACGCCATCGAACGCGTGGAACGCGCCGAAGGGCTTACCCTGCCGCTGACGGCAAAAGTGCGGCGCGGAGACAAAGTCTTCGTGGTCGAACCCCGCTGAGGACCCGATCACGCTCGAGACCTTGTTGACGCGACGGCGGCCCCCGCGGCGATCTTTCGCTGTTGAGGGAGACAGCAAGGGCTGAGCGAAGCCTGGGTCGCGTTCACGTACGCCGCTCAGCGCGCAAAGCGCCCGGCCAGGACGGGCTGCTTGTTACGGGGATGCTCGTCAAAATGGGCTGACCCCATGCCCCTACCCCTATAGCGGTTGACGCGGCTGCATGGCGGGCCTTAACTGACAGCTTTCCCAATAACCAACATGGCTGAAGCAGCAACGTACGACTTGATTGTGATCGGTGGTGGACCCGCCGGGTACGCGGGCGCGATTCGCGCCGGTCAACTGGGCAAGAAGGTAGCCTGCGTCGAAATGGAACGCGCCGGCGGCACCTGCCTCAACTGGGGTTGTATCCCCTCCAAAGCCCTCCTGAAGAGCGCCGAGCTGTTTACTAAGATCAAGCACGCTGAGGACTTCGGCATCACCGTCGGCAACGTCGAGGCGGACTTCCCGCAGGTGGTCCAGCGTTCGCGCAGCGTCGCCGACCAAATGGCAAAGGGTATCGAATTTTTGTTCGGCAAGAACAAGGTCGAGTACATTGTCGGCAAGGCCAAGATCAACGTGCCGGGCATGGTCGAAATCACTGAAGGTGAGCGCAAGGGCGAGTACTTAAGCGCCAAGAACATCCTGATTGCGACCGGCTGCCGCGCGCGGATGCTCCCCGGAATGACCAACGACGGCAAACGGGTGATGACCGCCCGCGACATCCTCGACCGCCGCGACGTGCCCGCCAGCTGCATCGTGCTCGGCGCCGGCGCCATTGGCATGGAGTTCGCTTACTTCCTCAACGCCTTCGGCTGCCAGACGACCATCGTTGAGATGCTGCCGCGGGTACTGCCCGTCGAGGACGACGACATCGGCAAGTACGTCGAGCGTGAATTTAAAAAGGCCGGCTGCAAGGTCCTTACAGGAACAAAGGCGGAAAATATCGAGGTGACCGACAACGGCGTAAAGCTCGAAGCGGTCAAGGGCGAAGAGCGCACGCCGCTGGAAGCCGACAGCCTGTTGGTCGCCGTGGGTGTGACCGCCAACATGGACGGCCTTTTGAGCGAACGCGTCCGCCTCGACATGGACCGCAACTACATCAAGGTCGACCCGCACTACCGCACCAGCGTCAAGGGCATCTACGCCGCCGGTGACATCATCGGGCCGCCCTGGCTGGCGCACGTGGCGACCTACGAGGCCGTTCAAGCTGTCAATGGCATGTTTGGCGACGGTGAGCCCCGCCCGATGGAGCGCTTCCCTGGCTGCACCTATTGCCAGCCGCAGGTCGCCAGCATCGGCAAGACCGAGCGCGACCTCAAGGAGAGCGGCCGCGAGTATAAGGTCGGCAAGTTTCCCTTCACCGCGAGCGGCAAGGCCGTGGCAGCCAAGGAGAGCGGCGGCTTCGTCAAGCTGCTGACCGACGCCAACACCGGCGAGCTCCTCGGCGCGCACATCACCGGCAGCGAGGCCACCGAGCTCATCGCCGAATACGCTCTCGGCATGGAGCTGGAGGCGACCTGGGAAGAAATCCACGGCACCATCCACGCCCACCCGACCCTCTCCGAAGCGCTAATGGAAGCTGCCGCCGCCACCGGAGGCGAAGCGATCCATATTTAGGCAGACGCGCGGCTCTTGCATCCTTTGTTCGAAAGCGTCTTGTCCCATAAGGATGAAGGCGTAGCGTACAAGCTCCTCCTACGCCCCGCACCACCATGAAACGACTCATCATTGCCAGCATCATCGTTTTGCTGATCGTCACCGTGTTGAACTTCGCTGGCTTTTTCAGCCCGGGGTTCAACCCCGACGGGTATCGTGGTGATGTGGTTAGCATCGCGTGGCGAGATCCATCGGGCGCCGTCACCGTACTACGCCAATCGGACCACGCGGTGAGACAAACTGAGACGGACGGGGGAGCCCGCCGCGTGGAGAGAATCCCCCTACGCTGGCAGCCGCCTAGCTTCGCGGAAAACTTTATCCTGAACGAAAGCAACGGCTACCGTGATATTTCCGTGTCCGTGGATGACCGGTGGACCTCCATTTCGGCCAAGAGCCGCACCGGAGATCATTTGCGTTTTCTGATTCGCAACGAGTTAATTCTCGAAATTCAGGTAAAATAGCGCGGCGAAAGGCAGTCAACGGCGGTCGGGCATTCACGCGCGAACGCGCATAATCAGCTCGCCCAAGGAGCCGCCGAAGCTGCCGTTAGTGAAAAACACGATCAGCAGCGGATGTTCACCAAGGAGGGTACAGCGCTCGCTGATGCGTTCGGCGAAGTCCGCGTAGGTATCGGCCGTCAGCGTTGCGCGGTTGGCGATGGCAAGATCGCCCTGCAGTAGCGCCAGGTCGAGCCTATCGGGCTCGGGGATACGCTCGAAACCTTCCGGAGGGGCCAGCCAAACCTCGTCGGCGCGGCCCAGGGCGTCGGCAAGCTCGCTTTGAAAGACGCTGCGGCGGGTGGTGTTGGAGCGAGCTTCAAAGGCCGCGATCACGCGTCGCCCAGGCCAGCGCGCCCGCAGCGCGGTGAGGGCCTCGGCAAGCGCGGTCGGGTGGTGCGCAAAGTCTTCGACGATGACCCGGCGTTCCGTTTCCAGATGCAACTGTTGCCTGCGCAGCACCCCGCCGAAGCTCTCCGCGAGGCGGGGGTCGACGGCGCAAAGCGGGTCCTCAGGCTTTAACGCCAGCCCGGCGGCGAGGCTGGCCATGGCGGCGTTGCGCGCGTTGAAACTGCCGCTCTGTCGCCAATTGACCTTTCCCCAGAGCGCACCCCGCCATCGCAACTGGAAGGAAGCACCCGATGGCCCCTCGCCATAGCTGGCGATGCGAAGATCGCACGCGCTTCCGGTGCCGACGGAAAAACACTGCGCCCATGGCACCGGAAGCAACTGCGCCAGCGCGGGATCGTCGCCGTTGTACAGAATGTAGCCATTTTTGGGGACAATCCGAATAACGTGGCTAAAGCTTCTCTGAACGTCCTTCAGATCGCGAAAAATGTCAGCGTGGTCAAACTCGAGATTGTTGAGCACCAGGATGCGCGGGCGGTAATGGACGAATTTGCTGCGCTTGTCGAAAAACGCACTGTCGTATTCATCGCCCTCCACGACAAACGGCGCCGCCGGATTGCCCGTCGCCGCGCCCCCGGGAAGGTCATGACACAGTCCGCCGATCAACCAGCCGGGGTCCGCCCCTGCTCGCCGCAGCAGATGTGCCGTCAGGCATGAGGTCGTCGTCTTGCCATGGGTGCCCGCAATGACAATCGCCGAGCGACGGCCGACCAAGTCCGCGCCAATCCATTCTGGCAGGGAGAAAAACGGAATCGCGCGCGTATCGAGCAGCCACTCGACTTCCGGGTTGCCCCGTGAAACAGCGTTGCCTACAATGACACGGTTGGGCTGCCAGGCCGCCAGGCGCGCGGCGTCGAAGCCCTCATGCAGCTCGATGCCTGCCTCGGCCAGCGCCGTGCTCATCGGCGGGTAGACGGACTGATCGGACCCGGCGACCACTCCACCCTGCGCCTGCAACAACCGAGCGGCATTGCCCATCGCCGTGCCACAGATGCCGATAAAATAAGTACGCATGTTGAGAATTTAAACGCAAAGACGCGGGGCTGCCCGGGCTGCCGCGGAACGACTGCGGCGCGCGTCAAGCCTTCGAGCAGAGGCAAGGGCGGCGGTCGGGTCAAGGGTTCTTCGGTCCGCCGCCTTCAAACTTGTCCGCCAATCCGTCCCTGTGCGATTGCCGCTCCGGCGAGCGTTCGGCTGAGGGACGGATTGCCCTGCCGAGCAATGGCTACCGGCCCGGCAGAATGCCTGCGCCGCGGAAGCGCGCGCTTGAGCCGAGGAGGCGGGCGATGCGCAAGCACTCATTCCACTTGACCATGCGCTCGCTGCGGGCAAACGAACCCACCTTGAGTTGCCCGGCGTTCGTTGCGACCGCGAGGTGGGAAATAAATGCGTCCTCGGTTTCACCACTCCGGGCGCTGACCAGCGGGGCCCAGCCCGCCTCCTGTGTCAGCCGGATTGCCTCGATGGTCTCGGTCACGGTGCCGATCTGGTTGAGCTTGATAAGCACCGAATTGGCAACACCCCTCGTAATGCCCTCGCGGATACGTTCGGGATTTGTCGTGAAAAGATCATCACCGACGATCTGCACGCGGTCACCTACCGCCCGGTAGATCGTCTCCCAACCGCTCCAGTCGGTATCGGCGGCAGGGTCTTCGATGGAGACGATCGGGTAGCGCTCGCACCAGTCGATCATCAGCTGCGCGAACTCGGCGGCACTGAAGGTCTTGCCCTCGAGCTTGAAGGCGTAGGTGCCGCTGGCCTCGTCGTAAAGATCGCTGGCGGCGATATCCAGAGAGATCGCGGTCTCTTTCCCCGGAGTGTACCCAGCGCGTCCGATCGCTTCGAGCAGGACAGCGAAGACATCTTCGTTGCGGTCGAATTCCGGCCAGAAGCCGCCCTCGTCCGCCAGGCCGTAGGCCTTGCCCTGCTCGCGGAAAAGGTCGCCGGCGGCGTGGTAGACGTTGAACGTGATTTCGAGGGTTTCCGCGTAGTCCCGCGCACCCGTCGCCATGATCAGAAAGTCCTGGACGTCGGTACGCCAGTTCGCGTGGGCGCCGCCGCCAATAATTTGAATCTCCGGCAGCGGCAGGAGATCGCCTTTGACGAGGCAGGCAAAAAGCGGTAGGCCGCGGCAGCGTTCGCCACCGCCATCGAAACCCCGAGGATCGCGTTGGCCCCGAAGCGGCTTTTGTTCGAAGTGCCATCGAGCTCGCGCATTGCAAGGTCAACCCCGAGCTGATCTTCGACCTCGCGACCGCGCAGCGCCGGAGCGATCTCCTCTCGGATATGCTTTACGGCTCGATAAACCGACTTGCCACGAAAGCGCTCGGGCTCGCCGTCACGAAGCTCCAAAGCCTCGAATTGCCCGGTGGAGGCACCGCTGGGCACGAGACCGTGGCCCGTGACGCCGTGTTCAAGGGTGGCCACGGCTTCGACGGTCGGGGTGCCACGCGAGTCGAAAATTTGAAAGGCATCGATGTCGTTGATTTTCATGACAGAGGAAATTGCTGGCCAAGTGCCTGAAACCAGCGCGTACGGTAGCCGAGCAAGTCACCAGCGGGAGATCCGCCG
>JBHJGW010000072.1:0-2990 GCA_050331415.1 Opitutales bacterium | reverse complement strand
ATCGTATGGGCCTACGGCCCGGCCTTCGAGCCTGCTGTAGCCCCCGCTCAGGTCTTGCTCTTCGCCGCAGCCATGCACGGCCTCTGCTCGATCCTGAACAATGCGATGCGGGGACTTGGCAAGCCCCTCATCCCCTTGCTGGCTGAAGGCTTGGGGGCTGTCGCCACGGTGGTTTTATTGTTTGCGTTACTGCCGATTTTCGAGATGCTAGGAGCGGCTTACACGACCTTGGCAGCCACCGCCGTCACCGCCGGTATTTTGATTTACTTTTTCAAACGCTACTCGCGACACCATGCCAGTTAACTTTCAGGAGAAGTTCCACTTCAACTTCCCCCTCGGCAACTTTCTGTTCCTACGCAACCCCTTCTTTGTGGTGGTTGCCAGTGCGTTAGCGGCGGGGCCTCTCTGGCTTGTTTCGCCGCACCTGTCGATCTTTGCGCTGACGCTCGCGGCGGTCGCGGTGTTTTACCGGTCGGAAAGGCCTTTGGCGGTGAAGATGCTATTGCCCCCTTTTACCATTTTGGTCGGCTTCCAGTTGATGCGTCTGCTCATCGGCGCGCCCCTGATGATCGCGGGACACGAGTGGGAGTACATCTCCGGGGTGTTCTGGGCGCAGGTGGGAGGCCTCCTCTTCCTCGTATTCGCCTTCCTGGGTTACCGCCTGGTGGTCCCCGCGCGCAATGACTTGCATCTGCCTTTCGACGACCCGGGCTTCAATGATCGCGTCCTCACGCCCCTGGCACGGATTGGCGCAGCCTGCCTGCTCTACGCAACACTTTCGACCATCTTGCTTTTCGCGCTCGGCGTCAAGGACCGGGGTGATGCGGGCCAGCATATCGTAGCGGAGGGCTGGGGACGTGCTTCCTGGTTCTCGCTGTTGCAGGTTTTCCACCGTGCGAAGATCATCGGGTACATTCTGGCACCCCTGGCCTTTATGCGCTCGCCGATGATTCTCCGCGTGGCCCTCGGCGGCTCGCTTTTCGTCGCCTTGGGCCTGTCGGTTCTCAATGGGGACCGCGGGGCGGTCCTCTGGCCGGTCATCGCAATGATCGTGGGCACGTACTTGTTCGTCGACTTCCGCCGCCTCAGAATCGAACGCGTGGCGCTCATCGCTTTCGTTCCTGCTGTCTTTTTCCTTTGGATCATCGATGTCTACCGCAACTTGGATGCGTTTCACGAGACCGAGATCACGGACATTGCCGGGCGCATTGAAGCATTCGGCGCTATTGACGAGGGCCTTGCGAAGGAAGAAGCCACGGCCCAGCGGTTTGGCCGTTCATCCGGGGTACTCCTGACGGTGGGCTCGCGTTTGTGGAGCGGTTTCGATCATCTTGTCTTCGAGATGACACCGTCGGTCTATCCGCATGCGGGCTTCGAGAGTTTTCAAGCCTTGCCCCTCGTCTTCGTGCCCTTCTCGATTGGCGGCAACGTGCAGCAGGCAGCAATCTTTGGTGATGCCTTTCTCATTGCGTCCGCCTATCGTGACATATGGCACGAAGACGCGCGCTACGGCATTTCTCTCGTCGCTGACCTCTACCGGCGATGGGGCTGGTTTGGTCTCCCCGTCGCATCCCTCGTCTTCGGCATGCTGTTTGGCGGCTTATGGCGTGCATTCGCATGGGTCTATCACAAACAGAATGCAGTCCTCGGACTCTTGCTCATTTGCATGCTGTTCTCGGTGTTTTTTGGCAAAACGTACACCACCGTGATGGGCTCCTGGAAAGTGTTTGCGTACGACTTCCCGAAACACCTGATTGTGTTATTACCGCTTTTGGTTTTCTTCGGGTTGCGGTCCCGCGGGGCGTTGGCATACGGCGCAATTCCCGGATCGCAACCCGGCCCGGCGTTGCCAGCCCCACCCTATCGCGGGCCTCCGTTCAGGCTCCAACCGGCTCATCGATAGCGGCCAACACTGATTGGCGCATTCCAAATCCACCGGGCGCCCCCGCCTTCGGGGGCGTGAATGTGGTGTTTGCCCTCAAAGGCCAGCAAGAGCGTGATGAAGCAACCGTCAGGTGCCAGGAAGGCGACGGCCGAAACCTGAGATGGCCTTCGATTCCCGTGCTATTCGATGAGCGGAAAAAGCCGCTTTAGCACTCCCTCCGTCATTGCTATGAAACTCGCGGTCATCACGACGCACCCGATTCAGTACCAGGCCCCGGTATGGCGAGCGCTGGCCCGGCAGCCCGGGGTTGACCTCCAGGTCATCTTCGCTTCGGACTTTAGTATAAAGGGCTACCGCGACAGCGGCTTCGGCACTTCCTTCAAATGGGACCAGCCCTTGACCGAGGGCTACTCCTTCGAGGTTCTTGGCTCGGGCGTGAAGGGCGGCTTTCTGTCACTTTCCAGTCAAGGCCTGGAACCCGCCCTCGAAGAATTTGGAGCGGAGGCCGTTCTCATCAATGGCTACTTTCCAAAGTTCTACATCGACGCCTTTCGGATTGCCCGAAAGCTGAATCTGAAGGTTCTCTTGCGCGCGGAATTGACCGACCGAGACCGCGACCGGGGATGGCTCGCACAACTCTCCAAGGATGCTTACGCGCGATTCGTGTACCACCACGTCGACCGGTTTCTGGCCATTGGTGAAAACGCAAGGTCCCACCTACGGCGTCTCGGAATTCATGAAGAGAAGATTGATTTCGCAGGCTACAATGTCGACGACGACCTCTTTAAAGCCCAAGCCCAGCAGTACCTGCCGAAAAGGACTCATCTGAGGTCGGATCATAAGATCGCCGACGGAGACTTTGTATTCCTGGTTTGCGGAAAACTAATCGCGAAGAAGAACCCTTTGCTGGCAGTCGAGGCTTTTAATCGCCTGCCTGAAAAATTTCGACGGCGCTGTCGGCTGATTTTCCTCGGCGAGGGCCAACTTCGCCAGGAGTTAGAAGCCCGGATGCCTGCAGACGGGAGCGTCACGATCAGCGGCTTTGTCAACCAGGGCGAATTGGGCAAATACTATGCTTTGGCAGATGCTGCGCTGTTGCCGTCAC
>JBHJGW010000071.1:0-2378 GCA_050331415.1 Opitutales bacterium | reverse complement strand
ATTTGTAAGGAGTTCCCACGACACGAGCACATCGTCGTGTGGGACGGAGCCGGTTTTCACCACCGCGAGGATCACCCGGACCTGCCCCCGCAAATCCACCTCGTCCGCCTGCCGCCTTACAGTCCTGAACTCAATCCCATCGAGAAACTTTGGGACCTGATGCAGGATGAAACCTGCAATCAGCTCTTCGACGACATTGAGCAGCTCGAGGAAAAACTCACCGAGCTCCTCGAGGGCTGGTGGACCCGAGCCCAACGCGTCCTCAGCCTCGTCGGCAACGGCTGGCAACACCTTCAAGCAAACGCTACCTAGAAATCCAAAATACCGCCTAATTCAGCGAAGTGGTATTAAGCAAGCGAGGCAAAGATCTCGCGGATTTTGCGCTGGAATGTTTCGAGTCCATGCTCGCTACGGATGCTGCGCATGGTCTCCAATGCGTGCGTGATTTCGCCTTGGTCGGAAAAGCGATCCGCGAGTGCATCCCACGAGTCGAAGTTCTCAAGATAGAACGGGTATTCGGTTCCAAACAGTTCCGCCATATGGCCTTTCTGAATCAGCACAGGCACATCGGTATAGGCGGCGTTCAAGATTTTGGGCGAGGGCTTGTATTGAACTTCCTCCGGCGTTTTCCGCAGGCTGACGTGCAGGTTGTAGTCACTGCCATGCTCAAGGAATTGTGCGTGCGAAAAGTACGGGTCGATACGTTGGAGAAAGTCTCGCGGCAGGCCTGGGACCTTGGCTGGGCGGTTCTGGCGATTGCCGAAATACCCGGCTTTCAGCTGGTCGAAGCCAACGCGGCAGGTCCGCAGGCGGTGTGCATCTTGCGATACTTCGATCAGCACGGACTCCCGCCCCGTCGAGCGTCCGAAGTCCTCCAGGGTGCGCTGGTTGGGGAAGATGATGCGGTCAAAAGCCTCGTAGTGAGTCTCGAAGAGCCGGTGCAGGCGCTTGGGCTTGGCGCAGAAGACGTCTGAACAGACGTAGATGATGCAGTGGCCGTGTGTCTTGGCTTTCCGCAAGAACGATGCCCCGGAGAACCGCTTGGTAATGACGAGATTGCCCGGCGGGCTGCTCAGAATCGTCCGCTCAGAGGTGAGCAGGGCGGGAGTATCTTCGCCGAGCGCAACCCGGAATCCGTTGAAGTAAATCGGGGTGACGGCATGCTTCGAACGGATGAAGTAGAGCGGGCGGCTCATGGGGCGACCGGGAATACGTCGTCGAAGTTGGCGCGGGGCAGGGCGTCGAGCTTAGTCGTGCGAGAGGCGTTGATCAGCGAACGGCCATCCCGCTCGTAAGCCGCGCGGCAGTAGGCGTAGGCGCGGCGCATCTTCTCCGGGTCCGGCAGGGTCCAGCGCTCGCCCTTGGCGTAATAGCCTTGGTGAAAGTGATTCCGCTGTGATTCGTTGGCGACGACATCCCCCGAGACCGAAGTCTCGACTGGCTTGGCGTCCGGCAGATCGTAGCTGAAATCCACCCCGATCAAGTAGACGGTGGTGCAGCCCATCGCGTAGGCCATCTGGATCATCGACATCGCGACGGTGGCTCCGCCGCCGAGGACTCCGGCGGCAAGGTTGCGGCTCAGCGAAGGCTCCCGCGTCAGCCGCCGCTGAATGGAGCCGCAATAATCAAAGTACAGAGCGCCTGGCTGCCGCAGTTTGGGGCGAACGATCCGCGAGTGGATCGGCAGCGCCCCGCCGAAGTCGTGCTGGCCGACACGGTCGCGGACGTTGGTTGCCGTCACGACGTCGTTCACACTGTAGTAGTCCGGGCGAAAGGTGGTCTCCTCGAAGGCGAGGAAGATCTTGTTGCAGCCGAAGGTCACGCAGCCCTTCAGCTTCTCCAGATCGGACATCTGGAGGCTCGGGCCCATGCCGATGACCACGCCAGTCTTGCCCGCGTGTTTCTGGTTCAGGGCGGCGAGGGCGCGGTCGTTAGCCGTCAGCGGGCACCCCATCGCGGCCGCGCGCCGGCGGAGGAAGCGCGGGCCCGCCGCCAGGGCGTCCGCGATTTTGTGCTGGAGGACCTTTGCGCTCACGCCGAGGTCTGTTGGCTATTGAGGATGCGCTCCGCCTGCCGGAAATCCTCAATCGTATCGACATCGACGGCGTATTGCAGCGGGATCGGGTAGAGCAGGGGCTTGCGCCCAATGCGGCAGCCGGTCTTCAACTGAGCTTCTTTGGTGATGCTGTAGAGAGCGGTCGTTTCCTTGTAGTAGGCCGCGTCCTGAGAGCGCGGGAGGCCGTCGACCCGCGTGTGGTCGTAGTTGACCGGCTCGCCTTGGAACCAGACCCAGCCGCATTCTTCGGTGACGAGGAACATGCTGTCGTGCTGGTCGAGCGAGTCGATAAAGGCCTGCGCGGCCTCGACGAAGATTTGCC
>JBHJGW010000070.1:0-3072 GCA_050331415.1 Opitutales bacterium | reverse complement strand
GCCGGGAAGCGACCGAGGTCGCTCCCCGTGACCCGGTCGCGGTCTACAACCTCGCCGGCGCCCTCGCGCTGTCGGATCGCCCGGCCGAGGCGCTGGCTGCCCTGGAACGGGACGTCGAGCTCGGCGACACCGACTGGCGCTGCTGGCTGATCATCGACGAGGATAAAAACCCGTGGCGCTATGTAAAAGTCGACCACATCGTTTACCGCGGCCACCCCGTCAACGTGATCACCGCGCGCTACGACGACCGTACCGTCGCCTCGCTAACCGGCGTGCGGCAGCGGCGCCTTTACCTCAATCGCGAGCGCGACATCGGTCACGCCGTCGAATACCTCGACCATCGGGGCGACCCGCTGACCGTGCTGGAGCTGCTCGAGCACCAGGCCTTTGAGCTGGAGGGCAAAACCCAGTTCCGGACCCGGCGCCTGCTCCTGCACAATTTTGAGGAGCAGACCATGACCGCCCAAGTGCGCCGCGACACCGTGTTCAACACGCAGTTGCCGGAGGAGCTGTTCGAGCCCGAGCAGATCGACGAATGGGATGGACGCTGGGACGCCGAGGTCATGCGTTTGCTTGGCGATACGCACGCCACCGAGGTGCCCGACGAGGTGAAGCTGACCCTGCAGGCGAGCGGGCGAATCACCAGCGTGGTGGTCCGTCGCGCAAGCGATCGCCAGAGCCTGTGGACAGGCTCGTTGCGGGAGGGCGAGGAAGCCAGCATCACGATCGGCGAAAAGGTTGTGATTCTGGCGACCTCCATCGAGAACCTGTCCGTCCGCCTGCGCGGCGAAACGTTTCGAAGCGAGGGGAGTGGCATCGGCAAGCTGACCTTTGAACCCGGCGGACCTTCTCGCTGAACCGACGGGTTGGACGCGACTTAAAACGACTCAGTAGGCGCGACGGGCTGTAAGCCCGATTCCGCCTTGCTTTTGCAGATTGTGAACGCCTTGATGGGCAGAACCATTCGGAATGGCGAGCATCGGTGACAGACTTGAAGAAGCCCGCAAGCGTCAAGGGATTTCCATCCGCGACGCCGCCGAGGCCACCAAAATTCGCGGCGACTTTCTGCTCTCTTTCGAGAACAACAAGTTCGATATCGACCTGCCGGAAGTGTACCGGCGCGGCTTTCTGAAGAATTACGCCCGCTATTTGAAGCTCGATCCGGAGCGGGTGGCCGCCGACTATCAGGCGCTGGTCAACGCCAATGCCAAGGGAGCCCGGCGCGGCGAGCAGCCACGGGAAACCTATGGCCGGATGGAAGTGACCGAAAGCCATCCCACCCTTGGCAGCCGGGAAGCTGAGCCGCCCGGCGAACGCCACCGCCGCAGCGACGCCGGTCCCGCAGATCCTGTCCAAGCCGGGCATTCCGACATCGCCCTGCTGGCTAAGGTCGCCGGGGGCGTTGCCGTGGTGGTGCTGCTCGGCCTGGTCGTCTGGGGGATCGCAGCGCTGGTGTCCGGAACGGGCAGCAGCTCGGCTGCGGAAGATGATCCGCCGGCGTCGGCCCCGGCGTCCGCTGTGCTCGTCGTAAAGGCCACAGGCGACGTCAGTACAGTGCTCGTGCGGCGCACCAGCGATCGGGAGAACCTGTTCTTTGACTCACTCGAAGCCGGAACCGAATCACCGCCGATCACCATAACCAGCGAGGTGCTGGTGTACAGCACGGCTCAGGAGCATCTCGAAATCATTCTCGGCGGCCAGACCTACACCATGGACGGGGCTGGCGATGGCAAAGCCTTGTTCGATACTTCCGGTTGGGTAGAGTAAAGCGGCCACGGTTCCTCCCTCGGGAACCTCGCCTTCGCAGACTGTTGTAACCCGCTGCTAGAAAAGCGGTTGCCGGATCCTGGCACCCAACGCCCCGCTCGCAGGCAAAATTTTTTTGCAAACTTTTTTTTGTTGCCTCGGGAACTGTTAGCGGCAGCCGGTGACGAAGCAGGGCAGAGAGTTGAGAGAGTTTTAAGCCCGCGAGGGTTTAGAAGCAGAGTGGTAGAGTAGCAGCAATCAAGTAGGGAGTTCACCGGCATTAGAGAGTGCTGGTGAAACAAAAAAACGGGGGCTCTTTGGAGCCCCCGGATTTTTTTGGAACTTTCGTAAAAATTTCGTGACGAAAAGATCATTGGAGGGTATAAGTAATTTTGAGCGCATGAGTGCTCAGGAGTAGAGTGGTAGAGTAGTAGCAGTCAAAAATGAGGATCATCAGCGGAGGGTTGCTGATGATTCCGAAGGCCGGGGATCCGACGCAAGTTGGGTCCCCGGCTCTTTTTTGCCACGTCGGCAAGGGCCGCAGCGACTTTCGAGATTGAGCCACCAGCCAGCTTGCCACCAAGGTGTTTGGCATGCTTTTCGACGCCCATTGTCACCTGCAGATGCCCTCACTGAAGCCGGTGCGGGCCGAGGTGCTGGCAAAGTATGCCGGTGATGGCTGGAAAGCCGCTGTCAACGGCACGCAGCCCGCGGACTGGGCGACGGTGGCGGAACTGGCAGGAACCCATGAAGTCGTGCGGCCACAGTTCGGCCTGCATCCGTGGGAGGTAACGGCCGTTGAGCCCGGTTGGGAGGCGTCGCTTCGAGATTGGTTGACCCGCTTTCCGCATGCGGGCGTGGGTGAGATCGGCCTTGATAAGTGGATCCGGGACGCGGACCTTCCCGCGCAGAAGGCGGGATTTGCCCCGCAGTGGGAACTCGCCTGTGAACTTAGCCGGCCGATAACCGTCCACTGCCTGAAGGCCTTTGGAAACCTGCTCGACGTGGTCGGCGCCCTGCCGCAGGCGCCCCGCGGCTTTCTGTTACACGCGTATGGCGGGCCGCCCGACCTTTTGCGGCAGTTCCTCGATGCCGGGGCTTACTTTTCGTTCAACCTCTACTTCATGGCCGACCGCAAGGCTGACCAGCGCGAAGTATTCCGGCAGATTCCGCGCGACCGGCTGCTGATCGAAACCGACGCTCCAGCAATGCCGCCACCAAACGGCTGGCGGGATTACCCGCAAACAGATGAGCGCGGGCAGCCGCTCAATGACCCGCGCAACCTCGAGGCCACGCTGCGGGCCCTCGCGGAAATCCGAGGCGAAG
>JBHJGW010000069.1:0-2190 GCA_050331415.1 Opitutales bacterium | reverse complement strand
GACGATCAGCTGCTCGACAACATCACCCTGAAAAGCGACGAGGAAGCCCCCCGCAGCGGTGAGAGCATCGACGAATTGCTGTGCCACCGCTGGTTCGGACTCGGTTTCTTCTTTGCGCTGATGTTTGCAGTCTTCTACAGCATCTACACGCTCGCCGGCCCGTTTATGGACGGTATCGAGGGTTTCTTCGGCTGGCTTGGAGGGCTCGCCAGCCCGCTGTTGGAGGGCGCACCGATGCTGCGTAGCCTCGTGGTGGATGGTATCATCGGGGGCGTTGGCGGTGTCGTGGTTTTTCTGCCGCAAATCTTTATCCTGTTTTTCTTTATCGGCCTCTTGGAAGACACCGGCTACATGGCACGGGCGGCTTACCTGATGGACAAGCTGTTCAGCTGGTGCGGACTCAACGGCAAGTGCTTCATTCCGCTGCTGTCCAGCTATGCTTGTGCGATTCCCGGCATCCTGTCCGCGCGCACCATCGACGACCCCAAGGCCCGCCTCGCGACGATTCTCGTGGCGCCACTCATGAGCTGCTCGGCGCGTTTGCCGGTGTATGTGCTTTTCATTGCAGCGTTCGTGCAGCCAGTCTACGGGGAGTTTGTCGCCGGGCTGACGCTTTTCCTCATGCACTTTGTCGGCCTTGCGGTGGCCGCCCCGCTGGTCTGGGTGCTCAACCGCTTTGTCCTGAAGACGCCGCCGCAGCCCTTCCTGCTGGAAATGCCGCGCTACCGGGTGCCGCGCGTCAAGGACCTCGTTCTGCGCATGTGGCTCCAGGGCAGAGAGTTTCTCGTCAACGCCGGTACGGTGATCTTCGCTTTCTCGATCATCATTTGGGCGTTACTGTACTTTCCGCACCCGGACGGGCTGCCGGACGACGTCACCGCCGAGTTCGTCGAGGAAACCGCGGCGGAGCAGAATGTAGCGCCGGCGTCCATCGTATCCCAGTTGGAGGAGGATGAGGAGCTCGCCGCCACCCTCGATAACCGCATCGCCGGCGCTTACCTCGAGCAGAGCCTTCTCGGCCGCTTCGGGCAGTTTGTCCAACCGGTCTTCGCGCCCGCGGGTTTCGACTGGAAACTGACCGTCGGCGTGCTGGCGAGCTTCCCGGCGCGCGAGGTCATCATCTCGACTCTCGGCATCATCTACAATCTGGGCAGCGAAGTCGACGAGGAGTCCATAGGGCTCCGCGAAAAGCTTGAGAACGCCCGCTGGGAGCGCGGCGATCGTGCCGGGCAGCCCGTTTATACCATCCCGGTGGCAGTGGCGCTGATGGTTTTCTTCGCGCTGTGCATGCAGTGCGGCGCCACTGTGGCTACCATTGCCCGCGAAACCTCTTGGGGCTGGGCGGCGTTCAGCTTCTTCGGTAACACCGCCGTAGCGTGGGTGGCGGCGGTTGTCTGTTATCAGGTCGGCTCCCTGATCTTATGATCGAGTCTATCATCACGGGCGTCATCGTCTTTGCCGCGGCCGCCTATCTGGCCTACAAACTCTGGCCGCGCCGCCGCAGCGACTCCGCTTGCGGGGGCAACTGCGGGTGCAAGCCCAAGCTCTCCAAGGCCTCTGCGCATCGCCGGTAATGGCGGCACCACGACAGCCGTGGCCGGGTTTCACCTGGGGGGCGCGCTCGTACCTCATGGGCATCCTCAATGTGACGCCCGACTCCTTTTCCGATGGCGGGCGCTGCCTGGAGCCGACAGCCGCCCTTGCACAGGCCAGGCAGATGGCGGCGGAGGGCGCCGACTTGCTCGACATCGGCGCCGAGTCCACCCGCCCTGGCGCTGAGCCCGTATCGACAGACGATGAATGGGCGCGACTTGAGTCCGTGTTGACGGCCCTTGAAGCTGACCCGGACACGCCGCCGGTTTCTCTGGACACGACCAAAGCGCCCGTCGCCGAGAAAGCATTTTCCGGGGGTTTGGCTTGCGTGCTGAACGATGTCCACGGCCTGCTCGGCGATCCTGCCCTGGCAGATGTCGCGGCGCAGTACCAAGTGGGCGTCATCGTGATGCACAACGCTCGTCTGCGTCCGGCAAGCGGGGACATCGTCGAGGCGGCCAAGCGCTATTTCGACGAAGCGCTCGGCGTCGCCGACCGGGCCGGCATAAGCGGCAATGCGTTGGTGCTCGACCCCGGCATCGGATTCGGGCTGACGCCGCAGCAGAGCCTGACGCTTCTGCAGAGGATCGGGGAACT
>JBHJGW010000068.1:0-7222 GCA_050331415.1 Opitutales bacterium | reverse complement strand
GTGGGCGCCGTGCCAGTCGCCAGAGTCGGCAAGGTCGAGTGCTTTGGTGAGTTTCATGGCGGGAGCCTAAAAGGTCACCGGAAAGCGTTCAACCTCCAAGCCCTTTTGGAACCACGCTCTTTGATGACGCTTACGAAAGCTCGACCGCAAGAAAGGCGGTCGCGTGGCTCGGGGCAGACCCCGGTGGATCACAGTGGCAGGCGAGCGTTTCAGGCGCGACCAAAGACGAGCGAACGCCAGGGGGAGGGGTGGCCTTCGACAGTCTTGTCCGCGGCCTTCGGGTCGAGGCATTGCGCCAGAGACTCGAAGCGCATCCAAGGAGTCGAACGCTGCTCGTCGGTTGTCGTTCGCGAGGTGTCGATTTCCTGAACGTCCCTCCAGCCAGCTGCTCGCATTGTCGCCACAAGCGTGCCAGGCGTCGGTAGCCAGTGGACGTTACGCATGCGGGCGTAGCGACCTTGCGGTTCCAGCCATTCTCCCGCGGCACCCGGGATCGTGATGCTTTCGACAATGCCAAGGCCTCCGGGCTGGCACAGGCTCTGAAGTCGCCTCAGGTGCTCGACAGGGTCGCGCCGGTGATAGATGACGCCCAAGGAGCAGACGCAGTCGAAAGCTGCGTCGAGGCCGTCGAGGGCTTCGATTCCCAGCGGAAGGTGGAACACCGGCTCGTCGACGAGGTAGCGTTTGGCAGCCGCAAACTGGACCGCATAAGCGAGGAAAGGGTCGAGGCCCAGGACGAGATCGGCACCGAGCCCTCGCCACCTCCAGCCATAGTAGCCGTTGCCGGCGCCGATATCGAGCACCCTCCACCCCCTCACCGCCTCCTTGAGGCCAACGTCTAGAAGACCGCGCTCCAGTCGCTCCCACTTCCAGTCGCTCCGCCACTCAGTGTCGATGGCCTGCCCAAAGAATTTCCAGGGGCCCTTGCGCCAAGGGTGCAGTGCGTCGAGATGAGCGGGCAGGGCGGCGGCTGCTTCCGCGCTCAGGTCGTCCTCGATACCGATCGTGACGACCGGATGGTCAAGATTGACCTGCGAAGGGCTTACCCGCGGCAAACTGTCAAGGGCGGGCTGCCAGCGTGGCCAGTGACCGTTTCGCTCAGGTTCCAAGGCCGCAACCGCCAGCGGGGCAAGCCTTTCTGGCCAGCGCCCGGTGTCAGCAGACTCGGCTAAACGGGGCCAAAGCGATTCGAGGAAAAGCATCGGACGGGGAGGTCTCCAGGTCCCTGGTCCAAGCCAATCAGACCTGGGTTACCGACAGAATATGAATGCGAGTTGCCGCTGATGTTGAATCGCCCGAAGCCGCTCCCATTCGCGAATAGGCACTTTTTACTTACGTTTGAGGAAGCCGCGGGCAGCCCGGGGTCGGGCGTCGGCTGTAAGCAGGGTCTTGTTCGCGGTGCCGCCGTAATCGAAGGTGTAGAAGATCTCGTCCTTGTACGGCTTGAGGATTGCGGCGACTTTCGGCATGTGCTTCTTGGGCAGGAACGAGAAAAGCATCCAGCGCTCTCCCGTGCGGCCCTCTCCCTTCACCAGCGTGGCTCCAGCGCCGGCATCCCAGATCATTTTCGCGATCTCGCGAACGGCATCACCTCCGACCACCCGCACAGTGAGGTTGCCCAGGGGAAGTTTCCGCTCCATCAGGATGCCGAGCACATTGCCCAGCGAGAAGCCGAGCGCGAAGAAGACCGCCAGCCAGGGGTTCTCCTCGACTTTGCTGAGGGTGGCGGTGATGACTGCCAACCAGATCGTCACCTCGACTAGGCCGAGCATGAAGGCGGTTTTCATTCGACCGTCGATGACCGAGATGACCCGCAAGGTGCCGATGGTGACGTCGCCGGCGCGAGCCAGCATGATGACGACCCCGACGAGGAGCGTTTCCAGCATGTCCATATAAAAGGTTAGCCGGGATGCGGGGGCCGGGGAGGGGCGTCAACACGAAACGGCCAGCGCGCTAAAACAGCGGGCTGGCCGGGGTTGTATCTCTCCGATAAAACGGCGTTGGGATCCGTTAGCGGCGGAGGTTCAAGCTCTTGATGATCTCGTTATACTTGTCGAGATTCGTGCGCTTGAGGTAGTTGAGCAGCTTACGGCGGCGGCCCGTCATCAGGATCAGCCCGCGGCGGCTATGGAAGTCCTTGCGGTGCGTGCGCAGGTGCTCAGTAATGTGGACAATGCGCGCGGTGAGTAGCGCGATCTGGACCTCGGGTGAGCCGGTGTCCTTGTCGTGAAGGCGGTATTTTTCGATTACGCCGGTCTTGTCAACCTGCGTTTCCTTGATGCTGTCTTGAGTTTCTGCCATAGGGATGTATGATGTGGTGCACGGCCTTGGGAATGCCAAATGTGGCATCCGCGCCTTAGCCTTCAAGGGCCGAGACGCCGCTCTCCCGGCGCGAATGCCGGCGGCCGCGGAAGCGGGCAGTCACCTGCCGGCCTCTAACGCAAGCTGGAGATAAAAGAACCGCCGTAACGCCTGGGCAAGTCAAAAACGGCGGCTCCTTAAAATTCTTCTGGTACTTGGCCCAACCTCCTTTAGCCGAGGGCTGCGGCGAGGTCGGATTCGTAGTCGGTGATCGTCTGCAGGCCGTAGTTGTCCTGCAGAATCTTGAGGATCCCCGGCGTCGCGAAGGCAGGCAGGGTCGGCCCGAGTCGGATATTTTTGACGCCCAGGCGCAGGAGCGTCAACAGCACGGCGACAGCCTTTTGCTCGTACCAGCTGATGTTGAGCGTCAGCGGCAGTTCATTGATATCGCAGTCGAAGGCCTCGGCCAGAGCGCCTGCGATGCGGATCGCGGAATAGGCGTCATTGCACTGGCCGCAATCGAGCAGCCTCGGGATGCCGCCGATGTCACCGAGCTCAGATTTGTGAAAGCGGAATTTTCCGCAGCCCAGCGTCAGCACCACAGTGTCGTCGGGAGTGTTCTCGACGAAATTGGTGTAATAGTTTCGGCCCGCCTTGGCGCCGTCGCAGCCACCCACGAGGAAGAAGTGACGAATATGCCCCGCTTTTACGGCATCAATGACCTTGTCGGCCACCCCGAGGACGGCGTTGTGGCCAAAGCCAAGCATAATGGTCTTGCCCGGCCCGGCTTCGGTGAAACCGGGTGCGGCGAGGGCAGCATCAATGGCGGGAGTGAAGTCCCGGTCGTTGATATGGGTCACGTCCGGCCAGGCGACCATGCCGCAGGTAAAAATCCGCCGCTGGTAGCTGCGCTTGGGACGCTGGATGCAATTGGTCGTCATGACAATCGCGCCGGGGAAGACGTCGAAGTCACGGGCCTGGTTCTGCCAGGCGCCTCCGTAGGTGCCGATCAGGTGCGGGAACTTTTTCAGCCCGGGGTAGCCGTGAGCGGGAATCATTTCGCCGTGGGTGTACACGTTGATGCCCTTGCCTTCGGTCTGGCGCAGGATGGCTTCGAGGTCGGCGAGGTCGTGACCGGAAACCAGAAGGCACTTTCCGGGGACAGGGTCCGTACGCACCACGGTCGGCTCCGGATGGCCAAAGGTCTCGGTGTGACCTGTGTCGAGAAGCTCCATTACACGCAGGTTGACTTCGCCGCATTCCAGGCAGAGCTCGAGGAGCTTGTCGGCGGATTGCCGGCCGGTGGCCAAGTAGTCCAGCGCCTCATAAACGAAAGCCGCAACCAGCGGATCGGTTTGCCCGAGAACCCAGGCGTGGTGCGCGTAGGCCGCCATCCCCTTCAGGCCGTAGGTCAGCATTTCCTGAAGGCCGAGAATGTCGTGGCCGAGCACTTGCTGACGGTGTTCAACGCCGATCTGCTCGCCCTGCCGGACAAGCGCGTCAAGGTCGGGCTCAGGCTCCCATTCCGTCGCGCGATCGAGAACGTCGCCAAACTCAGTTCCAGCATCAGCCTGTCGGCAGAGATCCTTGGCCAGCGCCTTCATCTCCGCGGCGCGTTGCAGCATCAGCTGCATGCGCTCTGGGTCGAAGTTGACATTGGTCACGGTCGTGAAAAGTGCGTCGAGGGTGAAGCTGTCGAGCGCATCACTCCGGTAGCCCTCCAAGGCAGCGCGATGGGCGAAAACGGAGATTCCTTTGAGCGCATAGACGAGCAGGTCCTGCAGCGCGGCCGTTTCGGGGTCTTTACCGCAAGTCCCTACGGCGGTGCAGCCGGTCTGCTTGGCGGCCTGTTCACATTGGAAACAAAACATCGGATTCATGGAAGGGAAGGGGGAAGCGTTCAAAAAGACCGGCGCGCATCGCCAATCGTTGAACCAAGCTTGGCTTTTCGACTAAATAAATCAAGACCATTTTATCTTTAAATTGCGCCGCCTGGAAATTCGCTTCCCGAACGCTACTCCGGAGGTGCCACAGGCCGAGAGTTGCCGGCGAACAGTTGCTGGTAAAACAAGTTAGTGGGGCTCGGCAGCCGCTCCACATCATACTCCGCCTGCTTCAACGCGCCGACACCGAAACGGTAGCCAGCCGCCATATGGGCATGGCTGCGGTGTTCCGGGGGAAGTTGGTCTCGCACCCAGGACAGATAGGCGCAACCGGCTTCCAGATTTTCCGGCCATACCCAGGCGCGCAGGTAGCTGTCACGGCGCACCTGCCGCCAGGCGGGTTCCGTGAGCTGCATGAGCCCGCGTGCCTTACCGCTGTCCGCAAGGGGGTCGAGGCTGCTCTCGGCGTGGCAGATCGCCCAGACGAAATGGGGGTCGAGCGCATGCCGCTTTGCCGCTTCCTGCAACTCCCGCCAGATCGCGGTCGCTGCTAGAGGTCGGTGGACTGGGCGAAGGTGCCATAACGCGATACCCGAAGCCAACGTCAGCAATAACGCCATCGCCCATTTTAAGTCCGATCTTTGGATGTGCCTGCTCAAGCTGTTCTGGGACCTAGCTGCCGTTTGAGCAAAATGCTACAAAAATGTAGGAATTCGTTAAGCATTTTTATAACAAAGGCTTACAAGAATAATTGAAGGCCTATTCGGCGGTTTGCACGGCCGTTCTGGGGATTTTGCACCCTTGGCACATCGGCTGCTCAATGGCTTGGCGTGATGGCTCCACCTGGCAGCCGCTCACTTTTTTCTAAACCAACTAAGTCAAAGACAACTGATTATGAACCTATCTCTGCGAAAATTTAAAACCCTGCTCGCCCTGGCAGGCCTGTCCGGCGCCCTCGGTTGGGGGCTGACGCCGGCTCTGGCTCAGGACAGTGAGGTCGAAAACGAACTCGAGGAAGCGGGTGCCGCCATGGAAGGCGCCATGGAAGAGGCTGCTGGCGAAGCCGAAGCGGCGATGGAGGAAGCTGCCTTCAGCGTCGAAGAGGCGATTGGCGATTTCTCCGCGTATACCCAGTCCGTGATGCGCCCCGCTGCGGAGGCTGCCGCAGCGGGTGACGGCAATGCCGCCGATTACCTCGCGTTGCTCGAAAACCAGGGCGAATACGCGTACGCCTTCGACTTCTTCACGACGTCGATGCTGTGGACCGTGATCGCCGCAGGTCTTGTTTTCCTCATGCACCTCGGCTTCGCCACGCTCGAATCGGGCCTGACGCAGGCGAAGAATACGGTGAACATTCTCTTCAAGAATTGCTTCATCATCTCGATCGGCATCTTCACCTATGCGCTGATCGGCTTCAATACGCACTATCCGAGTGGCTGGATCATCGAGGGCGTCCTCAGCTTCGGGGACGCAATCGGCGATCTTAACGAAGGGGAGCTCAGCACCTTTGGCTATGGTGGCGTTGGCCTCGCCATGACGGGTTTTGGCGACTTTATCTTCCAGGCCATGTTTGCCGCTACCGGCGCGACGATCGTTTCTGGAGCTGTTGCTGAGCGCATCAAGCTTCCGAGCTTCATGATCTTCTCGACCCTGTTTGTGGGTCTGGCTTACCCGATCATCGGTGCCTGGCACTGGGGCGGTGGCTGGCTGGCAAGCCTGGATTTCTACGACTTCGCCGGTTCTTCCGTGGTTCACGCGTTTGGCGGTTTCGGCGCCTTGGCGTGCGTCCTCCTGCTCGGGCCACGTCTCGGCAAGTACCTCGAAAATGGCAAGATCAAGCCGATCCTCGGTCACAGCATGCCGTTGGCAACCATTGGTGTCTTCCTGCTGTTTTTCGGCTGGTTCGGCTTTAACGGTGGTTCGGTCCTTTCCGCTGATCCCTCCGGCCTCGGCCTCGTCTTCACGACCACCACAATGGCGGCAGTCGCGGGTTGCCTGGGCTCGATCATGATTGCCTGGATCCTGCTGAAAAAGCCCGACCTTTCAATGGCGCTCAACGGCTTCCTGGCAGGCCTCGTCGGCATCACTGCCGGTGCGGATGCGATGGGCGTCTGGTCCGCCACGCTGGTCGGCTTCATCGCCGGGATCATCGTCGTCTTCTCGATTATCATGTTCGACAAGATCAAGATCGACGATCCGGTCGGCGCCATCTCAGTTCACGGGGTGTGTGGAATCTGGGGCACTGTTGCCGTGGGTATCTTCGGTGGGGCCAATTTTGGCGTCCAACTGCTCGGGACACTCGCGGTCAGTGCCACTGCCTTTGTTCTCGCGCTGATCTTCTTCGCGATCCTGAAGTTCACGCTGGGCGTCCGTGTCTCCGAAGAGGAGGAAGTCGAAGGTCTCGACCTGGGCGAGCACGGCCAGGCCGCTTACCCGGACTTCCAAGCCACGCATCAGGTCTAGTTTTGCCTTGGCCCCAGATGCAACCGTACTAACGTGATATTAACTCTATAACCCAAGGAGACTGTTTACGATGAAATTAGTCAAAGCCATCATCAAGCCCTTCAAGCTCGAAGAGGTTAAGGAGGCGCTCGCCGAGATCGGCATCGAAGGCATGACCGTTACCGAGGTCAAAGGCTTCGGCCGCCAGAAGGGCCACACCGAGATCTATCGCGGTAGCGAGTACACGGTGGACTTTCTGCCAAAGGTCATGCTGGACATTGCCGTGCCGGACGACCTGATGCAGAAGACCGTGGAAACCGTGGCCAACGCTGCCAAGACCGGTAAAATCGGTGACGGGAAAATCTTCGTCGTGCCGATTGAAGCAGCGGTGCGCATCCGGACCGAAGAGTCGGGCGACGGTGCTATCTAAAACCTGAGGACAGCTGTCCGGGTCTTGCTGGCCCCAACCCCCAGGGGAACGCCCGTTTTTATAACCGGGGGTGCAAATTAATCCCCACGGCGCTGGCAAGCCCAATAGCCGAAGACAAACACCAGTGGTTGCCCCACATTTTGGTTGTGTAGGTCAAAGGGCTGGG
>JBHJGW010000067.1:0-6063 GCA_050331415.1 Opitutales bacterium | reverse complement strand
GTTCCGTGCTTATGGCTGCCGTGCGGGCGGGGGCGGGGCGCGAATCCGCCCAGGAGGCAATCAAGGAGCACGGTTTGGCGAAACTCCGCGACCTCCAGAGGGGGACGGCAAGGGAGAACGACCTGTTCCGGCGCCTTGCCGGTGACGACCGCCTTGGACTTTCCCGGGAACAACTCGACGAGCTCGCCGCGGGGAGCGATGCCACCGGCAACGCCGGAGCGCAGGTCGACCAGTTCTGCCAGGCTGTGGATAGCTGGCTCTCGCGCTTCCCCGAAGCTCGGGACCTGCGTCCGGGAGCCATGCTGTAGCGGGAAGGCAAGAGGGCGCACAGGGGTTGTCCCTGGTGAGCGGTGTGCCCGGCTTGCAGCGCTGTCCTTTTGGTATTGCGTCTGATCCCTGGTCGGTCGCGAGAGTTTTTGCGCGAGTCGCGCCTCCCGTGCTGCGGCGAAGGCGCGGAAAGCTTGGGCGGCGTAGGGGTTAGAGGCGGGTGCTTTGCAAGGTAGGCCAGACATGACGGTCAGCTTACCAAAAACCCGCCATGCCGACAAATTTCGGAGCGCACGCTTGGCTCTCTTGGCAAAAAAGTTTCTTGCCGCTGAGCCTCAGGCATTTGCGACGTCAGTATAACCTCATTACACGGCAGTGAAAACCGTTCCCCGTCGCGTTCACAGCGCGATTTGTGCCTTAACGCCGTCCGGGGGCATCTCGACGGCAAAGTCAAAGGCTTCGACGCTTTGTTCGAAGGGGAAGGTATGCGTGATGAGCGGTTTGACGTCGAGTTGGCCGCTGCCCATCAGCTCGAGGGCACGCGGGTAGACATGCGCGTAGCGAAACACGGTTTCGATCCGGGCTTCCTTGACTTGTGCCGCGACGACATCCAGGGAGAGTGGTTCGGTTGGCATGCCGATATAAACCACGGTCCCGCCGGGGCACAGCGGCTCGAACACCCCGGCGGCAGCCTTGGGATTGCCGGAGCATTCGAAAACGATGTCCGCTCCCCAGCCACCCGTTTCGGCCAATATGGACTCGGCGAGGTTTTGCTCGCCGACGTTCACCGGCACAATCGGCCCCAGTCTTGCGCCGAGGGCGAGTTTTTCGGGCACAACATCGGACAGAATGACCTTGGCGCAGCCACCGGCCAGGGCGCTGAGCGCGGTCACGAGGCCGATGGGGCCGGCCCCGACGACCACGGCGACGTCACCGGGCTGGATGCGGGCCTTCGTGGCTCCGTGCATGCCGACGGCGAGCGGCTCGACCATTGCGCCTTCGGCAAAGCCCACCGTATCGGGCAGCTTGAAGGTGTAGTCCGCCGGATGCACCACCTCCGGGCGAAGGCAGCCGTGTACGGGCGGCGTGGCCCAAAAGCGCACTGCGGGGTCAAGATTGTACAGGCCAAGACGGCTGGCGCGACTGTTGGGATCGGGAATACCGGGCTCCATGCATACCCGGTCACCGGGGTGCAGATGCGTCACGTCCGCGCCGGTCTCGAGGATCTCTCCGCTGGCCTCGTGGCCGAGGATCATCGGCTCGCGCACGACGAACGGCCCGATGGCGCCGTGAGTGTAGTAGTGCACATCACTGCCGCAGATGCCGACGGTTCTGATCTTGATGCGGACATCGCGCGGGCCGAGCGGTTCGTCGATGGGAAAATCGCGGAGGCTGAGGCGGCCTTTTTCTTCGAGGACGAGGGCTTGCATGGTGCGTTGAATGCGGTTGTGGACTCCTGAGCTGCACTTCAACCAAAGGCTCCGCGAAAAGGCAAAAACGGAATGTCGGGAGCGGGCAGGGTTCAACGGTTTCAGAGGATTGCGCTTCGCTTTGAGCTGTCGCCAGGGTTGGTTTCGCGGTACATGACTTCCGCGGAATCTGTTCCTCCCGCCAGCGTTTTCGATTCGTCCCGCTATATTTGGGTACCCTCACCGGCATCGTGGCAAAATCAGTTTGTAATCTTCGAGGAGCTGGTACAGAATAGTTCTGACGATGCCGTTTGGCTGCATCTTTTCGCCGACACGCGATTCCGCCTCTTTGTCAACGACCGCTTTGTCGCCTATGGACCCGGACGTTTCGTGACGCAGTTTCCGGAGTTCGACAGCTACGATCTTGCTCCCTGGCTCGACCAGCCGCAAAATAGGGTTCGCGTTGAGGTCAACTTCTACGGTTGCTCCTCGTTCCAGAGCATGCCCGACGGCCAGCCGGGTTTTATCGCTGCCGGGATCGGCCAGGGCTACGATTTTACCACACCCGGGCATTGGCAGGCGCGCGTCCACCGGGCCTGGGATGAAAACGCCCCCCATTTCAGCTTTGCACAAAACCCGGCGGAGATTTGTGACACGCGGACCCTTACGGCGGAGCTTTCGGGGGATGCGCCGCTGGTCGCGCCCGTCGAGGCGCCTAATCAGCCTTGGCCCATGCCGGCACCGCGCAGCGTGCCCTATCCGGCCTACACGCCACTGACGCCGGCGCGGTTTGTGCGTTGCGGCAAACTGGCCGATGACTGGCGTCTGGTCGGCTTTCAGACAATTGACCACGATTACCGTCACGAGGCCTCATACTCCCGTAAAAAGCGCCGATTCGCCACGTGGCTGTACGCCCCGAAGGCTCAGCGTGCCTCGCTGCAGTGCTTCTGGTCCGAGTTGGAGCTGAATGGCCAGCCGCTCCAGATGGAAACGGATACGGGCCTCGGCAATCACGCCCGGGCCGAGCTCGATTTGCAGCAGGGCTGGAACTTCCTCTCCGGACGTTTCGAAGTCCTCACGAAACAGTGGTCGTACTTGTTGGCGGTCGACAAGGCCACCGGGATTACCTTTCACGCCGCACCCCGGCAGGATGAGCGCAGCCCGCTGGTAATCTCGCCGCTGGAGGACGAGCCGCAGCCGCTGCTCGTCAATATGGCTGCCGAACAGTTTGCGCTGCCCAGGCGTTGGGAGGCCAATTCCGGGGCGATCGAGCCCCTCACGCCCGGACGCCTGATGGGCTGGGACCGTTTTGCCGAACCTTTTGCGGCAGAAGACCTCCCGTGGGCGCAGGGGAAATCGGTCGGCCGCCAGCATGCGGCGGCGGCCTCCTGGACGCTGGATTTCGCCGACGAGTATTACGGCCAGGCCGTGATCGACGTCGAGGCGCCTCCCGGAACAGTGCTCGATGTTGCCTATGACGACTGGCTTTCGCCGGACCGGGGCATGGTCAACCTGTACAGCTCCAACCCCTTTACCGACGCTACCGACCGCTTCATTCTGCGCGGGGGTCGACAGCAGATCGAGGTGGGCAATCCGCGCGGCGGGATCTACCTGCAGATCACGCTGCGCAACCCCGACCCGGACGCTGAGGTCGAGCTGTGTCTGCACGACGTGTTTATCCGCTCACGGCGCACCCTGTCGGCCGAGCGCGCGGGCTTTGAAAGCGGCGAAAGCGTCTTCGACTGGGCGTTCGAGAAGGGGCTGCATACGCTCGTGGCATCCACGGACGAAGCCTACTCCGACTGCCCTTGGCGTGAACGCGGGACGTACCTGGGTGACGGCTACGTGAACATCCACCTCAACCGCTTGCTCAGTCATGACTTTTCCATTGCACGCCGTTTCCTGCACCTGTTCGCCCAGGCGCAGCGCGAGGACGGCCAACTGCAGCCGTGCGCGCCTTCGTGGCTCTCACGCCCGCACGAGGACTTTACGCTGATCTGGATGCTCGCGCTGCGCGACTACTGGAACTTCACTGGTGACGGAGCCACGGTCGACGAACTTTGGCCGACCATCGGGCGCATTTTCGCCTCTTCGCGCTGGGAGGCTCACGCCAGCGGCCTGTGGAATACGATCGAAGGCATGCACCCGTTCATCGATTGGGGCGTCTTGCGCTCGGAGCGCGAGGGCGAGGCCAATGCGGTGCTGAACCTGTTCCGCTACGGCGCGCTGTGCGCTTGCGCCGACCTTGCGGAATGGACCGGGCGGGCTGACGAGGCCCGCACCTTCCGTGAAAGTGCCGCCAAGGTGCAGGACGCGCTGGAGGCCACTCTTTGGATCGCGGAAGAAGGCCGCTTCGCCCCATCGCTCGAAGCACGGACGCCCGCTCTGCACGCAAACATTCTCGCACTGCACTTCGGCGTCGGCGACCCGGAGCGCTTGCTGGCCTACCTCGAACCCCTGCTGCGGGACAACTACCGCCGGGGGATTGAGGAAGGCCAGTTCTCCGGACATGCGGAGCTGTACTTCTTCCAGTACCTCCTTCCCGCCCTGGCCAAGAATGACCGGACGGAGCTCGCTGAAACGCTCATCCGCGAACACTATGGCTTTCTCCAGAATCTGGGCTACCCAACACTCAACGAGTGCTTCTCGCGGGCCCATCGCAATGTAGGCAGCTGCTGCCACAGCTGGTCTGGATCGCCCGCGGTGTACGCGGTTCGCGAGATCTGCGGCCTTCGGCAGCTGGTCCCAGGCGACCCGAGCCGTTACGTCATCGACCCCAAGCCGTCGAGTCTTACCGAGGTGGAGTGCCGCTTGCCCCTCGCCGAAGGCAGCATCGAGCTGAGGCTCCAGCGGCAAGGTGACGGTTGGCAGGCGCATGTGAGCGCCCCGCTTGCCATCGAGATCACCGCCGCGCCCTCCGTCGAGCTCGCCTGATTCAGTCGGAGAGATTGTCTTGGCCGCGGAGTGACTCCGTCTCCTCCTCCTGCGTTTCTTCCGGTTCCGGCAGCGGCGTTCGCAGGCCCCATGAAACGTCCGGGGCGTCCACGGATTCGGGCCAGGGCTCCCCGGCAAGGTGAAATTCGCCGGGTGCCAGGCGGCGGTAGGCGTACGCCTCGCCGCTGACGGGATCGATCAGCGCAATCGCCGGAAGCTCGGAGGCCAGGGCGGAAAGGCTTTCCGGGTAGTCGCCGGTTTCCCGACGGTAGGCTCGGAGGGCGGCGGCGATCGCAATCTGGTCTAGCTGGTTCTGCAGATAGGCAACCAGCGGCAAGGAGGCCACCGAAGCCAGTTGCGCCTGCATGGCCGCGCCTTCGACCGGGTTGATGGACTCGCGCATGGTCACCAGCATCGCTCCGTGCGCCTGGGGTTTGGCTGTCCTGGTTCTGGCGTCGGCGAGGGCAAGCAGCGCTTCCGCGCGCTTCCAAGTCGCCACCTGAAGCAGGTGATACAGACCGTCCGGGACCAGCCAGCGCGAGACGAACCGCTGGCTGGCGTCGGTACCCGACAGCTCGGCATCGTCCCGCTCCTCAATCAGGAATGCCGTCACGGTATCGCTGGAAACCGCCGCGGAAGCGATGACCAGCTGCTTCCAGTCTTCGAAGAGTGTGGTCGTGGCGGGCAGCTGGCGGAGGTGCGCGAGTTGCGGCTCGCTCCAGGCATTGAGGCGGATGCCTTCAAGGGCAAGGGGCGGTAAAAAGTGCATCGCGGCGAGCCGCACAGAGAAATCCGCCGGCGAGATCAGGTCCGTGGCGGCCATGCGCTCAAGGGTGCGGAGGGCCGCGAAGGCGCGCCGATCGTCCTGTTGGAGGAGCGCGAGGTGCCCGTCGAAATACACGAGACTGGCGACGGCGTCGATGAATTGAAGATCGGGCCGGGGCAGGTCCCACGGCTTGTCGTAGGTGCCCGGGATGCGAGCTTGGGGGCGTGTGGCGGTGGCCTCGTAGAGCGTATCGAGGTAGTTTTGATAAGGCATGACGAGCCGCCGCAAGTCGAGCTGGAGGCTCTGGGGCTCGGGCGGCAGGGGCACATCCGGCACCTGCCGGACTTGCTGCTGAAACGAAGCCCAATTCGGCTCGGCCAGGATTTCCCGCGTGGCGGGTATCTCCAACGTCCGCCAGGGCAGTCCGGTGTTTAACGTGGGATGGGGCCCCCAGGATGCGTGCCACTGGTTCCGTTGTTGGGAGGTGGTGGTGTCGGCCTGTGTCGCAAGAGCGAGGGTCGGCGCCGCCCAGAAGTTGTCAGAACTGGCGGGTTCGTCGGGAATTACGCGGTCCCAACTGGTGAGGACCTCGCTTTCGGAGGCGTAGGCCTCCCAGCGATAGGTTCCGTAAAGGTGCAGGCCAATATGGAGGGCCAGCACGACGACCAAAACCCAGAAAACCGCTAT
>JBHJGW010000066.1:0-2156 GCA_050331415.1 Opitutales bacterium | reverse complement strand
GTGTTGGCTGATGGTTCTGTTGCAATTATGATATTGCTGGATGACTCAGTTGCTCTTTCCCCAATCGCTTCAAACCGACGCGGATTTTTACCCGTAGTAGCGCGCGAACAATCGCGACTACTCCCAGGACACCTTCGACTGCGCCGAGCAGACCGTTACGGAGTTACTGAACCGACATACCTCGTCAGACAGCCCCGGGATGCTCTTGGGTAAGGTACAAAGCGGGAAGACGCGGACCTTCATCACCATCCTGACGTTGGCTTTTGACAACAGCTTTGACGTCGCAATCATCCTCACGAAGAACTCTACCGCCCTCGTCCAGCAAACCCACCAGCGGATCGAGAAAGAGTTTCAAACCTTTATCGACGACGATCTGCTTGACGCCTACGACATCATTTCGATGCCGTCGCAGCTCACTGCATACGAGTTGAGCAAAAAGCTCGTCATCGTTTCGAAAAAGGAAACGCGCAACCTCGACCGGCTGCACCGACTATTCCTCGACTCGGCTCCTGAACTCCAGCAGAAGGGCGTTCTGATCATCGATGACGAGGCCGACTACGCGTCTATCGGTTTCAAGCGGCGACACGGCGAGGTCGAGGCCAACACCATTCCGAAAAAGATCAGTGAACTGCGGAACGTCGTCGAGCGCTGTGGCTTTCTCCAGGTAACGGCGACACCTTATTCGCTCTACCTCCAGCCCACGGCTGCGGAGGTTCCGAACGTGCTGGAGTTCAAACCCACGCGCCCCGCCTTTACGAAGCTCGTGCCCGTCCCCGACGCATATGTGGGAGGCTCCTTTTACTTCGGGCCAGAAGCTCGGCAAGATGAGCCCTGCCTGCAAAACCAACTGCGTCACATTGTGACTGAGCACGAGATGTCGATCCTCCGCCGTGAGGATGGGCGCCGGTTAAAACTCACTGAGATTTTGACCAGCCCGGCAATCCCCGCTCTGCGTCGTGCCTTTTTCAACTTTCTCGTCGGCGGGAGCATTCGGCGGATGCAAGTGCGGCGAGAGGGTAAGCCGGTCAATCGCGCGAAGTTCAGCTTTCTGTTTCACACGGAGATGCAGAAGAGTGCTCACGAGTGGCAGGAACGGTTGATCAACACCTTGGTGGCAAGATCGCAAGAAGCCGTTGTCCAAAATGATCCGGTGGTGGAGGAGCTTATCCGCGGGAGCTACGGCGACTTGGCCGTCTCGGTGAACCTCAAAGGCGATTACCTGCCGGACCTCCCAGAGGTGGTCGAAGCCGTGAAACAGTCACTTGCCAACGGCGAGGTGATGATCACCAAGGTCAACTCCGACGAAGAGGTCGTCGCCATGCTCGATCGTACCGGCCAGTTGAAGCTTCGCTGTCCCTTCAACATCTTTATCGGCGGGCAGGTGCTCGACCGGGGCGTGACCCTGAGCAATCTGATCGGCTTCTTCTATGGGCGCAGCCCGCGGCGTTTTCAGCAGGACACTGTTCTCCAGCACTCCCGGATGTTCGGCTATCGGCCGCTGTCGGATATCGCCGTTACCCGCTTCTACACCCTCAACCCCATCTTGCGGACCCTGTTCGACATCGAGGACTTCGACTCGGCTCTGCGCGAGGCCATCGAGCGCGGGGGCGACCAAGCGGTGCAGTTCATCCGGCAAGATCCTCGTGGACGCATCATCCCGTGTAGTCCCAACAAATTACTGCTTTCCCACACCCGCACACTCCGCCCTCATCGCCGCATTCTGCCCATCGGTTTCCAGACTGGCTACAAAACCCATATTGCGGGGATTGTTCAGCAAATCGACCAACACCTCGACCGGCTCAACCAACCTGCCGACGCCGACCAGCCTTACCTCGTGCCAGTGGCGGATGCTCTGCAGATCCTCCAAAACATTGAACAGACCATGGAGTTCCTAGAAGAAGGCTATGACTTCGACTGGAATAGCAGCCGGACGGCGTTGCGGTTCCTGTCTCAGCAGCAATCTGACCCGCAGGAACGGGGAAAGGTATGGCTGCTGGTCCGCAAGGGACGTCAAATTGCTCGCCGGGCCGCACCCGGATCCCACGCCGAATTCGTGGAAACGCCAGAAACCGCTCAAACTGAGGGTGCCCTGGCCCGCGCCACTGCTATCAACCACCCGCTGCTGATGCTCCTGCGGCAGGAGGGGGAAAAGGATC
>JBHJGW010000065.1:0-4346 GCA_050331415.1 Opitutales bacterium | reverse complement strand
TTTGGAGCGATATGTGAGACCTTGCTGCCTTTGATCACGCCCACGTTACCGCTGCGCCAGCGCCCGGCCGAGGGAATCAAGCCATCCATCAACACGCGGTGGGCCTTCAGTAGGTCCTTCAAGCGTCGCGGATGAAACGTGGCTATGGCCTCATAAGCCGCCACGGCATTTTTGACTTCCTGGATTTCAGAGGGCTTACCGAGGACCGGCTTGCCCTCGATCACCGCAGTTACCTGCTCAAGGCTCAAGGTGTTGCCCTCGATGGCCAAGCTCCCCTGAATCGTTCGTATCCGATTGGCCCGCCGTAGCTGTGGCTGTGGCCTGGGGGCATCCAAGCTCTCGATCTGACCAATCAGCCGCTCAATGCGACTGATTTCGGACAGCATAGTTGAGCTGATGACAAAGGGAGGCCTCATGGTAGTGATAGTATCATTCGCTACTATCATTGTCAATAGCTGGTTTTTCAGGCCGGTGAATCAGAGGCGTGATAACCACGGGAGCCAGCAAGATGCCCTTGGCAGTTTTGCGCACCTGAAGGTAGTCCGCGCCTTGGAGTTCGGCGAGGATTTCCGGCGGCAGATGGATGCCTCCGCTTTTGGATACAGGAATGATGGTCATGACAACAAGGGTTTAGCGGTTGCGGTTGGCCTTGAGCGCTTCGAGATAGGCGTCTAGGTCGCTCACGAAGAGCTTGCTGGAGCCTCCGACTTTGACGGGGCGCGGAAGGTCTCCGCGCGCGATCAGGCGGTAAACCGCCCGAAGCGACAGATCAAGGCGCGCAGCGGCAGCCTTGAGCGAGATGAGTTGTGCGGTGTTCGAGTCCATAGTTTTTGCTCTCGCCAAACAAAACGACTTGGCAGACTCCGATTTTCAGTCTTAGGCCCACTTTTGCGCAGATTCTGCTGGTGGTGCGACAAACCGATGACGACGCGACGCAACCTGCTGGCCGAAGCCAAGGCCGCCAAAGCCGAAGCGATCTGCGATACGGGAGTTCGCCGCCGGGACCTGTCTCGGGAGCAGGCATTTGAAGCGGCCTTTGATGAATGCTCGGGCGCGGTGTTGGGTTTTCTTGTCAACCGCACCGGCGACTACCACCGGGCTCAGGACCTGGCGCAGCAGGTCTGGCTCTACGCTTATGAGCGCTACCCGACAGATGACTTCCGAAATCTTTCCAAGCTCCTTCAGAAAGCCAGATGGCTGGCCAATTCAGACTTTCGCAGCCGGGAGCGCTCGGCGACGTTGGGCCTGGACGCCCCGGAGGTCGCCGGCGTGCAAGCCAGGGCGGAAGAGGCCGCCACGCCCCGGCAGGAGGCCGCGCTGCAAAAGCGCTTCTGGGAGAAGTTTCCGGAGCTTGATGAGAAGGCCGATCACAAAGCAGCCTTTTGGGCGAAACACCGCGAGGGTCTCACTTACGAAGAAATTGCGCAGCGCTTTGGAATTTCACTCGGGACTGCCCACAATTGGGTCGCTGGCGTGACGAAAGCGCTCCAGGACATTCTTAACCGCGAAGCGTCATGAAGGAACAGCCAGACAAATTTTCCCCGAAGGACGTCGAAGCGCTCGCGCGCAACTTTGGCCGATCGGTCCCGGAAGCGCACAAGAAACAGGTGCTCGAACGGATCAAAGCGCTTACGCCTGCGGCTGGAAAGCAGCCTGGGCCCTCCGAGTGTAAGCCGCAACCCACCAAAAAGCCCCGGCAACCGGGGCTATAAGAAGCAGTTTTCAGCGACGTTCGATAGGCACATCGCGGAACGAGACCCGGAAATATTCGTTGTCAGGTCCACCACGACACAAAAATTCTACAAGAGGAAAATACGCCAAGTCAGTGGCTTCCAATTCAAAGAAAAGGGTTATTTTGATCGGAACACCCCTGGTTAATCGATTTATTGCATAGCGACGGCCTTCAACTCGTCCAAGCGTAACCGCTTCTGGAAAATATTCTTCACCGAAGGCATCAATCAATCGGGATCTTTTATTGTTGGCTGAATCATTTCCGCACACATGCAGTCGCTGATTTTCCTCAAGACTAATGATCCTGCAAAACGCCTCCACTTTGTTCCCCTTTGCCACGGCGTGAACCATATCAAAGCGAAACCCATTCGTTTCAATTGAGGCGGTGGCAGGTGGCGGCGCTTTCAACTGTGCTTGCTGCGCCCTTAATTCTGAGGGGTCACCCACTTGCGCCTGGGCTTGTGCGGGAACGCCTGGAGAGAAGAAGAAAGCGCAAAATGAGACGATGCAATAACGGGTGAAGTTCTTCATCGGAAGAGCGACAAGATTTTCGGTTAAAAAGATAGTGACAAAGGATTGAGCAAGCAGAACTCGCACCATTTGTGCGGGTAGTGTTTGGCAAATTTCGCCGGTTGCTCGCCGATACCAAGTCTTCAGTTTCCAGCGGTGGGCGCAGTTGTTGCTTCGCCTTTCCGGAAGCCTGCTGCCATGTCCGCCACTATGCCGCTGACTCTGGAACGCGCCCTGAAGATTCTGGGTGCGGGCGGTCTTGGTGACCTCCGGGAAAGCGATTTGCCCTCGCTGCGACGTCGCGCTGCCAAACGCTGGCATCCCGACCGGATCGCTTCGATGAAGCCACCGGAAGAGGTCATTGAGGTCTTTGCGGAAAACTTCCGGCTGATCGATGATGCGATAGAGCTGGTGCACGCCCACTTGCGCGGCAATCCATCAGGAAACTCCTCAAGCAAAACACCGCCTGCGCCCGAGGATGTCCTGCGGGCCAACGCTCACGAGTTGCAGGCGCGTTTGCGGGAAGTCTGGCCTGAAGTGAAGGCGAAAGGCTACAAGCGGCGGGATGAAGAAGTGGTGATCTCGGGAGGATATACCGTGGATGAAATCCTCAAACAGGAACTGTCGGAGGATATTCCGATGGTGGCGATGATCGCGCTGAGTTACGCAATGACGTTTTTGGTCGGTCTATGCTTCGTCCCCGTGATGATTGCGCTCAGTGTTCCGGGCTTCGGCTTCTGGGAAATCTTGGCCATTTTGATTGGAGCGGCCCCGGCGGTTTATTTGCTGGCGGGGTTCATTGCGCTCTTGCCCATGTCGCGCCTTTGGTTGCCGCAGCGGTTCACCAACGTGGTCTCAGCCCTGATTGAGCAGATTCTGGAGATCCACCAGGAAATCGTGGAATACTGCGACAACCGCCACAATGCGGGGCTGGCCTTTCTGATTTCCACCCCGCTGTGGATCGCGCGAAACCTCCAGCGGCTGGTCTTTTTCCCTATCTATACTTTGGCGGGAGCCTGTTTCAGCGAACAGCGGCTCGGACGGATCGTCAGCCGGGAACCCCGTTATGCCGGGATTTTTGAGTCTTACGCCGAGATCCTCCTGAGTAGTGACCCAGCCACGCTCGATAGCGACGACCTCCAGAACCTCGCTCACCTTTACAATGAGCTGAGCACGCCGGACTAAAGCCTTACGGCTGCCCCTTGCCGCCTCGCAGGTTCGGATTCACTCTAGCTTGGGAGAACGGATTTTTGAGGGTGGCATCACCCTTGATCGAGCGGTAGTGGCGCTGCTGGGCCTGCTCGGTATATTTGGCGTCCCGGATCGCGCCAAACTTAGCCCGGGTCTGATTCTCGACCGACAAATGCAGCAAGAAGACGGCAGGAGCCGCTAAGAGCAGGACATTGCCAACGGTCAGGCCCAGGGCTGAGCAGATCAGGGCCGCCAGCAGGATCAGCCCGGGCTCGATCAGGTAGCCTGCGAGTTGGTGGGGAACGCCGAGTTGGCAAATCCACGGTATGCCGATGCTGTTCGGTGGAATCGGGTAGCCTTTCGCTTCTTTCTGATACGCCGAAACCAGTCGCTGAACGATAAAAGCGGTGATGAACAGGTTACCGAGCGCGCTGACGGAATGATCCCCCGCAGCCGAGCTGGCCATCCCGAAAAAGGCGAGGTAGATCATGCTGGCAATCAGTGCCCGGATGCTCAAAAAGCCTGGCCCCATTTGGTGGTGGCAAAAAACGAGCACGGGTAGCGAAAGCGTGATGATGATGGTCAAAAAAAGCCGAGAGACTCCTTCGCCATCCGTGTTGACCCGAGCGGTCTTTTTGAAGGTCTCCCACATCATCGGCAGACCGTCGGTCACTGGATCGAATCCCGGATCGTTGGGTTGCTTGGCCATGACTAGCGTTGGCTGAAGATGGTGCGCAGGAAATTTGTTTGGGAGCGGGCAAAAAGGCGTCCTTGGTGTACAATGGCTTCCTCCTCATAACCATTTTGCGGGCCGCCCTTGCGCAGGCGCTGAATTTCAATGGGACCGACCTGGTGTTCGAGGGACTGGTTCTGGCTAAACTTCAGTTCGGCGTGCTTGCGTCCGTCGAAATTGT